>CAZLUL010000099.1:0-14666 GCA_964562635.1 uncultured Fibrobacteraceae bacterium | reverse complement strand
CATTCATCAGCCGGTAGGCTAACGGATCAGCTTACCAACGGCCGCCGCCGCCGCCGCCGCCACCGCCGCCGCCGCCACCGTAGCCGCCGCCGCCACCGCCGCCACCGCGGGGTTTGTCCTGGGCTTCGTTAACGCGCAGCGCACGGCCGCCCATTTCCTTGCCATCCAGGTTCTGGATCATGGCGCTCAGGGCGTCATCATCAACTTCGATGAAGCCGAAGCCTCGGGGACGACCGGTTTCGCGGTCATTGATCAGCGCAACCGAGTGCACGGTACCGTGCTCGCCGAACAGGTCTTTGATTTCGTCTTCGGTCGCGGTGAAGGGCAGGTTGCCCACGTAGATCTTCTTCAAGGTCTTTTCTCCAAATGTCGGCTTGCCGACTAAACTAAGCGCTCAGGACCTGCGGCTATTTCCGCCAGATCTCCTGCGCTTCAAAATGGTCCGTTATCGCATTGATCCCGAACCTCATCCCCCGACTGTCGGAGGAATCCTGTTGTGCGTCGCCGCCATGATTGAACAAGGCTGATCGACAGGCACGAATTCTGTGGGTCAAAGAAAGCTTTCCTGACCACTGCGGGCTAATTATGACCCATTTGGGCCATCTAAGCCAACTTTTTTTTTGAAGGCTGAAATTCCTCACCGACGGCGAAACGACAAGAGGCCCTTCGGCCCAACAATTTTCGGGGCCAAAAGCCGCCCAATAGCCCCCCAGCGGCCAAAATCAGCACTTTAACCCAGCAACAAGTGCCGTGTCGGAGCCGGCGTGGGACGACAATCTGGCGTTTTATTGCCAGGGCCCATTGTTTGTCACACCAACAAATGACTCCCCATCAAAGCTGAAAAGCCCCAGCCACCCCCCGCACCAAATCCGGCGATCTCTGTCTTCATAGGTGCATTGGATGGCCTGACTGGCCAATCCCTCCGGCTTGGAAAAATTCGCAAATGAGTTTCCGTCATACCGGTACACTCCAAAACCTTCCACCGGAAACCAGATGTTGCCCGAGCGGTCTTCATAGATATTCCACACCTCAGTGCCGTCCACTCCATCGTCCGCATTGATATGGGTGAATGAATTTCCATCCCAACGGCAGACCCCGTTGTGATGAGTCGCGAACCAATAACGGCCGTCTTTATCTTCCAGAATACAATTCACCGAATTGCTGCACAGGCCATCCTGCGCTGAAATATAGGCCAACGATTTTCCATCGGAGACATAGGCCCCGCCACTGGTGCCGAACCACATTTTCCCCGCCCTGTCTTCCATGATGCAATGGACGATTCGGGTGCTTGTCACGCCTCTTGAATAGTCCGGCATATTCTCGGGCAGGTCAAAATCCGTGAAGGCTTCGCCATCGAAACGGCTGACCCCCAGCAAGGTGCCTATCCAGATGATTCCCTGACTATCTATGGTGATGCTCCAGACGTCATGATGAATGAGGCCATCGCGCTCGTCATAATTGGTGAAGGATTCCCCGTCATATTTGGTGACCCCGCCGGAAGTGCCGAACCAGACGTTGCCTTGCTTGTCCTCGACAATGCCTCTGACCGCAGCGCCACCGAAGCCCTCGGGAATGGAGAAATACTCGAGGAACTCCCCATTGTGGCGGATGACCCCGTCGCCATTGGTCCCAAACCAATGATTTCCGCTGCTGTCCTGAAATATCCGGCGGACAAATTGGCTGATCGGGGCGTCTGGGTCGGCCGCCATTTTATTGGTGATGTGCTGGGCGTACGCGCTGGGAGTTGAGTAGAAAAATGCCATCAGGCAGAGCAAACCATAAACCTTTTTCACGCCGGTCCTTTCCATATGTGGCCTGGCCAATTCGGTGGGCCGCTTGGCACATCATCCACGGGGGCGGTTGCGCAGTGCAACTCACCTACTTCAAGAGCACAACCCGCTTGGTCTCAGAGACCGTCCCAGCATCAAGCCTGTAAAAATAGAGCCCCGCGGCGACTGCGCGTCCCGCCTCGTCATCGCCTCGCCAAACAGCCGCATGCTGCCCCGCATTCAGCATGTTATCGCTGATCAGGTCACGGACCAACCGGCCGCCCATATCATAAATTCTCAGACTGGCTTTCTCGGCACGAGCCAGCTCAAAAACGATCTTCGTCGTTGGGTTGAAGGGGTTGGGGTAGGCGGTGAGCGCGAGTTGCACAGGCTGGGAAGAATCGGGCACGCTGGAGACCGGCGCGGTCACGTCCAGATCCTGCGCCGCACCAATGGTCGAACCGGCAACGGCCGGCAATCCGAGCAGACTGAGCGCCAGGTTTCCGCTGTCACCGTTGCGAATAGGCGCCACCGCGTTGTAGTCGGGCCGCCCCACTCCCGGGTCCAGGCGCCCCGGATTCAACCCATAAAGATCGCCCCCAACCGCCACATCCGCACCCCAGACAAAAAACGGGATCGTGTACATCCGTGAGTCGGCGGCATTGTTATGGCCATAAGCGGTTCCACCGTGGTCGGTGGTCAGGATGATGACCGTCCGGCCCATCAGGACGGGGTTGGCGTCGACAAAATCGAGGAGCTCGCCAAGGTACCCATCGACAGCTTTTACGGAGTTGTTCCAGGCGGTGCTACCCCAGGTAAAAGCATGGCCGGCACTGTCGGGATCGCGATAATGCACAAAGTTGAATTGCGCCGGATCGGTAGCAAGAGCGGCCATGAACGACGCCTGCATCAGCGACGCGTTGGACGGAGAACCACTCGAGACGGTCAAAAAGGTATCGATCCTGTCAGGACCGTTGTCCGGGCCGGTCACGTCGGGCGCGCCGCTGAGCGCGTCGTAGCTCTGATCAAAAATCACAAACTTGCTCTTGCTCGCATACAGGGCCGTCGACAAGCCGTGGTCGTGGGCAACATCGAATACGCTGGCAATGTAGGACACGCCAGGGTTGCCCACATTGTGAAGCGTATCGGTTGGTTGGGGGGTGCTGTTGCTGGTGTAGCCGTGATGAACCGTCACGGGCTGGCCTACCGGTTGCAGAACAGGTCGCCCGGTGATCATGCTGGTGTGATTGGGCAGGGTGACGGTGTGGGTGAAGTCGGTGCGCGCATTAAATGTCGCGCTTCCTTCATCGACCAGGCGTTGGAAGTTCGCATAGTCGCCGTTGACATCACCAGCAAGCAGGTTGCTGAGCAGGTCGGCCCGCAAGCCGTCGACACTGATGAGAATCACGCGATCCACGGGGTCGGCCAACGAGGGGGTCGCCAATAGAATCAGGCTGAGTATCGCCAACAGTCGCATTGTTGTTCTCCGGAATTCGAGTTCTCAGTTTCTGCCCGGGGCCTCCCCTCAATCACCAGCACCTCGCCATAGTCGCACAAAACGACTAATAAAGACACATTTTATCCTGTTTGTGTTTGGGATTTCGCTTGAAACCCACACAAGGAATCGATGAACGGCTCATTTCGCAGCATTCCGGACAAAGGGGGCAATTGTCTCTAATTTGTATCCGGAGAACTCCTGGCCTGGCCCGATGTTCGGATACTTCGCCATACTCCCGTTGAGCTCACCAAGAATTTTCGAGACCGGCGACATGACCCACGCATGGGCGTAGCCTTCATTGCCCCAGAGCTCATAGGATTCTTTCGGATCCTCCTGAATATCGAACACTTGGGGGAAGGTGTAGCGCTGAACCACCGAATGGGTTCCTTCCGAAGCTGCGAAGTGCACTTTCATGTTCCGCCACTTCACGGCAAATACGGTATCGCCCACAAAGGTGACCACGTGCTCACGGTTGGAATGATCCTGTTTCCCGAGCACAAAATCACTCTGGTCGATCCCGTCGATCGGTCGGTCGGTAGGTATCCGGTCGCCTGCGCCGACCAGTTGTGCCAGTGTCGGATAGATATCCAGGTCGGCCACAATCTCATCGCTGACTCTGCCGGGCACCACCTGGCCGGGCCACCGAATCATAGCCGGAGTACGCATGCCCCCTTCGTAGGCCGTGCTGAGCCCACCGCGCCAGGGGCCGTTGGAACCCCCGACCTCTCCGGTCACCACACCCGGGGAAGGATAGTTGGCCGCTCCATTGTCACCAGTGAGGATGACGATCGTATTGTCGGCGATGCCGGCGGCCTCGATGGCGTCGAGAATCTGCCCCACATTATAGTCGACTTCCATTTTAGTATCCGCATAGACCCCGGCCCGCGAATTGTTGGTAAAGTCGGGATGCACGCCCCAAGGAGGATGAAAATGGGTAAAGGCCAGGTAGAGATAGAAGGGCTTCTGCTCCGCTGAACGCGCGTTGATATAGTCGATCGCCATGGCCGTCGACCGGCTATCCATGCTGGCCTTCGCGGGAATATCATAAATTTCGGTCTTCGTGGCCGGTTTGCCTTTGACGCCGGTCCAGAAATGCGGCACTTCGGCCACATCAGGATCGAACTGGGGCGTGCTGGTATACGCCGCGGCATTCGACCCTTCGTTGATACCCCACCATTCATCGTAACCCTGATCATTTGGCAGACGACCCGGCTTTGAACCGATGTGCCATTTGCCAAAAAGCGCGGTCGCATATCCAGCATCCGACAGCAATTCTGCGATCGTATACTCCCATGGGGCAAGGCCATCGGGCTCCCCTGGTGCCGCCACCTTTTGCGTTCCTGAGCGGATCGGGAGTCGGCCGGTGTGAAGCGCGGATCTGGTCGGAGTGCACTGATTCTGCACATTGAAATTGGTAAACCGGACGCCCTCGGCCGCAAGACCATCTATGCGCGGTGTGGGCGTGGTGCTGCCCTGAACACTGATGTCGCCCCAGCCCCAGTTATCAACCAGAACATAGACGATGTTGGGGGGCTCCTCTGCCAAAGCAGGGGTCGCCAAGCCCACCAAAATCACCAAAAACAGGAAGGCGTTCAAAAATTTCATCGGCTACTCACTCACGGTTAGTCGGGTTCACTGAATTGATAATGAACGCCATTATAGACAAGCGGTGGCATTGCGCTTGACATTTTGGCCCACATCTTTAACACTTTGGCCCAATCATGAAAAATGACAAACTCCCTGGAATCTGGTTATTGGAAGCTTTTCGTCGTGGAGGCGTTGACACGGAGAGGCTTGCCCGGGAGTTGCCAAACGAGATTCATCATATGCTGCACAGTCCAGATAGTTTGACGCCTTATGACGTGAACATCATCCTTGCCAACTGCGCCCGATTGAGTGGCGATGACAACTTCGGACTCCACATGATCAACTTCGTCGACGTGTCCATGCTGGGCACCTTCGGCTACCTCCTGGCCAATGCGCCAACAGTGCGGCGGTTCCTGCACTTCGCCGAAAAGTACTATCCAACCTTTTACCGCGGTGCCGGCATCACGCTCACTTCCCAGGGACCGATCAGTTCCCTGGAGTATCACGTCTATGCCGACACGCGAACCCGTCGGCGCCATGACAACGAGTGGTCGCTCGGGTTCTTCGCCAATTTCATCAAGGAACGGATAGGAAAAGGCTGGTGTCCGGTGCGGGCGGAATTTGCCAACGAGGCGCCCATTGACCACAGCGAACTGAGCCAAATCTTTGGCGACAACATCACATTCAAGGCGCCCCGCACAGCCTTCGATTTCGAAACGAAAACCCTCGACCAAAAGATCAATACTGTCGACGCGAACGTCCTGGAAGTGCTGACCAACGAGGCCGAATCACTTCTGAAGTTGGTCACTCAATCCGAGTCCTTCGAGACAACCGTTCGCCTGCATATTTTGGAAGAGATGGAAACAGGAGGGGCAACGGTCCCCAACGTCGCGCGACACCTGGCCGTATCCAAAAGCACCCTCAAGAGACGCCTGTCAGCCCGCGGTCTTTCTTTCCGCAAAATCCGAGATGACGTCCTCCTGCAGATTGCGACGAAGGCTCTCACGGAAACCAACACCGAGATCGGCCCTATCGCCTGGAAACTTGGATATTCTGAACTGAGTTCCTTCGACCGGGCTTTCAAGCGCCTCACGGGCATGAGCCCGACCGCATTTCGAGAAAGCGATCCGGCCCCACGTGGGCTGCGTGTCGGAGACGATGCCCGGGTGGGCGGCCAGGTTGTCGATGGCTGACCAGCAACCGCTCGAGCTGAACGTGACGATCGTGAACGCATTGGTCGCCACGAAGCCGCGGAACTCGCCGACGTTGGAGCTGGACGGCAGATTGAAACTCCCGCTGTCCTCACCTCCCTCACCCTCAGCTCGATCGCCCCGGCCGCAGCGGATTCGCGGCCATGACAGCCTGGACGGCCGGGTGGGTCAGGCGCCGCTCGAGGCTGATCGCCCACACCGTTTCCCGACACTCGTCGGTCGATCCCACCTTGTGCAGACCATGCCGCTTCTGGACAACGTCGGCCACCAGCTCGGGTACGCCGATAAAGCCGTGCCCACTTTCCGCCAGGTCCTTGAGCAGAGCACTGTCTTCGACCTCGGCAACCACCCGCGGTTGGATTCCCGTGCGGGTGAACCACGCCTGCAGGGCGCCGCGCAATTCCGTGTTTTCGGTCGGCAAGAGTGACGGCGCCCCGTCCAGCGATTGCGGGAAGCCCGGCCGCAGACTGCGCGCCAGCTTGGGCCGGGCGAGGAAGCGCACACCGCAGCTGCCAAATTCGTGGTGGTACACGCTGGGATTGGCCGCGCCACGGACTCGGCCGTCGCTCAGGATGATGTCAAGGCGGTGGATCATGAGGTCGGCCACGAGATCCTGCAGTTTCCCCTCGCGCACCACGAGATGGACCTGGCGTTCGAGATCCAGGGCCGGACGCAGCAGTTCGCTGGCCAGCGTCTTGGGTACGGCATCCACCAGGCCGACCTGCAGTCGCAGCGGTCGGTCGGTCATCCCGAATTTGACCGCCCCCATCAATTCGCGGCCCAGGGAAAAGATCTCGTCCGCGTAGGCATAGACCATCTCGCCGCTCGACGTCAGGGCCAACCCGCGCCCGCTGCGCACCAGCAACCTCTCGCCCAACGCCGCTTCCAGCGACTTGACCTGCGCGCTGATCGTGGCCGGGGCGAGATTCAGGACTTCGGCGGCACGGGCCACGCCGCCTTCGCGGGCCACGCTCCAGAAATAGAGCAGATGATGATAGTTGAGCCAGTCCATGTTTGAACCAATCAATGTTTGAGCCAATCAACGGGGACAACTATTCGGTTTTATCTAACTATATACACATATATTCCAATTAGTCGAATCCTATATCATGTCTATGTTGGGGAGGATTCGGCGCCGAGAGCGGCGTCGGCGGTATGCGGAGATCACACGATCTCCGGAAAAGGAGGAAGAGGAAATGCAACGCTTCAAAAATATTTTGCTGGTCCACGAATCCGGCACCCGAGGGCGCAGGGCCCGTGAGCGCGTCCTGGAACTGGCCCGGCGCAACGAGGCGCGGATCAAGCTGATCGAAATTGCCGCGCCGCTACCCGCCGGCAACAGCCAATACAAGGCATCGGGCGTGGTCCTCGACCTCGCTTCCCTGGTCGCGCAGGAGCGCCAGGGCGTTCTGGACAAGGTGGCCGCCGAAATGGCCGCAGAGGGCGTTGAAGTGACGCCGCGTTTCACGTTCGGCAACCCGTTCATGTCCCTGATGCAGGAGATCCATGACGGCGACCACGACCTCGTCGTGCTGACTTCCGAGGGAGACGGCGGCCTGCGGGACCATCTTTTCGGCAGCACGTCGCGGCACCTGCTGCGCAAGTGTCCGTGCCCAGTCTGGGTGGTGCGCCCGGCGCGCCGTCGCAAGACCTTCCGGGTCCTGGCGGCCTTGAATCCGGCGGAAAATCTGCCGGCTGCCCAGGACCTGGACCACACCCTGCTGCAGATCTCAACGTCACTGGCCCGCATCTACGGGGGCGAGTTGGATCTCGTCCATGTGTGGCAACCCGCACCCAAGTCGGGACGCGTCCACCGAGACATCGTCGCCGGTTGGAACGAAGAACTCGCCGCTGCAGCAGAGGCCCGTCTGAACGGCCTCCTGAGCCAATACGATTTGACGGATCTGGCGCCGCGCATCCACTTGCCCGGCGGTCCGACTGGTCTGCGCATCATGGAGGTTGCCAAAAGCCGCCGCTCCGATATTGTCGTCATGGGCACGCTCAGCCGGACCGGCCTGCGCGGCATGATCATGGGCAATACGGCCGAGACCGTCCTGCAGCACCTCGACGCCTCGGTGCTGGCCATCAAGCCGGCGGGGTTCGAAAGCCCGATTACGTTCGACGACTGAGTAACGGAGGACCCGAGTGTTGGCACTCATCACAGCCCAACTGGCCGCCGCCCTGGCCGCGCCGTTTCTCGTAAAGAGGAATCGGCGGGCCGCGCCGTGGCTGCTGGGGGCCGTGCCCCTGGCTGCGGCGGCCGGGTTGTTGGTGCAGTGGTTTCGGGGTGGGCAGGCCGACCTGATTTCGCGCGTGGCCTGGGTGCCGCAGTTCGGGGCAGACCTGGCCTTGCGGGCCGACGGACTCTCCATGCTGTTTGTGGCGCTGATCGGCCTGATTGGTGGTTTGGTCGTGCTTCATGCGGGGCACTACCTTGCCGGCTCCGCGCAGTTGGGCCGCTTCAATGCATTGGTCTTTGTCTTTCTGGCAGCCATGTTCGGGATCGCTTTGGCCGACAATGTCTGGCTGCTGTTCGTCTGTTGGGAACTGACCAGCATCTCGTCCTTCTTCCTGATCGGATTCAAGAGCGACCAGGAGTACGCCCGCAACGCCGCCCGGCGGGCGTTGCTGACGACCGGAGCCGGCGGCCTGGCGCTGCTGGCCGGATTCGTCGTTCTGGTTGCCATGGGGCGCCGGGCCGGATTGGACACCGGCGAAGCCGCAACGTTCTCGGTGCTGCTGCAGCATGGCGAGGCGCTACGGGCCGACCCCCACTACCACCTTGCCCTGGGCCTGATCCTCTTTGGCGCTTTCACCAAGAGCGCCCAACTGCCGTTCCACCACTGGCTGCCCGCCGCCATGGCCGGACCGACGCCCGTCTCGGCGCTGCTCCACTCGGCCACGATGGTCAAGGCCGGCGTCTTTTTATTGGCACGTCTGCATCCCGCCTTGGGGGGCAGTGAAGCCTGGCTCTATGTGCTGACCGCCGTCGGCACTCTGACGATGGTTGGTGGTGCCCTGATGGCCATTGGCCGGACCGACCTCAAAGAGATCCTGGCCTATACCACGATCAGCGCTCTGGGCACCCTGTTTCTTCTATTGGGGCTGGGCACAAGCCAGGCACTTGCGGCGATGGTCGTCTTCCTGACGGTCCACGCCCTCTACAAAGCCTCGCTGTTTCTGGTCGTGGCCAACCTCGATGCCCGAACCGGTTCGCGTGACCTGCGGGAGTTGGGAGGCTGGCGCCGGGCCTTGCCCTGGACTGCCGTCGCCGCTCTTCTGGCCGCACTGGGCCAGGCAGGGGCCCCGCCGGCTCTTGGCTACATGGGCAAGAAGCTCGCCCTGCAGGCCAAGTTGTCCGTCCCGGCGCTCGGAGAGTGGCTCGTGCTGGCTGCCGTCATCACCAACATCGTCATGGTGACTCTGGCCTTGGCCATCGCGGTGCGCCCCTTCTGGGGAACCTTGCGTCCCGCCGCAAACCCAGCTGCCGAACCACCCCGCCGATTGCCGGTTGGCATGGTTGTCGGGCCACTGGTCCTGGCGCTGCTGGGCGTCGGCAGCGGTCTCGTGCCCGCGGCCTTTGATGCCCATCTTGGTCAGGCCGCCGCCTCGGCTATCGCCGGTGAACCCGTTGTTTTCAAGTTGAAGGTCTGGTCGGGCCTGAATCTCGAGTCCCTGCTACTGATCGGCCTGAGCGTGACCGTCTTTGCGGCGGGCTATCTCTTGTTCCGCAAGCTGCATCTGCTGCAGGGTCGCCCAGCGCTGCCGGCGGCACTGCGTGTCCTGACCCCCACGACACTTTACGACCGCGCCTTGGCCGGATTCTTCGCTGCCGCAGCCCACCTGACGGCCCTGGTGCAGGGTGGCCGGCTGCGCGTCTACGTCGCCGTGGTTGCCGTCGCGACGGCGGCTCTGGCCCTGCCATTTCTGGTCGACGGCCTGCGGGCGGTGGAAATCAACCGGGGTACTGTGCGTCCGCACGAGATCCTCTTGGTGGGGATCATGGCTGCCGGTGCTCTGGGCGGCGCGTTTGCCGGCCGGCCCATCGTCGCGGCCCTGGCCGTCGGAACGACGGGGATTGGCCTGGCTTTGGTCTTCGCCCTCTTTGGCGGCATCGATCTGGCCATCACCCAGCTTCTGGTCGAGACGCTGGTCGTGGTGATCCTGGCCGCGGTGCTGGTGCGGCTGCCCCGGGAAACCCGGGTGGTGGAACGATGGCGCAAAATTCGCGACCTGATCATCGCCGGCCTCCTGGGCACCACCGCCACCTTGGCCGTCCTGCAGACCGCCGCCGGCACCAAGCCGCGCGACCTGGCCGATACGCTGCTGGCCTGGTCCTGGCCCGAAGCGGCCGGCCGCAATGTGGTCAATGTGATCCTGGTCGACTTCCGGGCCATGGACACTTTGGGTGAGATTGTCGTCGTGGCGGCCGCCGCCCTGATCATCGCGAGCCTGCTGCAGGCCAACCGGAAGGGCGTGCGATGAACTGGATCCCCCTACGCGTCATTGCCAAGCCGGTGCTGATTCTGCTGGTGGCGGCTTCGCTGATGGCCCTCGTTCGCGGCCACAACGAGCCCGGTGGCGGGTTCATTGGTGGCCTGCTGGCGGCCTCGGGATTCCTCGTCTACGCCCTGGCCCACGGGCCCCGGGCCGGTCGCCGCCAACTGCGCGTGCCGCCAACTGCCATCATCGGCACGGGGGTCTTGACGGCCGTTGGCAGCGGCATCTTCGGTCTCCTGCGCGGCGAAGGGTTCCTGGCCGGTCAGTGGTGGTTCGCGGTGCCGGGCATCGGCAAGATCAGCTCCGTATTGCTCTTCGACTGCGGCGTGTACCTGGTCGTGCTGGGCGGATCCGTCCAGATCCTGCTGTGGCTACTGGACGCCGAAGTGCAGGAAGGAGAGCCGTCATGACGTTATTGTTGGCCCTGTTGGTTGGCCTGCTGTTCACGCTGGGCACATATCTGCTCCTGCGTCGGTCGCCGGCCCAGTTGATCATCGGCCTGATGCTGCTGGGCAACGGGACGAACCTCGGCGTGTTTGTGGCCGGCGGCCTGACCCGCGGCGTGCCCGCCCTGGTGGCTGCCGGAGAGACGGCACCGCCGGCGGGCGCGGCCGATCCGCTGCCCCAGGCTCTGGTGCTGACGGCGATCGTGATCGGGTTCGCCATCACGGCGCTGGCCACGACCCTGGTCTGGCGCACCCAGACCGATCATCCCGACAACGATCTGGACGCCATGCGGAGGACGGACTCATGACTCCGACCCTTCCCCAGACTGTGCATGAAGCAGCAGACCTGTTGCTCGTCGCTCCGCTCGTGCTGCCCCTGCTGGGTTTGGGCCTGGCGCTTTTGAGCTGGCAGCGCCCGCGTCTGCAGCACCTGATCGGGCTGGTGATCGGTACGGGCCTGCTGGTCGGAGCCGCGTTCCTGCAGCAGGCGGCGGCAACAGGCCAGGATTTACTCATCAGGCTCGGCGGCTGGGCTGCCCCGGTGGGTATCCCCCTGGGCGCCGACCCGCTCAGCGCCCTACTGCTTATTCTGGCGGCCGTTCTGACCTGCGTGACGCTGCTCTATACCTGGGGCGATTGGCAGTCCGCAGCCCGACGTCCTGCCTTCGTGCCACTGCTGCTGGTCCTGATAACAGGCGTCAACGGCGCCTTCCTGACCCGCGACCTGTTCAACCTCTATGTCTGGTTTGAGGTCTTGTTGATGGGCAGCTTCGGGCTGCTCATCGTGACCGGCGGTCGTGCCGGCCGCGAAGCCGCCGTCAAGACCCTGACCCTGAATCTGCTCGGATCTCTGATCTTCCTGCTGGCCATCGGCGTAACCTATGGCTTGGCCGGCACGCTGGACATGACCGAGTTGCAGTTCCGGCTGGCGGTGGTCCACGCGGAGCGGCCCGGTGCGGTAACCGGCGTCGCCGCGCTATTGCTGGTCGCTTTCGCGATGAAGGCCGCCCTCTTTCCCTTCCACTTCTGGTTGCCAGCCAGCTACCACGTGCCCACCGCCGGGGTCAGCGCACTCTTCGCCGCACTGCTGACCAAGGTGGGCATCTACTCGATCCTGCGCATTTTGACCCTTCCGTTCGCTGCGGTCGATGGCTTGTCAGCAGTCCTCGGTGGCCTGGCGGGGGTGACGATGCTGATGGGCGTTTTTGGCGCCGCGACGCAGTCGAACATGGCCCGCATCCTGGCCTGGCACAGCATCAGTCAGATTGGCTACATGGCGGCCGGGCTGGCCCTGCTGACCGCACCGTCGCCAGAAGTACGGCTGGCCGGTGTGGCCGCGACGATTTTCTTCGTGACCCACCACGGGCTGGTCAAGCCCGCTCTCTTCCTGGTCGCTGGCCTGGTGGAAGAGAAGGCCGGCACCCTGAGCCTGCCCCGGTTGGGTGGCCTGCACGTGACGCGCCCGGCGCTGGCCGGCGTCTTCCTGCTGGCCGCGCTCTCGCTGGCCGGCATCCCGCCCCTGTCCGGCTTCTGGGCCAAGCTTGGAATCATCCAGGCCGTCATCGCCGCGGGTGACGTTTGGCTGGCGGTGGCTGCTCTCACCGCCGGGCTGATCACACTGCTGAGTATGGTGAAAATCTGGAATGCCGTGTTCTGGAAGCCGGCACCAGAGGTGGCGGCGGCCGATCAAGCCGATCAGACCGACCGGACGGGGGAACGCTCCCGCTGGGCGGCCGTCCTCATCCTCACCCTGCTTATCACCGCTATCGGACTGGTTCCCGGCCCGCTGCTGGACCTGTCCCGTGACGCGGCCGATTCCCTCATTGCCGACCGGGATCGGGTCGCCACTGTTCTGGAGGTTTCGCGATGACGGCACGTCACACCGGACGACGTCTGCGCAAGGCCCTGGGCAAGATCCCGCTGGCCATCGGATTTGCCGGTTTCTTCGCCTACGAACTGGTCATCTCCTCGTTGCGGGTGACCTACGACCTGGTGACCCCGGCCGACCGCCGGCAGCCCGCCATCGTCTGTGTGCCCCTGGACCTGCACACCGATCTGGAAATCGCCGTGCTGGCCAATCTTGTCACGCTGACTCCCGGCACCCTGGCTCTGGGGTTATCGCCGGATCGGCGTTCGATGCTGGTCCATGCGATGTTCGCTCCGGATGACGAGACCCTGCGCCGGGAAATCAAAGACGGCTATGAGCGCCGAGTCCGGAAGTTGTTTTCATGAACGGCATCACCGCCACAACAGCCACTACTCTGGAAATCCTGCTGTTCGTGCTCGTGCTGGCGATGGCCATCGCCACCTTCCGCCTGCTGCGCGGTCCAACGCAGGCCGACCGGGTGATGGCCCTGGACGTTCTGGTCATCGCGGCGGTCGCCTCCGTCGCTGTATTCGCCTGGCGCATCAGCGTGACGGCACTTCTCGACCTGGCCCTGGCCGTGGCTATGGTCACCTTCATCAGCGCGGTTGCTTTAGCCTGGTATCTGGAAAGAAGAGGTGACGCATGACCCTCGTCGCGCTGGCCTTCACGTCGTTTGGCGTGCTCATGATCCTGATGGCGTCCTTTGGCCTGATCCGGTTCCCAGATGTCTACATGCGCAGCCATGCCGCCGGAAAAGCCGCCACCCTCGGCGTATGCTGTGTCATGCTCGGTGCGGCCTTCGGCATCGGTGGCGCCGGTGCGATGGTGCGGGCTGTCGTCACCATCGCCTTTCTCTTTGTGACGATACCGGTCGGTGCCCAACTGATCGCCCGCGCGGCTTTGCGCAACAATGCCCGCCCCGATCCGGCCACGCGTATGGATCGGAATCTGGACGGCTTGTCGTCCTGTGCTTCGTTCGTGGAACTGCTGGCGGAAAAGGATAAGCAGTAGTGCGCCTCGGAGCGCAACGCCTCAAAGATGAAATCCCCATTTCCCATCCGACATCCGGGACAACTTGATGAACCCCTGGTCCAGTTGAAACGTAGCGACCTGGCCGGCTTCGGAAATCTCAGGCGTTATTTGCAGCGCGGCTTTGTAGGTCTCGATCGCCTGACTGAGCGTCGCTTCGTCACCGAATCTGGTCGTGAACCGGGTGATCAGGCTTGCGACCTGTTGTTCGTTCGTGGTCTTCGAGATTTCGGCGTACCGTGTGCGAATCAGGGCATCAAAATTCCGGATTTCATAGAGTTTGATGATCTCCTGGATGGCTTGGGTCGGCGTTTCCTGCTCGGCAGAACTGCAGCCGAGCAGGCCCAGCGCCACGATGATTATGGTCACTGCGTTTTTGGTCATCATCAGGCCTCTCGACGATTTTCGGCCCCATTTTTTTGATCGCCCACAGGCACGTGGGCGACCCGGTGTTCCCGTTCCTGCTCGCCGTCGGTTCCGACTAGTGCGCGCTCATCTCCCAGATGACATTCATGATCATCCACTCACCGCTGCTCTTGGTCAGATGAATATAATCGACCCCCCAGGCCGCATCCAGCTTCACGGTCGCGATCATGCCCGTACGATCGAGGATGGTCACCTTGCGCGGAGACGTCTTGGGATCGAACATGCCGTCCTTGTTCAGGTGGCCGGCCAGTTCTTTCAACTCGTCAAGCGTCATCCAACTCTCTTCGAGACCCGATCCGTCCTGCGCCGGCATGTAGCCCAACTTCTGCAGTT
>CAZLUL010000098.1:1379-14677 GCA_964562635.1 uncultured Fibrobacteraceae bacterium | reverse complement strand
CCTCAACCTCACCCGCCCGTTGGTCGTCTTCGACCTCGAGACCACCGGCATCGACGTGGAGCGCGACAAGATTGTCCAGCTGGCGCTCATCCGGGTGGAGCCCAACGGCACCCGCCGCACCTTCGAGAGCCTGGTCAACCCCGAGTGCCCGATTCCGCCGGAGGCCACCAAGGTGCACGGCATCAAGAACACCGATGTGCAGGACGCGCCCACCTTCAGCCAGGTGCGGCGTGAGGTGGAGGAGTTCTTTGAGGGCGCCGACCTGGCCGGCTACAACTCGGTGCGCTTCGATCAGCCATTGCTGACCAACGAACTCAAACGCGCGGGCAGCGAACTGGATTTCCGCGGCGTGAAGCACCTGGACGCCATGCGCATCTTCCACCTGAAGGAAAAGCGCGATTTGTCGGCGGCCTATCGCCTGTACTGCGGCCAGGAACTGGTCGGCGCCCACGATGCCCTGGCCGATACCACCGCGACCCTCGAAATTCTGGACGCCCAGTTGGCCCACTACGACGACCTGCCCCGCGAAGTGGATGCCCTGCACACGTTCTGCAACCCGGACGAGGGCAAGTACGTGGACCTCAAGCGCAAGTTCATCTGGAATGACGAAGGCCAGGCCGTTTTCACCTTCGGCAAGTACCAGGGACAGGCCATCAACGCGGTGGTCGCCGACCCGCGCGGCCGCGGCTATCTGGAATGGATGTTGGGTAAGGACTTCAGCGAAGAGATCAAAGGCATTTTGCGTGAAGCGCTGGACGGCGTGTTTCCCCGCAAGGAAGGTTAGGCAATGGCTGGCGAAAATAAGAACGACAAGACGGATCAGAAACTCACATTTCCCGAGTTGCCGGGCGAGCGACCCGAATTCGAAGATTCGCCATTGACCCGCGCTGAGTACATCACGGCCCTGGCCCATTTCTATCGGGCCGAGATGCACCGCTCGCTGGTCTGGCGCGCGCGGCTCGATACGACCACTAACTGGGCCATCGTGGCCACCCTGGCCATCCTGACCACGAGCCTGAGCAATCCGACCTATGCCCGCGAAGCCCTGTTGCTGGGCATGTTCGCCAATGTCGTATTTCTGACCATCGAGGCGCGGCGCTTCCGCTTCTTTGATGTGTGGCGGGCGCGGGTGCGCATGCTGGAGGAGAATTTCTACGGGGGTATTCTGCGCCGGGATCAGGTCAGCCCCCAGGACATGTGGGGTTCCCATGTGGCCGACGATTTGCTCTGCCCGCGCTTTCACCTGACGCGCCTGCAGGCCTTCCGCGCCCGGTTGATGCGCAATTTCCGCTACATCTTTCTCTTTCTCTTGGGCGCCTGGCTGGCCAATGTCTTTTCGCCGGCGGTCGAACATCACGAAACCGGGTTGTACGCCTTGCCCTATTGGGTGCCCGATGCCATCGTGGCGGTTCTTTACCTGAGCCTGGTGGCCATCGCCATTTTCACGCCCCAGGTTGTGGCGCCGGAGTTTGCGTATTGGCCGGATCCGGACCATCCGGGCGAGGATATTCATTCGTTGGATGTGTAGCGGGTGTAGTAAAAGTCCCCCCGGGGGGACTTTTATCTCACCAATGCCAACCGGTGTGACTGGATTTTGCCAGCGCCTGCCAGCCGAACCAGATAAACTCCCGAACTGACAGCCAAGCCGGCGTTGTCGCGCCCGTCCCAGCGTCGCCGGCTATCTCGGCCATGCGCGCGCGCAACAACGCGGCGTCCGTCCGGATCATGACCGAATCCTGAATCTACCAGTCTTCCCCGCCTTCATACAAACGAATGTCGGTCGCCAAGCGCCGGGCTCCCCTTTTTGGTAAAAATCTTGCGTCCCAATCCCTCACAGGCGACAGGGCTTCTGCCGGACCTCACCCCCGAAGCGGCCCTGAATGCGCCTGCTCCCCCCAAAGGAGTGCGTGATGGGTCGAAACCCGCTGAGCAGCAAAGGTGGAAAATATTGCCGTCCAGTCCTGACTTGGGTCTGCCTTGTCTCATTATGCCTGATCGTGGGCGTGCAATATGCCAGTGCTGCGGTCTTTACCCAGGAAACTTTCGGCGTCGACTTCCAGGGCAACGCCCGGCCCCAAACTGTCATCGACCCGGCCGCCTGGCGCGATCTGTCGGTCCATCAATATGACCTGGGCGCTGGCCGCCAATTGGAAATCCAGACCAACCTCGCGCCTGTGCGCCAGGCTGAAATCGACTCCCTGGCCGCGGTCGTGAACAGGTGCTACGTCCACCTGGAATCTGCCACCAAAAGGGACATAACCGGCGGAGTGTTGCTGTATCTGTTGGAGTTCGAACAGCGGCCGCGCCTTTACCGGTTTCAAACCGAAACCCAGGCCGCCGACAATTGGAGTCAGGTTCGGCTCGCCATGCTGGACCGGGGCGAGGCGCTATTGGGTGAGGGCTCTTCGCGTCACGTCGTCGAGTTTGTCTACGACACCCTGCCCCACGAATTGACCCACAGCCTGCTGGCTGTGGTGCCGACCTTGCGTCACGACCGGGACGGGCAAGGCTCCCAGGGCACCCGCTGGTTCATTGACGGCGCCTGCGAATTGTTGGCCAAAGGTTTTGCCGCCCGGGAAGCGCCGGGCTTTTGGCGCCAGGCCCTGATGGCCCGGAAGGTGTTGCCGGCTTCGGGCAACCCGGATTTGTTCGCCCAGGCCTGGCAGTGGGGGCAGGAGAATGACCTGTCGTGGTCCGAGGAGTCCGATCTTTATGGGGCTTCCCTGCTATTGCTGACGGCCTGGACCAGCCAGGTCGAGTTGCCCACCCTGCTGAACCTGATGTCTGCTCGCGGTGGTGACCTGGATGGCGAGGACCTCATGGCCCTGCTGCAGGAAACGGCAGGACTGAGCCGCACTGAGCTTGAGGCCGCCGCTCAAAAAATTGGCCGCCAGCCCTGGCGGCGCCCAACCCTTTCCCAGCGTCAAACCCGGTAGCAGCCAATCGAATAAAAAACAGGAGCGGCCCTTGCGGACCGCTCCTGTTCCAGCGGGAAATACACGGCATCCCTGCCGAAATTTCGTCTAGTTGCTCAAGCCCAGGGCGTCGACGGTCTCGTAGGTCAGGGCCCCACGGGACAGCTTCTGCGAATCCTGGAATTTGTTCACGGCAGCCTGGGTATCGGTGCCGTAGATGCCATCAATGGCACCAGGATTGAATCCTTTGGCCTTCAGCGCGTTCTGGATGTCCAGCACAGTCGCGTGGGTCATGTTGGTCTCGCAAAGAATCTGGCGCCACTCGAGGTAGCTGGCTTCGGCCATGGCCGACTTGGCCACCGTGCGGTACTCGGCCTCGATCGGGGTCCGCACTTCGCGGGGGCCATCGACCAGGTTGCGCACCTTAAGCGTGCTGTACTCGGCAGGGATCACAACGGTGCGCGTCTTGGCCGGAGTATCGACCACCGTGCGGGTGACCGTTTTGTATTCGGCCGGGATGGCCTCTTCGCGAGTAGTGGCCTCGGACACGAGCACCTTCCGGGAGACGGTCTTGTACACGGCGGCTTCCTTGACCAGGCACATGATCTCGCCGGTCGAACCGCTGACCTTCTCGATCGGGCCGCGGCCCTTCTTCCAGTATTCACGGGCCGGGGTCACGAGAACCTTTTCGGTCTCGGTCTTGTACTCGGCAGGCACCTTGACCATATGGCTGCTGGTCGCCTTGACCAATACTTCTTCGGTCACGGTCTTGTAGGTCGCCGGCACGACGATCAGCTCTTCGCCGGCTTCCTTGACCAGGATCGACTCTTCTACCCATTCGTATTTGGCGGGCACGATTTCGATGCTGGCCGAGGCTTCCTTGATCAGGACACGCTCGCTGGTTTTTTCGTAAACCGGCGGCACCAGGACGCGGGCGTAACACTCGCCAACCTTGGCGTTGGGGGGCAACAGGTCACCCGTCAGGTTGGTCGTCGTGGTAGCCGTGGCAGCCGCGGTGCTGTTGGCCTCGGCTTCGGTGGCACGGCGGACGGCCTCGTCGGCCTCCCGTTGGGTCATGTCCAACTGGGTCTGGCTCTGGCGGGCCTGCTCTTCCAGCTGGCTGATGCGCTCGTCGCGCTCCTTGATCTGCTCATCGACATTGATAGCCAAGTCCTGGTTGCTGCAACCGGCCAGCAGGCCGGCCGAAACCACGGACAGGGCGATCAGGATTCTTTTGCGATTCATCATTTCTGGTCCTCCACTTGTGTTAGCGAGAAAACGTCCTCTTTGTACGCTCGGCACAGAAAGGCCCCCAGCGTGTTCACACCCTCTAGACATAGCTTTATCAGATTAGTCACATATTGTGGAAAATAATTTCATGAGAACCTGAAGCGTGCGGGCTTTTGCCGGCCCAGGAGCCTTCAAATGGGCATTGGGGGCTATTCGTACCGGTGGCCTTCATGTTCGATCCAGCCGCCCTGGTGGCGCCCGCCCGGATCATGGTGGGTCCAGTGCAGGACGCCACCACGTTCATTCCACTCGTACTGTCCATGAAGCTGCACCCGGTCACCCGCCGCAAGGGGCACGCGTCGGGCCAGGTCGATGTTGTGGGCGACCAGAACCGTATGTCCCGAGGCCAATTCCAGGATAAAGCGCTGGTGGCGCGAGCCGTCGTTGTCATCCGGCAGGGTGCGGTCGACCACGCCGGATGCGTCCAGCATGACACCGGACAGGTGACGCGAGTCGGCTTCTTCCACGGTGGTGCCGGAGCCCTGGTGGGCTTCCGGGGAACCACCGCCAGCTGGAGCGTCTGGCGTGGGGGTGGTGCCGGTGAAACTGCGGAACACCGCGACGCCCAGAAAGACGACGAAGATCAATAGGGTGCGTTTCAAGGTCATGGGCCTGCGGGCCATGGCGCAACTCCTGCTGGGGTGAAACTTTAGCGTTGCGTGGTTCGTCCGCTTCAGCGGCGCCAGGCGTCTTGCCGGTGGCTGCCGCCGTCGGCGCCCGGGGTCAACCAGACCGGCGCCCAGGCCAGGCCCACGATGTCCAGCCGCACATCGGTCCGGCGCGGCGACACGTCAAAGGTTTCGACCTCGTCCAATACCGCGTCCCATTTGTCGCTGATGGCTTCCACATCGTCAGCCAATTGTTGGCGCATGTCCGACAGGCTGCCTTCCAGGGCGGCGATTTCCTGTTCCGATTCGCGGATGTCTTCCTTGGCGCGGGAAGTCATACGGCGCTTGCGGGCGGCGGTCGACAGGCCGGTGCTGCGCTTGCGGCCCAGGACGCCAAACATGCCCAGCAGGGTTTCGCCGGCCGAAAGCAGCTCCTGGCCCTTGCGCGATTTGTGTTCGGCCTGATCTTCGGCCAGTTCGCGCTCTTCGCGACCCAGCTTCTTTTCCAGACGCTCCAGCTTCGTTTCCATCTTCCGGTTCAGCTTGTCGACTTCCAGGTCCCGCTTTTCCCGCACCGCAAGGCGCGCGCGGCCCAGGAAGGTGGCCTCGTCTTCATCGGGTTCGCCGTAGAGCTTCAAGGCCGGGATGGCCGGCACCGTCAGGACCTGGTCACGGTAAAGGTGGTCCTTGAAGGCGGCTTTGGCGCTGCGGTGCAGGGTGACGGTTTCCCAGCCCCGCGGCAACGGGGCGTAGAGGGCGCTCTGGCGACCGGTGGCCGTCAGTTCGGAGGGCGCCAGATCCAGGGGCTCGGCTTTGTTCCAGTCCACATTCATGCCCGGCGTGCCAGGATCGTACTGCAGGCCCAATCGGCGTTCGCCATTGATGCCTTTGCGGCGATCCACGAACGCCACCTGCCCACAGCCGACCAGCAACGGCTCGTAGGTGAGCACCGAAGCTGCGGCCGCTGCGGGCGTCAGCACCGGCAGGAAGGTCTGGGTGATGGAGGCCTTGAGGGCGGGGGCCAGGGGCGCATAGCCTTCGTCCTGCAGGTCGGTCTTCAGGCTGCTGCCGGCCGTGGGCACAATACCAGGTGCCGCGGCAATAGCCGCACTGTGGGCGGTGTTGGTGGCCTGGGCCGAGGGCGCCTTTGCCATCAGCGGCGCCGGCGGCTGGATGCGCTGGATCTGGTCACGGGTCAAGGGGCCGCACAGATAACTCATCACCCAGCGGGTGTGAAAGATCGTCGGCGCGTCATCGTGCACGTTGTGCATCAGAAAGACCCGCGAATCCAGGCCACTGATCAGCTTTTCGAGCTCGCCGCGGTCCGTCCAGCCACCGGACGATTCCAGGCCGTCCATCATGCGGGCCTTGTCGCGTTCGGTCTGCAGTTTGCCGACAAACCAGGTGCCGGTATTGGACAGACCCTTGTAGTCCAGGTCGACTGGGTTCTGGGTGGTGAGCACCACACCGAGGCCAAAGGCGCGGGCCTGTTTCAGCAACGTCAACAAAGGCGTCTTGGACGGCGGGTTGGCCGTCGGCGGCATGAAACCAAACAATTCGTCCATGTACAGCAGGGCGCGCAGGCTCGAGGTGCCGCTCTGGCGACGGGTCCAGGCCAGGGTGCTTTCCAGCAGCAGGGTGACAAAGAACATGCGCTGGGCGTCGTCCAGATGGGCGATATTGAAGATGGCGTGGCGGGGCCGGCCGTCCGGCGTGTACAGCATGCTGTCGATGTCCAGGGGCGCGCCTTCCAGCCAGGCGGCAAAGCCGGGCGCTGCCAACAGGCCATTCAATTCCATGGCCAGCCCCATCCGTTTCTGGGGCGGGAAAAACGTGTCGACGTCGAATACGCCCAGCTTGCGCACCGGCGGTTCCTGCAGCGCGCGGATGAGGTCAGCCAGGTCAAGGCTGCGTCCCTGCCGCCAATAGTGCTCGATGACCGTGGCAAAGAAGATGTGCTCGGGGCTGCGGATCGGGTCGGCATCGGATCCGGCCAGGCCCAGGATCGCGCTGGATACGCCGCGGATCTGATCGCGCAGCATTTCTTCGTTACCGGCCCAGGGTTGGCGCGGGGCGGCCAGCGAGGCGAGGATCGACACCGGTTCGCCGGCGCTTGAGCCCGGCGTGTAGATCCGGAATTCCGCCGCCGCTTTCAGGCGTTTGATGCGTTCGCCGTCCTGACCCCAGGAGGCCAAACCCTCGCGCCAGGTGCGCGCGGTCTCGGCCGCGTGGGTGGGCACGTCGCGCCCCTTGCGCCGGGCGTCGTCGGGGTTGATCCAGGGTTCGAAATCATCGGGCAGCAGGTCGGGAAAAGTCAGCAGCAGGTTGGAAATGTCGCCCTTGGGGTCGATGATGATCGCCGGGACGCCGTCCAGGGCGGCCTCTTCCAATAAACCAATGCACATGCCGGTCTTGCCCGATCCGGTCATGCCGACGCACACCGCATGGGTGGTCAGGTCGCGGGCATCGTACATGAGGGCTTCGTCGGTTGTTTTTCCCGTGGTGGGGTCCCAGGTCCGGCCCAGATAGAACGATCCCGTTTTTTCGATCGGCTGCATGCGCATCTCCCTGATTGGTGACGGATGACGGGCCCCGTTCCGGGGAGCGGGGCCCATGCATTCCGACTTTAGCTGAAAACCGCTAAAACCTCTAGTAGGTGATCCGCGGGTCCATTTCCTTGGCGGCGGCAACCCACTTGGCAACGGTCGCCGAAGGGGGCGAGGTGCGGGCGAGTTTCTTCTCGTTGTTCAGGGTCTCCATGGCTGTGGCCAGGTTGTCGGCATTGCGGTTCCGCAATTCCTTGACCGTATCGACGCCGGTGCCTTTCAGCAGTTCGGAAAACTGCGGGCCCACGCCGGAAATGCGCATCAGGTCAGCCATGTTGGTCCAGTTCAGCACGGTGGACTCGCCGATGCCAGTGGCTTCGGCCACGGCCTTGCGGCCGGCGGGCGTGCTGCACTTGTCCATCAGGTGGTCGGTGGTGGTGATGTCGGCGGCGCTGAGCTTCTTGGCATAGGCGGGGCCGATGCCTTCAATTTCGTCGATTTTGTAAGACATTTCTATTCTCCCTACTTAGGCAAAATTTTGGGCCGCTGGCAAAATGGCAGGGCTCCATCAACTGGAAAGACAGGGTAACAGGGGAAAAAAATATGTCAATTTTTTCTGTCTTGCGAGAAAGAAGAAGGCGGTCACCACTGCTTCGTGCGTTTCAAGAACGAAACCAGCTCGTCATACTGCCCGGCAGCGTTGGAGTAGCGGGCGTAATTGCGCGCCGTTGACAGCCATTCGCTCGCCGTGCGGTCAGTGACCTTCAGCGAACTTTCCAGATCTTCGGCGGTCACGGGCACCACGGCGCCACTTTCGAGGGACGCTTCGAGGGACCGCTCAGCCGCCCGTTCGCACAGCGAACCGAGATCCGCCCCGGTCATGCCTTCGGTGCGCGCGGCCAGGGTGTCGAGGTCCAGTTGGTCGCCACCCGGCAGTCGGGCGGTCAGCATTTTCAACATTTCGCGGCGCGCTTCGGTGTCCGGCGTGGGTACGAAGAGCACGCGGTCAAAGCGGCCCGGACGCCGGAAAGCCGGATCCACATTCCAGGGCAGGTTGGTTGCCGCGATGGTCAGCACGTTGGCCGGCCGACCCTGCAGGCCGTCCATTTCCTGCAGCAACTGGGTGACCAGGGTGCGGAAAAACTGCGAATCGCTGCGGCCGCGTGAGGCACCCAGGGCGTCGAACTCGTCGAAAAACAAGACTGCGGGGGCCTTGCGGCGGGCGCTGGCGAATAACGAGTGGATCACACGCTCGCTTTCGCCCCAATAGCGGTCGAGCACCTCGTTGATGCCCACGTTGATGAAGGTGGCGCCGATCTCGCCGGCGGTGGCCCGGGCAATGTAGGTTTTGCCACAGCCGGGGGGCCCGTACAGCAGCAACCCGCCGCCGGCCTTGCGACCAAAGGCCTTGTAGATGTCTTCCTTTTGGAAGGGTGCAATGATCCTGAGATTGATCTGACGCTTCACGTCCGCCAGGCCCGCCACGTCGGCGAAGGTCACCAGTTCGGTTTCCCACTCCTGCATGTTCTCCAGCTCGTCGTCGGTCTGGTTTTCGGCCTGGATGGGCGCGCGGAACTCCTCCTCATCCTGATCTTCATCCTCGTCATCTTCCTCATCGTCATCCTGAGTGTCGTCATCAGTCTCGAAATCCGCGGCCAAATCATCCAGCGACAGTTCCGTGCCGCTGCCGCCGTACACATCGGACAGGTCATCGAACTGGGGGTCGCGCACGGCGGCGTCCGCGGCCAGGGCCGCCTGGTATTGGTCCACCGCTCCTTGCCGGTCGCCCCGGGCCAACAGCGCCCGCGCCAACTCGCAGCGCATGACCGGGTCATCGGCTTCGGCCAGCCAGGCTTCAGCCCGGATCAGGGCCTCGGCGGCGGAACCGGTGCGCCGCAGCAGCACCAACAGCAGCCGCCGGTACGCCAGGTCCGCTTCCGTTTCCGAAGTGCCGGTGCGCAAGGTCTTCAGGGCGTCATCCAGCCGTTCGCTGGCCACCAGCAATTCGACGACATGCAGGCGCAGCGCCAGGTTTTCAGGCTGCGCGGCCAGGGCGACGGTCAACGCTTCGAGCACACTGGGGTCGACGGGTTTCAACGCAGGGGCCTCCACTTGAGCCAAAGGTTTGTCAACGGGTTGGCGATCCAGGTGTATACGCAAAAGCCCAGATAGCCGACCACGACGGGGACCACCACCGCGTCGGGCACGCCCAGGGCGGGCAACCCTTTGGCCACCACCAGAAAGGCGATGTAAAACGTGAACTGCCGACCCGGGACGCGCTCCATCACCAGCGACCAGTAGAACAGGGGCAGGTAGGTCCAGCGGCAGTACCGGTCAGACTCCCGATACGTCCCTTCCAGATCCGGGAAGTTCGGGTCGATCATCATCGCTTCGCGGAAGTGGCGCCGGGCCCGAAAAGGGCGTCCCGATTTCAAGGAACTGGCTCCGGCCCGGATGTGCACGAGCGCCGAATCGGGGTTCACTTCGAGGGCCTTGGTGCGGTGCTCGTCGGCCGCCGCGAAATGGGCCCGGTCGGCCTTGATGGTTGACCGCAGGCCCAGGGCGCCCTCGTGATTTGGGTCAATGGCCAAAGCTCTCGCGAGCACATTGTCGGCTTTTTCGTCGTTGTTCGTCAGGCTCATCAAGCGGGCGTATTCGACCATGAAAGGCACGTTCTCGGGGTGGATTTTCAACCCTTCGAGCAGGTGCATTTCGGCCTCGCTGTGGCGGCCCTCCTGGATGGCCAGACGGCTGAGGCAGAAGTGGGAATTCAGATCTTCCGGGTCGCATTTCAGCGCTTCGCCGATGGCCTCGCGGCACTCGTCGAGCAGGTTCTGGTTGAGCAACGTGATGGCCAGCAGGCCGTGCATCTGCGCCGACTCGGGATGATGGGTCAGGCCTTGGCGCAAGGTGTCAGACGCCATGTCCGCGCGGTCACTGTCCATGAAGTGGTGGGCCTTGGCGACGATCTGGCCCATCGAGTTGACTTGTCGTTCCGGCTGGGATTCCACGGCAGCCTTCCCTTTCCTGCTACTAGGTGGCCACCATGATGATGGTGAAGACAACAAACTGGAGCACGGTTACCGCCACGATGGCACCGAGGGCCGGCTTCCACAAGGAATCGGGTTCTTCTTCGCCGGTCTCAAAAATCTCGAACCGCCGCCGCTGCGGAATCAGCAACACCCAGGCCAGGACCAGGGCCACAACCCGGTTGATCAGGCGAAATTCCGAACCCAGGGCCGGATTGAGGCCCCCTTCACCGGGGCTGAAGTCGATGATGTTGAGCGTCAGGACGAAGATCCCGATCCAGACAATCCCAATCAGGGGCGCCAGCCAGGCCATTCGGCTGGGCAGGCCCAGGCGGCGGTCGTTGATCAGCATCAGGATGCCGGTGGCCAATATGCCGCCGAACACCGCTACCCACATCAACTGCTTCGGGTTCCAGGGATTCTGAAACCCGCTCCGGTCATCATCGCTGGTCAGCGAAGGCTGGAAAAGGTCGTCTGTCATGGCTTCATCCTGCTGAAGGATTGCGTTCCGGTTGCGAACACAAAACGGGCGAGGCTTTGGAGCGCATTGTAACACACGGGATCGGGGATGAAGCGGGGAATGTCCTGGCGCGGGTGCTCAATTTTGCCAAACCAAAAATTACTTGTGACAAATCAACCGACAGCCGTGTCAATGATTGGTGCGCGCGGAAAGAATACCGCTCGACATGGTCCCGGCAGAACTCTATAGTGGATTCGCCGCGTTGAATTAAGGGGACCGAACATTAGCTCAAATCATGTAGGAGAAACCATCATGTTGAAGGAATTCAAGGAATTTGCCATGAAGGGCAATATGCTCGACATGGCCACCGGTATTGTCATCGGTGCGGCCTTTGGGACGATCATCAAGTCGTTGGTGACTGATGTGATCATGCCTCCGATCGGCATGCTGCTGGGCGGCGTAGACTTTGCCAACCTGTACGTCGTTCTGAAAGAGGGCGCCGAGGCCATAGCGGCTAACGCGCCCCTTGCCGAAGCCCAGGCCGCCGGTGCGGTGACCTTGAACTATGGCAATTTCATCAATACGATCATCAGCTTCCTGATCATCGCTTTTGCGATCTTCATGCTGATCCGTGGCGTCAACAAGACGAAACGCGCAGAGGAAGCCGCGCCCGCCGAGGCTCCGACGACCAAGGACTGCCCGCAGTGCCTGACTTCGATTCCCATCAAGGCCACCAAGTGTGCCGCCTGTGGGTCAGACGTCAGCTAAGTCGCTATCCTGGAAGACAAACGAGAGGCCGCCCCATGACAGGGCGGCCTCTTTTTGTTGGTCGAAACGGGGCTTTTTGTTGAAGCGGGACTATTGCACCATCAGGCTCACCCGGATCACATCATTCACCGCCGGATAGCTGAACCCGTCATTGACGAGGCGGACAATATTGTTGCCATCGGCAGCTCCCGAATTGGCGCCGCCCTGGCGCAGGGGCTGGCTGCTGCCCAGGCCTGGCCACTGGTTGGCTTCGGTGCCCGCATCCCAGAGCATCACCTGGGCGGAGACGTCGCCACTGGTTGCGGTGCCGCTGCCGTCAAACAGGGCCAGGCCCGTGTCGCCAAAGCCAAAGAACACGTCGTTGGACTCGACGAACATGGTCGCCAGCGAAAGCCGGTCGCCGGGCTCGGCGGTCACGGTGAACTGATAGCTGTGGCCGGGCAGCAAGGGACCGGGGCCGGCCGCGCCCGTGGGCGTCGTGAACGTGCTCGAACCGCTGACCGAAGCAGCCAGGCCAGACGGATCGCCGTCTTCAGCCAGGCCTTCGAGGCCGCTGCCGCCGTTGGGCATGCCGCTGGCAAACAGAGGCTGGCCGCTGCCGTGCACCACAAAGACGCCCGGGGTCATGGGCACCGTCAGGCCGGTGCGGCCGTCCAGGGCGCCCGCCAACACCGAAGGGTCGCCATCTTCGGCCAGGTTTTCGAGGCCTTCACCCACGTTGGCCATGCCAGCGGTGAAGATCGGGTTGCCGCCGCTGTGCACGACAAAAACACCCGGCGCCATGATCTGGTCAGTCGAGACGTTTTCCACGCGCAGGGTAAACTCGCCCTCGCCGTGAGCCGTGAGCATGACCTCAACCACACCCGCGGTGACCGGATACATGAAGCTGTCGTTCACCAGGCGCACGGTGTTGTCGCTGTCGGCAGGACCGGTGTTGGGGCCGGCCTGGCGCGGGGCCTGGTTGGGGCCGGTACCGGGCATTTCGTTGGCCTCGGTGCCCGCATCCCAGAGCATGACCTGGTTGGTGATGTCACCGCTCAGCGCGGTGCCGCCAGGGTACAGATCGAGGCCGGCGCCGCCCGGGGCGTAGAAGAGGTCATTGGACTGCACCAGCATGGTGGCGAAGCTGAGGTGGTGGCCGGGGCCGGCGCCGAAGCGCACTTCGTAGGCACCGCCGGCGCCGATGGCGGCCGGGGCAGAAGCACCCACGGGGGTGTTGAAGACGCCACTGCCGAAGTAGTCGTAGGCCTCGGAGACGTTTTCGATGGTGACGGTGAAGGTTTTGGCGGTGGACATGGGATTGGTCGGGTCGTCATCGTCGGAGCACCCGGTGAGCGCAAAAGTGAGCGCGATCATCAGGAGCAGAGTGAGCAGGCGGGCCTTGGTGAGCATGGTTTCCCCTCAAATTCATGGTTTGGGTCAATTTGTGAGACGCGGTGATCTCGTTTCATGTGAGAGGTACGGAGCGGTCGGGTGAGGTGTGACCAAGATTTTATTTTGAGATTCAATATCACCCCTCGGGGGGATGTTTTGTTCGTTATTTTTTCGCTTTTGTGTTTGACAAACAGACATTTGTCTGTTTTAATATCCCTGTCACCAAAACGAACCAGAAGGAACCAAAACCATGTCCGCTTCTCGTCCCAACCATCGTCCCAACCATCGTCCCAACCATCGTCCCAACC
>CAZLUL010000098.1:0-1279 GCA_964562635.1 uncultured Fibrobacteraceae bacterium | reverse complement strand
TCGTCCCAACCATCGTCCCAACCATCGTCCCAACCATCGTCCCAACCGCCGCCGCCCCGGTGAAACCCGCAATGAGATCTTCGCCTTCGTGCGCGATCGCATTGCCGCCGGCGCGTCGCCAACGGTGCGGGAGGTGCAGCGGGAGTTTGGTTTCCGGGCCGTGCAATCAGCCCAGCAACATCTGACAGCTTTGGTGGCCGATGGTCGCTTGATTAAGGAATCCGGCATAGCCCGTGGGTATCGCTTACCCATTGGACGCTTGCCCAGCGGAGGAGGCGGCGCCAACCACACCGGACCGGTTGGCGCCGTCCGCTACATCCCGCGTTTGGGCCGGGTCCAGGCGGGTGCCTTGCAGGAAGCGATCGAAGACCCGGATGGTTGGTTGCCCGCTGCGGCCGGCAACCCCGCCGATGAACTTTTTGCCCTCACGGTGCGCGGCGAGAGCATGCGCGACGCAGGTATTCTGCCCGGCGATACGGTTGTCGTGCGCCGCCAGGACACCGCCCGCGATGGCGAAATCGTGGTGGCCAGCGTCGAAGGCGAAGCCACCGTGAAACGTTTGAAATTGAGCGCCGGTCGCATCGTGCTCCAACCGGAGAACGACGCCTTCGCGCCCATTGAGATCGCGCCGGATACGGAGATCCGGATCCTGGGCCGAGTTGTGGAAATTCGCCGCCGGTTGGTTTGACCACCGATCGGTAGCCCACGCTCGCACCGGGTGCGCCGGCGCATGTCCCGAGCCCCCAGCTCGGGTTTGAAACGGAAGACATCCCTTTAACACCCCGACTGGAGGTCGGTCATGGCTTTGGCAGCCCATGATCTCGCATTGCTGTCCCCGGCGCTTGATGGTTCTGCGGCGCTTGAGAACCCCGCGGCGATTGAGGGCAACGCTGCGCTCGAGTTGTTGGTGGCCCATCCGGCCCTGCGGCGGTTGGGGGATGACGTTGCTCACGCGCCCGAGGGCGAACCGGCCTGGAGCCGGGCCGAGTTGACCGGCCGTCTGTGCGAGTTGAGCGCGGGGGCCGACGGGGCGCTGTTGTCGGCGGCCATGTCGGTGGTTCTGGATGCGCAATGGGACGGCGACCCGGTCGCCTGGGTGTCGGCCACGGCCGCCACCTTCTACCCACCCGACGCGGCGGCCTGCGGGGTGGATCTGTCAGCGCTGATTGTCGTGAGGGCCCTCGGTGCCCGCGCGGCCGGACGCGCCGCCGACGTGCTCCTGCGTTCGGGGGCGTTTGGGCTGGTGGTGCTCGATCTGGGGACGAGTGCCACCTTGCCC
>CAZLUL010000097.1:0-14793 GCA_964562635.1 uncultured Fibrobacteraceae bacterium | reverse complement strand
CCGCCACAACGATGGCGCCCGCCATGGAGATACGCCCGGCCATCAATTCGTTCTTCTCCGAAATGTTCGGCATGAACATGCCCTTGAGCAGATCGTGGCTGATGGCCGACGAAATGGCCAATAACAGACCGGCGGCAGTCGACAGCGCGGCGGCAATACCACCGGCGGCGACCAACGCGATCACCCAATTGGGCAGGTTCGCGATTTCGGGATTGGCCAATACCATAATGTCCCGGTCAACCTTGACCATCTCGTTGCCCGCCCAGCCGTAGCCGGCGGCCTTGTCGTCCAGGCCAGGACCGTAGTACTGAATGCGGCCGTCGCCGTTTTTATCTTCATATTTCAGCAGTCCGGTTTTTTCCCAGTTCGAGAACCACTCCGGAGCCTTGCTGTACTCCAGGTTGCCATCGGCTGCGCCGACCTCGCCGGTCTGGATCGTCTGCATCAGGTTCAGGCGGGCCATCGCACCCACCGCCGGGGCAGTCGTGTACAGGATGGCAATGAAAACCAGCGCCCAACCGGCGGACGAACGGGCGTCGCGCACCTTGGGCACGGTGAAGAAGCGGGCGATCACGTGCGGCAGGCCCGCGGTACCGATCATCAGGGACATCGTCAGCAGGAACATGTCCAGCGTTGAGCCCTTCTGCTCGGTGTAGGCCCTGAACCCCAGGTCCGTACATATCAGATCAAGCTTATCCAGCAGCGCCACCCCGCCTTCGAGGTTGCCACCGAGGCCCAATTGGGGAACCGGGTTGCCCGTCAACTGCAGCGAAATGAACACGGCAGGCACGGTGTAGGCAAAGATCAGCACGCAGTACTGCGCGATCTGGGTGTAGGTGATGCCTTTCATCCCGCCCAGGACGGCGTAGACAAAGACGATGCCCATACCCACAAACACGCCTGTTTCGAAAGGCACTTCGAGGAAGCGCGAGAAGGCCACGCCAACGCCCTTCATCTGGCCGATCACGTAGGTCAGCGAGGCGGTGATCAGGCACAAGACAGCCACACCGCGCGCGTTTTTGGAGTAGAAACGGTCGCCGATGAATTCGGGCACGGTGAACTTGCCATATTTGCGCAGGTACGGCGCCAGCAACATCGCCAGCAACACATAGCCACCGGTCCAACCCATGAGGTAGACCGAAGCGTCGTAGCCCTTGAAGGCGATCAGGCCGGCCATGGAGATAAACGAGGCGGCCGACATCCAGTCAGCGCCCGTGGCCATGCCGTTGAGCACCGGGTGGATGCCTTTACCGGCGACGTAGAAATCCGCCGTCGACTTGGCGCGGGCCCGGATGGCGATGGCGATGTAGATGGCGAAGGTCAGGCCAACTACGATATAGGTCATTGTTCTGAGATCCATTTTTTCGTTCTCCTTTGGAGCAATCCCGTACTCGGGGTAAAACGGGCTGCCTGACGGTGAAGCCGGCGCCCGGGGATCGGCCTAGTCTTCCTGCACACCATACTTGCGGTCGAGCACGCCCATGCGGTTGGCATAGAAGAAGATCAAGGCAACGAAAACGTAGATGGAGCCCTGCTGGGCAAACCAGAAGCCCAATTGGTAGCCGCCGATGCGGATTCCGTTCAGGGCATCGGCAAAGAGAATGCCGAAGCCGAACGAGACAATAAACCAGATGGCTATGCATATTCCGACCAGTTGGAGATTAGCCTTCCAGTATTCATTCCTATCGCTCATTGCGGCCTCCTTATATGGGGTGATTGATTGAGGGCTTTTCTGGACATCTAGTGAATGAATGCGCAGTCAAAGAGTCAACGACTTGCGAAGTCATTAAGTCTTTTTATCACAGCCCACTGCGCCAAGGCAACTGCTATTAAAGATTATGAGTATCATTTTCCAACAACCAAATCGCTACAAATCCTCGGTATCCCCCTCAGATACAGGCAAATCCGCATATTGCCCCACCCGGTGTTCGCGCAGCGCCGCCCTGATTTCCGAGATAATCGCTGGGTCATCAATGGTCGGTGGCGTGATGATCTGCTCTTCCGCCGCCAAGCGCCGGATCGTCTTGCGCAGGATCTTGCCGGACCGGGTTTTGGGCAACCGCAGCACGACCATCGCCTTTTTGAAAGCGGCCACCGCGCCGATCTCGGCGCGGATCAAAGCGACCAGTTCTTTCTCAAGCGTCACCGTTTCCACATCGGCACCATCCTTGAGCACCACCAGCCCGATGGGCAACTGTCCCTTGAGCTGATCGTCAACCCCCACGACGGCGCACTCGGCCACCGCTTCGTGCCCGCCGATGATCTCTTCCATCTCGCCGGTCGACAACCGGTGGCCCGCCACGTTGATCACATCGTCAGTTCGGCCCATGATGAAGACGTAGCCTTCGTCGTCGATGTAGCCGCCATCGGACGTATCGTAATAACCCTCGAATCGTTCCAGGTAGGCGCTCTTAAACCCCTTGGTGTCCTGCCACAGGGTCGGCAGGCAACCGGGCGGCAGGGGCAGCTTGATCACGATGTTGCCCATCTCACCAGCAGGCACGGCAAAGCCCTCGTCGTCGAGCACCTCGACCTTGAAGCCGGGCACCGGAAAACTGGCCGAGCCGCTTTTGACCCGATGCGGCTCCAGGCCCATGGGGTTGGCCACGATGGGCCAGCCGGTTTCGGTTTGCCACCAGTGATCGACAATGGGCACATCCAAAATCTGGGACAGCCATTCGTAGGTGGGTGGGTCCAGTCGCTCGCCCGCCAGATACAGCGTGCGCAGGCTGCTGATGTCGTACTGGCGCTTCAGGTGGGCATCCGGGTCCTCTTTTTTCATCGCCCGGAACGCCGTCGGCGCGGTGAAGAACGCACTCACTTTATAATCTGAGATCACGCGCCAAAAAGCGCCGGCATCCGGCGTGCGCACCGGCTTGCCTTCGTACAGCACCGTGGTGCACCCGTGAATCAGTGGGCCGTATACGATATACGAATGGCCCACGACCCAACCCACATCCGACCCCGCCCAAAACACTTCGCCGGGATTGGTGTTGTACACCGTCTTCATGCTGTATTTCAGGGCCACCGCATGGCCGCCGTTGTCGCGCACCACGCCCTTGGGTTTGCCGGTCGTGCCGCTGGTATAAAGGATGTACAAAGGGTCAGCCGAATCGACCGGCACCGGATCGGCCGGCTCGGCGCTGTGCATCAGTTCGTGCCAGTCGTGGTCACGCCCTGCGACCATTTTGGCTTTGGCGTGCGGGCGCGGAAATACGATCACCGAACTGGGCGGATGCGCCGCCTCTGCCAACGCCGCGTCGACCAGCGGCTTGTAGTCGATGATGTTCTTGAATTCGATGCCGCACGAGGCCGTTATCAGGCACTTGGGCTTGGCGGCGTCCACCCGCACGGCCAATTCGTGGGGCGCAAAGCCGCCAAAGACCACCGAATGCACTGCTCCGAGGCGAGCGCAGGCCAACATGGAGATCACCGCTTCGGGAATCATGGGCATGTAGATGATAACCCGGTCGCCTTTTTCGACACCCTGCTTGCGCAACGCGCCGGCAAAGAGGGCCACCTCGTCGCGCAGTTCGCGGTAGGTGTAGCGGCGCTTGGTGTGGGTCACGGCCGAGTCAAAAAACATCGCCACCTGGCGGCCGCGACCGTGGTCGACGTGGTAGTCCAGAGCCAGGTAACTGGTGTTCAGCTTGCCCCCGCGGTACCAGCGGTTCAACCCATCTTCGTCCTCGTAGAGCACCTTTTCCGGCTTCTCGTACCAGTCGATGAGATCCATCTGCTGGCGCCAGAAAAAACGGGGGTTCTCGACAGACAGAGTATGAAGGTCCTTGTACCGCATGCGGAGGCTCCTTGGTCCAAGTAAAGGAAATCCAGGTTCTGGAGTTGTGGATACAGATAGACTGTACTGCAGTAAAAACACCGTACCACAAACCCGGACGAAATGGGACCCGATCCGACTCAGCGAGTCCGCAAGTCCTCGAACATCGCCTTCAAATCCGCATACCGCTCGTCATAATCCTGCCGGCTGCGCTCGATCACTTCGTGGGCCTCTTCGCGCCCATAGACGTGGGTGATCTCGGTCTCGCGCTTGCGAGAGCCCGGCGCATCCTTGTAGGTCAGGAAATAGTGTTTCAGCCGATCGACCAACGCCGGTGGGCACTCGTGAATATCCCGCATGTGACCATAGATCGCGTCGCCCCGCATCACGCCAATGATTTTGTCATCGGCTTCGTTGCCATCGATCATGCGCAGGCCGCCAATGGGCGTGACGGGCAGCAGGATATCGCCATGAGTGATCGATTTTTCGGCCAACACACAGATATCCAGCGGATCGCCATCGCCCACGATTTTCGTCAGCGAGGCCTTCTTCATGCACAATTCGGCGATTTTTTCACCGCAATAGGTCTGGGGAATCAAGCCATACAGGGTCGGATAGACATTCGAAAATTTCTGGGGCCGGTCGACCTTCATGTGACCAGTCGCCTTGTCCAGTTCGTATTTCACCGTATCGCTGGGCACGATTTCGATGTACGCGGTGACCATTTCCGGTGCGTCGTCACCAATAGCCACACCGTGCCAGGGATGAGCGCGAAACAGGCGGTGGAACAGGTTCAGATCGATACTCACAACACACTCTCCCGGTTGAACAAGGGACCCAAGGTTGGAGTGTATAGGAATTGGTCGCCGATTGCACAAGGAAGATCGTCATATTTTCGGCTCACCCAGCGTTTGGATCTTTTCATGACCACGCGAATATGCTATCACCGATAGCAGAGGGTATGCTGAGACCAAGGGGGCAATTATGGTTCGGCACATAGGAATCGTCACACTGCTGGCTTGGTGTTTAACGAGCGGGCCCACCGCCGCCGCCGCCATCACCACCAACACCCTGCCCAACGGCCTGCAGGTCCGCATCCTGGCCGACGAGAACCTGAGCCTGACCCGCGTCGGCATGTTTTTCGCCGCCGGGCGGGCCAATGATCCGGACAGCCTGGGCGGGTTGGCCCATCTGGCCGAACACTTCCTGACCGAGAGCAGCCCCGCCTATCCGGATGGCGAACTGATCCGCCAATCCACCCTGTATTCGACCTACCGCAATGCCTACACCAGCAGCGGCTACATGCAATTCGATACGCAGTGCCTGCCGGAGTACCTGCCGCAAATATTGGTCCTTGAAGTCGAACGCTTGCGCGGGTCCAGCGAAGACGAGGTCTCATTCGCCCGCGAGCGAGCCGTCGTATTGGAAGAGCTGGCCTTTCGGAAACGTCGCTCGCCCTATTCGGAACACCTCGAAGCTCTTTTTCACGCCTGCTACAAAGGCCATCCTTTTGGCGAATCCATAGGCGGCACCCCGGAATCGGTGGGGCGGATCACGCTGGCCGATTTCCAGGCCTTTCGCGAGCGCAACATCGTGCCGCACCGGGCGGCCCTGGTCATCAGCGGGCCAGTAGATCCCGAACGCGTATCGGCTCTGGTCGACAGCCTGTTCACCATGGGGCCACCGGCCCAGGCCGAACCCTTGTCAGTGCCCCCATTCCCCCCGGTCCGACCGGTCCAGGTCATGACCGACTCGGCGGAATTCACTGGTGTGCGCGTCACCCTGGCGTTCCGCGTTCCAGTCGGCGAGAGCGGGCGTGACGGCGTGATCGCCAGTTTTCTGCCCTACCTGCTCGACCCCAATCGGGTCCGCATCAACTTCTCTACCGTACCGGGCGAAAAAGTGGTCTACACCTATGCCTACTTTTCCTATCTGCGCATGCCGCGAGACCTCGCCCCAACCTACTCCCCGGTGGCTGAAGTCTTTGATCCGGACCAGACCGTACAGCGGGTCCTGGGATATTTGTGGCAGAACTTTAACGAAGAAATTTCCCGCCTGCAGAAGGGCGACAACTTCGCCGAACGGCGAAATGCAGCGCTGCGCAGAGCCGCCAACCCCACCCGCGGCACCGAAGCCGGCACTGTCCTGGTCAACGGCGCCCAAGCCCTGAGTACCGAGAACATCCAGGCCATACTGACTTCGCTGACCGCTGAAGAATTGGCGGATTTTGCGCAGCGGTTATTCACCACCAACCGGGCCGCCGTCGGCATCACCCACGGCAGCGATTCCCAGCGCCAGAAAACCATCGAACTGGCCAAGCGAGTGGCCCACGAGGGTGCCCAGGCGACCGACGCTTTGACCTCCCTGACGGCTGAAGAAATCGAACCGGTGCTGGCAGCCTATGCCCAGGCGAATCTGCAACCGGCGGCCACCCGCACGCTCAGAAACGGCATCCCGGTCGCCTATCTTGAATTGCCCGGATTGACCCAAACCCGTTTGGGCGGCTGTCGTGTCTTGTCGCCATTGAAAGCCCAGCGCCTGGATGGCAAACCGGGCCTCGTCAACCTGTACAACCTCGTGGTGGAATGGGACGATCGGCAACGCCGGGACCCCAACGAGGACTACTACCGTTTCAAGCGCCTGCCCTTCCGGTTCGATTTTCGGCTGGAACCGGGTCTGTTGCGCTACAGCGTCACCGGCCCTCCGGCCAAAACCGCCCGCCTGGCGTTCCATCTCGACCGCAGGCTCGAATGCCGTGAGTTCCATCAGGCTCGCTGGTTTAGACTGACCCTGTCGGGACCCGAATACCTGTCGGGCGTCGCTGCAGACCCCGAAGCCCAGGCCTGGGTCTGGCGCATGTCCCAAATATTTGGCGCAGACTACTACGACCTGGGTTTTAGGCAACCCGACCCCGACACCGTGGACAAGATCCGTTATAAGGACCTGGTGAAACTTCACAAATCCACGGCAGGTAAAACGGGACAAACGGTTTTGTACGGTGTCGGCAGTGTGCCGATCAGGACAGTGATGACGGCCCTTGAAAAAGACCTCGGACGACGCGACAAGTACCAAGCCTTTACTGACGACCCGCCGGCGGTTGCCAAATTGGACCGGATCGTTGGCTGGGTGGTGCCGGATTTGACCCGCGGCGATGTGATGTTGCGGCTCAACTTTCCCCTCGTACCCGAGGCCGCCAATGGTGGGCCTGCAGCAGACATGTTGCTCAAGGCCCTGCTGAGCCAAGCCCTGCAGTCCCGCCTACGTGAAACCGAAGGGCTGACCTACGCCGCCTGGGCCACTGCCGACCGCGTCAGCGGCCTGACCGTGTGGGAAACCCATGTCACCTGTCAGCCCGGACAGGCCCATCTGGTCTTGGCCGCGATGCGGGAAGAACTGCGGCGCTGCACCACTTCCGGCTTCACCGAAGATGAAGTGGCCCGCGCCCGCCTGGGCTTGAGTGGCGACCTGCTGCGCCGGTTCAGTGATCAGGACGACGCCTTCAACCTGCTGGCTCAACTGGCCACCTACGGCCCACTGCCCGCCGATTTGCTGGGGAATATTGCAGTCCTAACCCCGAACGGAATCAACCAGTTGGCGGGCCAGGTCCTGAACCCGGACCGCTTCGCGTTTACGGTGGTTGGGCCCATGTTTGACGAAGATCTGGAGGATTTCGAGCTGCGTTGAAGTCCCCCCGGGGGCAACTGTTATGTTAAGTAATCAGGTTGTGCCTCCGAAATTGTGTTTTTGCCGATTTCTTTCCATGCGAGTCGGTTTTTTGACATTACACCACCGTCAATTCGAACCGCAAAGGTGGTTTTGCTGTCATTTTTGGGCCGGACACAATTTCGGAGGCACAACCTAAGAACCACCACAAGCCCTCCAATCTGCGGAAAGGCCCGGAATATTGATCCAAAGCGCGACCCAGGCAACAGCAGTTTCCTTACCGCAAAACACCCAGCGCCCGGATCAGGCCAGGACCGACTCCCAGAAACTCACCGCCGAGCAAAAATCAGAAGTCCAGAAGCTAAAACAGCGCGATCGTGAAGTGCGCACCCACGAGCAGGCCCACCTCGCAGCCGGTGGCCAGCACATCACCCGCGGCGCCACCTACAGGTTACGAACAGGGGCCCGATGGTCAGCGCTATGCCGTCGGTGGTGAAGTCGGTATCGACACTTCTGCCGAGTTCAGACCCGGCCGCAACCATCCGCAAGATGCAGGCTGTGCGCGCCGCGGCCCTGGCGGCCGAACAGGTGGATCCCGAGGAAGAAACCCAAACAGCCGCCGACAATTTGCCGACAGCCGCTGAAGAAGCCCCGCTGCCAGGAACCCTCGTTGATATCCGCGCTTAACCCCTGATCACCTATCAAGTGACAATGATATTCACTCTCGCCAACAGCCATTCAACTCGCTGTCTTCACATTATCTAGATCATTCCAGAATTAATCGGACCTTTACATCCAACTTCAACTCTGCTTCAATTGTTTAAGATTTAACGGGGACTGTCCGAACGCCGCTACACTTTTTCCCGCGGTGCATACGGATCCTCATGTTTTGGCTGGAAAGAGGTTCGCAATGGCTCTCTCTCGGCGTGATTTCATGAAACAGGCGGCCGCTGTCAGTGCCGCCGGTGCCATTGGCATAAAGGTCGCCCCCGAAGCTTTGGCCGCTGCCCAGAAGGTGGAGCAGGACTGGAAGTGGGACAAGGGTGTGTGCCGGTTTTGCGGCACCGGGTGTGGCATCATGCTGGCCACGCGCAACGACAAAATCGTCGCGGTCAAGGGCGACCCCGCAGCTCCCGTGAACCGGGGACTGAACTGCATCAAGGGTTACTTCAATGCCAAGATCATGTACGGCAAGGATCGCCTGACCCAACCGCTGTTGCGCGTCAACGACGCCGGCGAGTTCGACAAGCAGGGCAAGTTCAAGCCCGTGTCGTGGGAAAAGGCTTTCGACGTGATGGCCGACAAATTCAAGGAGGCCTACAACGAACTGGGCCCCACCGGCATTGGCGTTTTTGGCTCGGGTCAGTACACGATCCACGAAGGCTACGTGATGTCGAAGTTGGTCAAGGGCGGCTTCCGTTCGAACAACCTCGACCCCAACGCACGGCACTGCATGGCCAGCGCGGTGGTCGGATTCATCCAAGCTTTTGGTATTGACGAGCCGAGCGGCAACTACGACGATATCGAGTACACCGATACGGCCGTCATGTGGGGCGCCAACATGGCCGAGATGCACCCCATCCTCTGGGCCCGCATCACCGACCGTAAGCTGGCCGATCCGGACCGTGTGAAGCTGATCAACCTGACGACCTACACGAACCGTTGCTCGAACCTCTCAGACACCGAAATCATCTTCAAACCACAGACCGATCTGGCGATCTGGAATTATATCCTGCACGAGATCGTCTACAACCGGCCCGAGATGATCGACCAGGAATTTGTCGACAAGTACACCGTGTTTGCCACCGGCCCCTGCGATGTGGGTTATGGCATGCGCAGCAATCCGGACCACCCGAAGTACACCAAGCTCGAGCGCGAAACCATGGTCAAGCAGGTGCGCAAGGTGCTGAGCGAGGCCGAAGGCAAGACCCTGGCCTACCTCGGCTACAAGGCCGGCGATACGATGGAGAACAAGCGAGCCGCCGGCGCCATCAAGCACTGGATCATCAAGTTCGAGGATTTCAAGAAGGGCCTCGAGCCCTACACCCTCGACTTTGTGGCCGAACTGGCCAAGGGCGATCCGGACGAAAGCCTGGACGACTTCAAGGCCAAGCTGCAGCAACTGGCGGACTTGTACCTCGAAAAGGACCGCAAAGTGGTCAGCTACTGGACCATGGGCATGAACCAGCACACCAGAGGCAGCTGGGTCAACGAGGCCGCCTACTCGGTGCACCTGATGCTCGGCAAGCAGGCCCAGCCCGGCAACGGCGCCTTCAGTTTGACCGGCCAACCGAGCGCCTGCGGCACGGCCCGCGAAGTGGGCACCTTTGCCCACCGCCTGCCCGCCGATCTGGTGGTGGCCAATGCCAAACACCGCGAGTTCAGCGAGAAGATTTGGAAAATTCCGGCCAAGACCCTCAATGGCAAACCCGGATCGCACTACACCAAACTGTTGCGCGATATCGAGGACGGCAAAATCAAGTGGTCCTGGGTGCAGGTCTGCAACCCGTGGCAGAACACCGCGAGCGCCAACCACTGGATCAAGGCCGCCCGCGAGATGGACAACTTCATTGTCGTATCGGATGTGTACCCGACCATCTCGGCCAAGGTCGCTGATCTGATTTTGCCCAGTGCGATGATCTTTGAAAAGTGGGGCGCCTACGGCAACGCGGAGCGCCGCACCCAGCACTGGAAACAACAGGTCACGCCGGTGGGCGATTCGATGCCGGATGTTTGGCAGGCCATGGAGTTCGCCAAACGCATCACCCTGAAAGAAGTGTGGGGCGAGACGAAGGTCGACGATAAGCTAACCTTGCCGGACGTGCTGCCCGGCGCCCGCGCCATGGGCTACAGCGACGACGATACGCTCTTCGACGTGCTGTTCAACAATGAAGAGGCCCGCAGCTACGCCTGGCCCGATCCCATCGGCAAGGACACGCTCAATACTCTGGCCGAAGGCGACAAGCGCAAGACCGCGGGCTTCGAGGGCTACGGTTTCTTCGTGCACAAGTACCTGTGGGAGGAATACCGCAAGTTCGGCCTCGGCCACATGCATGATCTGGCCCCGTTCGACGACTATCACCATGCGCGCGGCCTGAAATGGCCCGTCATCGACGGCAAGGAAACGCCCTGGCGCTTCAACGCCGAATACGACCCCTACGTGGCGACCAAGAACCCCGGCGAGAAGTACGCTTTCTACGGCCCGGCCCTAAAAACCATGCCCGCCGGCGATCTGGCCGGACCCATCAAGGGCGACAAGATCAAGCTCCCCAACAAGGCCAAGATCTTCTTCCGGCCCTACATGGATCCGCCGGAGATGCCGGACAACGAATGGCCCTTCTGGCTGTGCACCGGCCGCGTGCTCGAACACTGGCACACCGGCACCATGACCATGAGGGTGCCCGAATTGTACCGTGCCGTGCCCGAGGCGGTTTGTTACATGAACGGCAGTGATGCGCGCAAGAAAAGCATCGATGACGGCGACGCGGTCTGGATCGAAAGCCGCCGCGGCAAGGTCAAGGCCCATGTCGAGTTGCGCGGTCGCAATACCATGCCCCCAGGCACGGTGATGATCCCGTTCTTCGACGAACGCGTGCTGGTCAACAAGGTCTGCCTCGACGCCACTTGCCCCATCTCGAAAGAGACGGATTTCAAGAAGTGCGCGGTGAAGGTGTACAAGGCCTAGCATGACCGAAACCAAGGGCACGGATCGGAAAGGTGTAGGCCGGCGGGGTTTCTTCTCCCGCCTCGCCCGGGGCGCAGCTGCCGCTGCGGTCGGTGGCGTGGTGTGGGGCGGCTTTGTCCGCGAGGGCCAAAACGCCCCGCTGGCCTTGCGCCCGCCCGGTGCCTTGCCTGAGGCCGAGTTTCTGACCAAGTGCATCCGGTGCGGGTTGTGTGTCGAGGCCTGCCCCTACGACACACTCTACCTGGCCGGCCCCGGCAGTGGTGAGCCGACTGGCACACCGGGCCTCAAGCCGCGCGAAGTGCCCTGCTATCTGTGCACCGACATTCCGTGCACGGTGGCGTGCCCGACCGGCGCCCTGGACCTGGCCCTCGTCACGCAGGACAACGGCCAAACCCTGGACGTCAACCGCACGCGCATCGGGCTGGCGGTCATGGACTACCACAACTGCATCGCGGCCTGGGGGCTGCGTTGCGATGCCTGCTACCGCGCCTGTCCCCTGATCGACAAGGCGATCACCCTGGAACACACCCGCAACGAACGCACAGGTCGCCATGCGATGCTATTGCCCAAGGTGCAGGCCGATGTCTGCACCGGTTGCGGAATGTGCGAACGGGCCTGCATCGTCGAAGAAGCCGCCATCTTTGTCCTGCCAAAGGAAGTGGCCCTGGGCAAGGTTGGCGACGGCTATGTCAGAGGGTGGGACGAAGCGGACCAGGGTCGGGTCAATCCGGATGGAGGATCCCGCGACCAAGTGGATCAAAGCGGCACCCAGGCCTTGGACTACCTGAACGATGGCGTGATCGGCGGGGAGGTGGATGATGACTGAGCCAGCGGCCGGACCGCACTCCCGTCATGTCCGTTTCCTGGTCGCGCGGCGCCTGGTCCAGGCAACCATCGTGGTGCTGTTCGTGGGCGCAAACCTGTGGGGTTGGAAAGTTCTGCAGGGCAACCTGAGCAGCTCGGTGCTACTGGGAGTCGTGCCCTTCGCCGACCCGTTTGCCACCCTGCAACTGCTGGCCGCCGGCGGCATCCTGGCCTCCGACGCGTTGTTGGGCGCGGGGCTGACGGTGTTGATCTACGCAGTGCTCGGTGGACGCATGTTCTGCTCCTGGATCTGTCCCATGAATCCGGTGACCGACCTGGCCAATTATCTGGGCCGAAGCGTTCCCTGGTTCCGGGCCGACGCCCAAAAGGACCCACGCAAACCCGTGGCGCGCTCGGTGCGCACCTGGTTTCTGGGTCTGGCTTTGGTGCTGTCAGCTGTACTGGGCATCGCGGCCTTCGAAGCCATCAGCCCGGTGGGCATGCTTCAGCGAGGACTCGTCTTTGGCATGGGTCTGGGCTGGTGGGCCATCGCCGGCGTGTTTCTATTCGACCTTTTTATCCAGCGCAATGGTTTTTGCGGCCACCTCTGCCCCCTCGGGGCTTTTTACGAGGTGATCGGCCGCTTCAGCCTGTTGCGCGTTGCGCACGATCATAAAAAATGCACGTCCTGTTGGGACTGCCTGCGCGTGTGCCCCGAAAGCCAGGTCCTCAGCCTGGTCAGCAAGGGCAGCGGGTCGGTTCTCAGTGGTGCGTGCACCAATTGCGGCCGTTGCGTCGAAGTCTGCCACGACGACGCCCTGGCCCTCTCGTTTCGTCAACAAGGCATTGCCCAATCTTCTGGAGGTTGACCATGTCCGTCAAGTTCTTCGCGATCGCCCTGACCCTGCTCTTCGTTTTGGCCGGATGTTCCGGCGACAAGGTTGCCGTCAAGGACACGCCACCACCACCACCGCCTGTGGTCGAGGTGTCCGGCGACGACCTCAGCTACCGCAACGACCCCCTGCTCACGGAAGTCGGCGCGCCCAAGGCTGTCTTCGACGCGCCGGATCCCGGTGACTCGGAACTGGCCGAGCGCTCGTTCGAGAACGCGCCGCCGGTGATCCCCCACAACGTGGACGGGTTGTTGCCCATCACCGGTGACGAGAACGCCTGCGCCGATTGTCACCTGCCCGAGGAAGCGGCCGACGTGGGCGCCACCCCCATGCCCGCCAGCCATCTGTATGACATCCGGCGTGAGACCGAGCTGCAGGGGCTGTCCGGGGCCAATTACAACTGCACCCAGTGCCACACACCCCAGGCCAATACCGCCGAGTTGGTCGAGAACACCTTCTCGCCCTACTACCGGGCCAAGGAGCAGAAGGAACGCTCGAACCTGTTGGACATCCTGAACGAGGGTGTGGAGTAGGGATTGATGGAGTACACGCGGCGCGACCTGTTCAAAAAGATGTTCAACCCCACGCGGTGGACAGGCTCGCCTGACGAGCCTGCCACGGCGGATTTCCCCCCGGGGCAGGACATCGTTTTGCGGGTCGATGATTGCATTGCCTGGGGCAAGGGTGTGTGCAACAAGTGCGAACCGGTGTGCGAGACGAATGCCATCATCTTTGTCGGCATGCTGCACCCGCGGATCATTCCCGACCGCTGCACACTGTGTGGAGATTGTGTGCCGGTTTGCCCGACGGCCGCCATTGCCATTCGTCCCGATGCCCGACCAGAAGCGCAACCCGAAGCAGGAGAATCATCGTGAACATATCCAGCGCCGTCATCAAGACCCTGCCCGAGAACCTCGTGGCTGTCAAAATCGCCCTGGTCGAAAGTGGCTTGTGCGACATCCACTTTGAAGATGAGCAGGGCCGCATCGTGATCAGCATCGAAGGCAATGATGACGAAGATGAGTCCAGCAAATTGAAAAAAATCTCAAACCTGCCGAACGTGGCAAGCGCCTCATTCGCATACACCTACCGGAATGTCGAGGAAGATTGATGGGAACCGGGAACCTCAAGTTGATTTCGCGGGTTCAAACCGGGACACATTTTTGGTAGAATTTCACCCAACGTACTGGCCCCGATCCGGAAGGTCCGCCATGACCCCCCCACGCCTGCTCTTACTGATTGGTTTGCTAGCTGTGCTTCTGAGTTCGTCCCTGGCTTTGGCCGACGCCTGTGTCGACTGCCACGAGAACCCCAAGCTCAAAGTCACAAACCCCAAGCTTTTCTACTACTTCGAAGACTTCCAGAGCAGCGTGCATGGTGTGGCCGAACTGGACTGTGTCGATTGCCACGGCGGTGATCCTCAAACCACCGACATGGACCAGGCCCACGCTGGGGTATTGGATCCGGTGGCCTTCGACAAGATCCCGGCGACCTGCGGCCAGTGTCACGAACAGCAACACGAGACCTTTGTCACCAGTGAGCACTACAGCATTCTCGAAAACGATGGCACCGCGCCCAACTGCGTGACCTGCCACGGCGCCATGGAGATGGACTTCATCTTCGTCACCCGGGTCAAGAACACCTGTTCATTCTGCCACAATCTCGAGACCGGCACTTTGCCCGCGGTTCCCGATCAGGCCGATTATGTCCTGAACAAGATCAACATCATGAAGGGCTACCGCAGTTTCGTTAATACCCACGCCGCAGATCGCGTGCAGGTCAAGAACCTGGACGCCTCCTACAAAGACCTCATTTCCCGCTGGCACCGCTTTGAACTCGACGAGGTGGAAAGAGACACCAAGGTGTTGCTGGGTGACTACCGCAAAGCCAAGGCCCAGGCCATGAAAGACCGACGCGACAACTGACCGTCTGCCAATCGCATATTTCCCGGGTCCGCAAGCAGCGTCAAG
>CAZLUL010000096.1:0-15012 GCA_964562635.1 uncultured Fibrobacteraceae bacterium | reverse complement strand
ACTGATGGGACGAATGGTTGATACGATGGCCCTGTGGGGTATGTAGCAAGGGGGGGTATGTAGCAAGGGGGGCATGTAGCAAGGGTCGAAATGGTGGGTCGGCTCCGAATCGGGGCCGGCCCATTTTTACTTCACAATCCCATCGTCCTGCGCGGCGGCCGACCGTTGATCCAGCCCGCGCAACAGGGCCTTGATGTCGCGCACCCCACCGATGGTGAACCAGACGATGACCACCGCCGAAATCCCCAGCTCGAGCCACAGCTTGGTGTGCCAAAAACCGAGCCACAGCGAATCGTAGGCCGACCAGTCGCCGTTGTTGATTTCGCGGGTCAGGAAAAACACCGTGCCCGCGATAAAGACCAGCACCCAGCCCAGGCTCCAGGCGTAGGTCGCGAGGTAGAGCAACTTGTCGCGCCGGCTGAATTCGTCGGTGATGGCCAGCGCCCGCCAGCCGCGGCTGGTTTGCCCGGTACCGCTTTCGACTTCCCCGGCGATTTCGTATTTCCCGCGGTGCAGCAGGCGGTCCAGATCGAAGCTGGCCTGATGCCCGAAGTATTTTTGGCCCAGGGAAACCAGCACGTACAGGGCCGTGCAGATCCACATGGCCCAGCCCCACAGGATCTGGCCGTTCGGCAGGTGGACATTGACCCAGGCGGCCCAGTTCAGGGCCCGTTCGGGGCCCACCCAATCCAGCAAGCCCCAGAACGCCGTGCCGTCTTCGCGCCAGACGCGCTGGGCTTGTTCCAGGGCAAACCCGCTCACCGTCAGGGCGACACCGGTGATGCTGGCGGTCCAGGCGGCGGCCGTCGTGCCCCAGCGTGTGTACAGGCCGCCGATGATCACGGCTCCGGCCCAGCCGGCAAAAATGGCCCCCGTCAGGGCAAAGAAAAGCAGGATGGCCTGGCTCTGTTTGTACAGCAGACTGAAGCCAAAGATGAACAGGGCCACACCGACGACCGCGCCGCGCAGCAACCGCAGGTGAGCCTGGGGCGAAAGCGGTTTGCGGCGGAACGGCAGCACGACATCCTGGACAAAAATGCTGCTCCACGAATGCAGGTAGGTGTTGTGGGTGCTGATGAAGGCGCCGACCATCAGGGCGGCGAAGGCGCCCACCAGGCCGCGGGGCAACAACGTGGCCAGGGCCACCGGGCCGCGCATCTGGCCGCGCACCGCTTCGTTGTCGATGGCGCCCAGCAGGCCGCGCACCTCGTCGGCTATGCCGCTCCAATCCGGATGGCGCATGACCGTGAAGATGAGGATGGGAATGAGCGTGAGGAAGGTTTCCTGAGACCGGTTGCGCCACAGGGTGAGCACGCCGCCCATCTTGCCTTCGTGGGCGGTGCGGGCGCTGCTGTAGTAGGCCTGGGTGCCCTGCCAACTCATGGCCCCGTACAACAGGCCGATGGCGCCGATCATGAAATACGAAAAGTTGAAATCGGCCACGAACCCGGTGTCGTAGGGGTTGATCTTCGAGTGGCCCGCCGCCGTTTGGGAAAGGACTTCGCCCACGTCGCCCCAGCCGACTTTCAGCAACAGGAACAGCGCCACGGCCAGGAAAACCAGGTTGGCAAAAGTGCCCTGGATGAAGTCGGTGACGATGACGGCGACCTGGCCGCCGGCCAGTACAAAATACACCGCGGTGGTCAGCAGGATGGCCATGATGGCGGGAAATACTGGCATCGCCAGGGGGCCCAGATGCCAGACCTCGGGTAAGGCCAGAAAGTGGATGAAAAACCGGGCGCCCACGGCGGGGAAAATACCGAAGTTGATCAGGCCCGCGCCGAAGGCCACCGAGCCGGCAAAGATGCGGAACCGGCGGCTGTAGCGGCGCTCGAAAAACTCGGCCAGGGTCAGGGCGCGGGTGCGGCGAAAGCGGTAGGTGACCCAACCGGTGACCATCACCGCCAGGTGCACCACGGCCGTGGTCAGGCCCCACCAGTACTGGGCAAAACCGGCCTCGAAGCCCATCTCCAGGTTGGCCACCACCGTGATGGCGCCCAGGCCGGCGATGCCCGCCGAGATGGTCAACAGGTAGCGGCCGGCCAGGCGCCCGGCGGCCAGGTAGTCGGCCACGCCGCGCATCCGGCCGCGGGTCAATTGCACTGCCGCGACGATGGCCGCGTACATGATGACGATGATTGTCCAGTCGAGGGTGGTCATATCAGAAGAGTCGCGGCTCCTCGAGACGGGCGCTGTCGCCGAGAGTATGGCCTTCGAGGCGCAGCAGTCGGGCCTTGGTCGAAACGCCGGCGGCAAACCCAACCAGCGAGCCACCCTGCCCAATGACCCGATGGCAGGGAATGATGATCGGCAGCGGATTGTGTCCGGCCGCCTGGCCCACCGCGCGAGTGGCCTTGGGTTGCTGCAGGGCCCGGGCGACCTCGCCGTAGGTGCGCAGTTTTCCGTAGGGGATTTTTTGCAGCTCGCGCCAGGTGCGGATCTGGAATTCGGTGCCACGCAGGTCCAGTTCCAAATCGAAGTCCGTACGCCGGCCGACAAAATAATCGGCCAGTTGGTCGGTCAGTTGTTCGAAGCCCGTGGGGTCTTCGTGGACCTCGGTGGCATCGGGCTCCAGTTCGCGGGCCAGGGCGTGGGCGCGGGTGTGGTATTCCCAGGCGCGGGGCATGAACAGCAGGCAGGCCAGGCCACGGGGCCCGGCTACGGCAAGCAAGGGGTCCATCGCGGTTCTCAACAACGCGTATCGCACCATCGATTTGCCTCCAGGGGAGAATCTGAAAGCACTATACCAGATCTGGCGAAAAAGGGGCTGGTCAATCGGCAAATTTTGACCGATGTTGGTCCCGGTCGCCCTGCGCGTCCTGCGTGTGCTACGCACGACCCGATTTGAGGTCACACTTTTGGTCCCTGATTCCTATAATTGACAGGAGGTGAGCATGGGCCCGCATCAAAATGATGCCACGCCGAACGATAATCCGCCCAACTCGCTCCTGACGGCGAATGACCTGGAAAAGGTCCGCGCTCGGGATCCTGAGGCCCTCGGCCGGCTTTTTGACGCCTATTTTGGGCGCCTGTACAGCCTGGCCTACCGCCTGATGGGCAACGAAGCTGCGGCCCAGGACATCGTCCAGGAACTGTTCCTCAGGGTGCACAAGGCCGCCCACCAGCTGGATGTGACGCGAGACCCCGCGCCCTGGCTGCTGACGATCACGACGAATCTTTGTCGCGAAAAATGGCGCTCGCGGCAGGGCCGGCAGGACAAACAGACATTGTCCCTGGATGCGAAGCCCGAGTACACCGAGAACGTGGCAGCGACAATTGCCACGCCCGAGCAGGACGCGGTCGAGGCCGATCAGGCCCGCCTGCTGGCCGAGGCCCTGGACCAACTGCCCGAGCCCATGCGCCTGGTGGTGGTGCTGCACGACATGCAGGGCCTCAACCATGAAGAGATTGCCGAGATGTTGCAGGAGGCCGCGCCGGCGGTCAGAAAACGTTATTCACGGGCCCTGCTGAAGCTGCGAGAGCTGCTCCAGGACCACAAACCGGACGTGTTGGAATGAGCGAGGGCGACAGCATGGACCTGACCCCCGAAGAACGGCAGCTGCAGCAGTCTGTCCGTGACCTGGGTGAGGTGCGCGCCAATGACGCGTTCCGGGCGAAGCTGCGTCAGCAGTTCGTTTCCGGTGAGTTTGCCGAAACGGCCGAAACGCCAGCTGCCGAAACCCCCAAAATCGTGGAACTGCCGCCGCAGAGGCGCACCCGCCGCCGTTTCCTGGCCGTCTTGCCCGCCATCGCCGCGGTGCTGGCTATCGTCATTTTCAGTGGTGATGACCCGGAATGGAAAATGTCGGATGTGCGAGGCATCGGCACCGTCACGGTCAATTACCAGACCGTGGACGCCACCGATCCTGACGCCGTGGCGAATCTGATCGTGCCCAACGCCCGCATCTCCGTGCCCGAGGGTGTGCAGTTGGATGTCGTGCTTGACGGCGTGATGGTCGTGGGGGTGGCCGGTCCGGCCGACTTCACGTTGCCGGACAATCCGGAAGGCGACAAATACGCCTACGCGGCCACTGTGCACCGGGGCGAGTTCCGCATCAAGACCGGTCCAAAATTTTCCGGCAGCGAAGTGCTGATCCTGACGAGCGAAGGCCGCATCGAAATTACCGGCACGACCATCGCGGTCTACAAGAATGATGAAGTGACCTGTGTCTGCGTGCTCAAGGGCACGGCCCTGATCGGCAAAGATGGCGACCATATGGACGCCATCAGTGCGGGTATGCGCAAAGTGATGTTCGTTGACGGCCGTGACCCGGCGATCATTCCCATCGAGCCGGGCCACAAGGCTGGCCTGATCGAATTTGAGGGTTTCAACCAGGACACATTCGAAAAGATCGACTAGCGTTTTCGGCTGCGCCAGACAATGTCGATCACCACGGCGACAAGAATCAGAATCAGCAATACCCAGAAGAATTCTTCGGCAATCACCGCGGCCACGAAGGTTGCGGCCTGGATGCCACCGATCACAGCCAACCTGGGCCGGAAGTGCACGCCGGCCAGGATCGTTGTCAGCGCCAGCATCAGCAACGCCATCTGGCCGCTGACGGTCGGGTCGAGGGCTTCGGTGGTCTGCAGGAAAAAGATCAGCAATAACGCGCCGATCAGTGCAAGCCAGTGGAAGACCTGTTTCTTCAGGTGACCGCCGGCCGTTTCGCCCGCTTCGGCTGCGCCGCGCCAGGCCAGCCCAATGCTCACGCCGCCGCTGATGACCGACATGGCCACCCAGTACCACAGGCCATAGGTGTCCGAATATCTCATGATCGCCAGCCCCCCGAGAGACAGGGCCACCAAAACGATAAAAATGATGCGATTGACGCTTGGTGTCACGGTGCTGCGGGCTGCATTGGGTGAGTTGTCCACGATATCTCCCCGTTGGCTGGTCACGAACCCAAATTCTCTGCGAAGCCCATTACCTATCAGTTTTTCTTTCCACCGTCAAGGTGGCGACCAGCGGCCAACCTCTTTATGGTGGGTGGCATGAAAAATATCACCCAATCTCTAGCCTGCACCGCCGTCGGAGTGCTTCTGATTCTGGGCCTGGCCGGTTGCGGCGCTCAGCAGCCGGATGACGACAATCCGGTTCAGGTGACCGTCAGCACCGACTACGAGGATGCCGTGCCCGGGCACAGCATCACCCTGGTGTGGCGTTTCAAAATGGCGCCCAACTGGCATCTGTACTGGATCGGGCGCAACGATTCGGGCTTCGCGCCAACCATTGATCTGGAATTGCCGCCGGGCTGGATCGCCGGTGGGCTGCACTGGCCGGCGCCCGTGCGTTACCTCAGTGAGGGCGACATTCTGGACCACGTCTATCACGGCGAGCTGGTATTGCTGCAGAAAGTCGGCCTGCCGGATGGGGCACCGACGACGGGTACCGCAGTTGTGAAAGCAGAAATCGAATGGCTGGCCTGCAAGACATCCTGCGTGCCGGGCAAGGCCACCGTTTCGCTGGAAATTCCGTTGTCCGACCATCAGGCCGGACCGCCATCCGAACTGAGCGCTCAGGTGATGGACAACCTGCCCCGGCCCTTGCCCGACGGGTTGTTCGACCCGCACTGGACGGGGCAGAAATTTCACCTGACCGGAACCGGGGGCACCCAACTGAGTTTCATGCCGACGGTTGACTGCGGAAAGCTGGTCAACCTGATCCGTGATGGTCAGGGCCCCGAGTTGGCCCTGCGATTTGCGGCCGAGGGGGAAACGGTCGGACCGGTGCGCGGTCTGGTCACGAGCAAAGAAAAGGACGGGTCCATTCGCGCCTACATCGTGGACTTTCCCGCCAAACTTCTGTCCGACGAATCTGCTGGAGGTTGATCATGCGTCTGTTGCGTCTGGCCCTGTTGAGCACCCTTTTGCTGACCCTGGTGGTCAGTATTTCCGTGGCCGCGATCGCCCCGGGCGACAAGGCCCCGGACTTCACCCTGAGTGACACATCCGGCCAGGAACACCACCTGCAGGACTACCTGGACGCTGGTCAGACCGTGGTTCTGGAATGGTTCAACCCCGACTGCCCCTTCATCAAGAAGCACCACTTGAATGCCCGCACGATGAACGAGACCTTTGCGGCCGTGGAAGGCCAGGATGTGGTGTGGTTGGCGATCAATTCGAGTGCCGCGGGCCGCCAGGGAGCCGGACTCGAGCACAACCAGAAGGCTCATAAGGATTATGAGATGCCCTTCCCGATCCTGATGGACGAACCCGGTACCGTGGGGCGCGCCTACGAAGCGAAGACCACGCCGCACATGTTCGTCATCAACAGCAAGGGAATCGTATTGTACAACGGCGCCATCGACGACAACCGTTCGCCCAGCAAGATGGGGCAGAAGAATTATGTGGAATTGGCCCTCAAGGCGGTCCTGTCCGGGGGCGCGGTGAAGGAAGCTTCGACTCTGCCCTATGGTTGCTCCGTTAAATATGGCAAGTAACCAAATACGGCCAGTAGTCCCGATCAGGGTGCTGCCGGCACAGCTATGGGTTTGCCATCTTCGCCGATGTGCACGTAGGTGACTTCGGCGCGGGTGACGGTCACTTTTTCGCCACTGGAACGCCGGTCGGCCTCAACCATGACCTGCACCTTGATCGACGTGCGCCCCACGTGAACCACTTCAGCATAGAAGCTGACCAGATCCCCGACTTCGACCGGGTGGGTAAAGACAACCTTGTCCATGGCCACAGTCACCACCTTTCGACAACCCCGGTGAATGGCCGCCACGGCACCGGCCTGATCAATGTGGCTGAGGATCACGCCGCCAAAAATGGTGCCGTGGTGGTTGGTGTCGCGGGGCATCATCAGAACCCGAATGGCAGCGTCACGCAGTTTTTGGGACATGGGCACCTCTGGCAGTCTGGGGGCACAACTTGTTGGCGTGACTCCATGATAGCGTTTTGACGCCCCGTCGGCACGGGCAAATGTTGGTCGGGCTTGTTGAAAATGCGTTACGTTTTCATAGGCTTTTGATATACTGCCTTTCCCGGTCCCACCCCAAATTTTCAGGAGACGTCGATGAAGAAGGTTGCCCTCTATCTCGTATTGTTCACCTTGCTGGCCACCAGCGCGTTGGCCCAGGTTCCCGACGAGTACACCAATCTGAAGGTGCTGCCCAAAGACATTGGCAAGCGGGAACTGCTCGGCACGATGAAGTCTTTCGCGGGGGCTCTGGGCATGCGCTGCTCCGACTGTCACGTCCAGAAAACGCCCGGCGATTTTTCGAGTTTCGACTGGGCCAGTGACGAGCTTAAGAACAAGGAAATCGCCCGCGGGATGATGAAAATGGTGCAGGAGATCAACTCCAACCTGCTGCCCGCCGCGACTCACGAAAACGATTTCCAGGTGCGCTGCGTGACTTGCCACCGGGGTGTCGAAAATCCCCGCACCCTGGACAACGTCTTGTTGAAGACCATTGCCAAGGATGGCGCCGAGTCCGGCGAGGCCAAATACCGCGACCTGCGGGAAAACTACTACGGCTCAGGTTCCTATGACTTCACGCCCATGACCCTGACGCGGGTGGCTGAGACCCTGGCTCAGGAAAATGGAGACATGGACGGCGCCCGCCGCATGATCGAGCTGAACCTGGAGATGAATCCGGACCACGCCGACAGCTATTTGATGCTGGCCGAGGTTGATCTGGCGGGGGGCGACAAAGAGGCGGCCCGGGCCAATATCGACAAGGCGTTGGCCCTCGATCCGCAGAACGGCCACGCCCAGCGTATGCTCAAGCAGCTTGAGCAATAGATGGTGACCACCCACCTCGGTAAGCTGGCCAAATGGGGCGTCGCGACATTGGCGACGCTCCTGATCGTGGCCCAGTTTATTCCCACCAACCGCACCAACCCACCGGTGCAGTCGGATGTCCAGGCCCCGGCCGCGGTCAAAGCGATCTTGGTCAAGGCCTGTTTCGACTGCCATTCCCACGAAACACGTTGGCCCTGGTACGCACAGGTGGCGCCGCTTTCGTGGTGGATCAATGGGCACGTCAATGAGGGGCGCAAGGACCTGAATTTTTCGCGGTGGCCGATCTTCGACTTCATGACCCAGGACCTGTTGCTGCGCGAAATCGACAAGCAGGTTGCCGCCGGGAAAATGCCGCCGCGCAGTTACGCGGTGGGACATCCTGAAGCCCGGCTGAATGAGAACGAACGGCAAGCCTTGCTGGAATGGGCACGGACAGGCCGATCGGATGACTCCGGCCTGAATTTCTGATTTCAGTCGAAGGGCGTTGCCTGTCGACCTGATTTTCTGCTCAGTCGTCGTCCGCTTTTTCCCGCAACTCGGCTTCTTCAATCTCTACCTGGAGCCGGTCGATCCGCTGCTGGATGCCATCCACATCACTTTGCCACTTTTGCCGGGATTCGTCATCCGCCGCGGCTTTGAGTTCCGCGGTGGTTTCGTCGAGCAGGTTTTTCTGGTCACTCAAGTCCTTGTGCAATCCAGCCAGGGTCTGGGCCTCTTCGGCCTTGTCGAAGACCACTTCGACCGGGGCGTCGGCCAACACCGGGGCGTGATTCGCCGAAGGTGAGGGCACGAAATCGTGGCGAGAGTCAAAATCGCGCACATTCATAAAATTGGGCGACACGATTTCCACCCCGTCGCGGTGCAGGCAATCGAGCATGGCCACGCGCAGCCGCGAGCGGAAGGTGAGCAGGCGTTTGGTATCTTCGAGCAGACCGGCCACGCGGTAGGTGACTGAAAAATCACCCAGGTCCAGCACCTGCACAAAGGGTTCCTTCAGTTCGGCCACTGCGGCGGCCTCCATCAGCGATTTTTCGACTTTGCCGTGAGGGATGTCGAAGCCCAGAGAAACGGTGGCGTCGACAATGGTGCCCGAGGCCCGCACAACCGTCACCGGTGTGGTGGCCAAAAAGAGGTTGGGCAGGGTGGTCAGATCGCGATTGGGTGTCTGGATCTCGGTGTGGAACAAACCGCGCTCGGTCACGCGTCCAAAATAGTCACCCACCTTGACAAAATCGCCGGAACGAAAGTTGCGCACGGTCTTGAGCATGACGCCGGCCATGGCGTTGCCCAGGAAGGTTGACGAGCTGAGGGAAATGGTCACCGAAAAGATGATGCCCACCAAGGTCAGCAACTGACCGCGCAAACCGGGGTCCACGGGCAGGACCACGATGATCACCAGGACCCCGACAAATGACACAGCGGTGATGATCAACTGGTTGCGGAAGCGCAGCCCCGTTGTGCGTTGTGCCTGCCGATCCAGAAGACGGCTTGCGACAATGATAATCAGGATCACGCCGACCAGGGGGATCAGTGAAAACAGGCTGCCGCCGACATCCCCCAGCGCGGCGCTAAGACTTTCCAAAAAACTTTGCAATTCGGCTCCTTTGGTCCGCCTCACTTCTGGACTTTTGCCACTCGTCAGTGGAAACTTGAATCATGATCATATTCCGGAATTCCACCGATTGAAAGGATGGAAGTTATGTCAGTCAGGGATCAGGACGCACTCGATTATCACGAACAGGGACGACCCGGCAAAACAGAAGTCGTGCCGACCAAGCCGTGCCTTACGGCCCACGATCTCTCCCTGGCCTATTCGCCCGGGGTGGCGATTCCCTGCACCGCCATCGAAAACAATCCCGCCGACGCCTACAAGTACACCAACCGGGGCAACCTTGTCGCCGTTGTCAGCAACGGTTCGGCCGTCCTGGGTCTGGGCAACATTGGCGCCCTGGCCGGCAAGCCGGTCATGGAAGGCAAAGGTGTGCTCTTCAAACGATTTGGCCACGTGGATGTGTTCGACCTCGAAATCGATACGCAGGATCCCGAAGAAATCATCAAGTTCTGCCAATTGCTCGAGCCCACCGTTGGCGGCATCAATCTGGAAGACATCAAGGCCCCCGAGTGTTTCGTGGTGGAGAAAAGACTGCGCGAGACCATGAACATTCCGGTGTTCCACGATGACCAGCACGGCACGGCGATCATTTCGGCGGCGGCGCTGATCAATGCGGCACAGTTGCAGGGAAAAAAGATCGAAGATCTGAAGGTCGTTATCTCCGGCGCCGGTGCGGCGGCCATCGCCTGCGGCAAGTTGATCGAAAGCCTGGGGGTGCCCCGCGAAAATTTCCTGCTGTCCGACAGCAAGGGTGTTTGTTACAAGGGCCGCCCCAACGGCATGAACGAGTACAAGGAATACTTCGCCAACGAAACCGAAGCCCGGACCCTGGCCGAAGCCATGGTTGGCTGTGACTTTTTCCTGGGTTGCTCGGTGGCTGGCCTGGTGAACAAGGAAATGATCCAGTCCATGGCCGAAAAGCCCATCGTCTTTGCCATGGCCAACCCCGATCCCGAAATCACCTACCATGATGCCAAAGACGCGCGTTCGGATGTGATCATGGCCACCGGTCGCAGTGATTATCCCAACCAGGTCAACAATGTGCTGGGCTTCCCGTTCATTTTCCGCGGGGCACTGGATATCCGTGCCAGCGCCATCAACGAAGAAATGAAGCTGGCGGCGGCCTACGCCCTGGCTGACCTGGCCCGCCAACCCATGCCGGCCGAAGTGGCAGCGGCCTATGGTGGTACCCATTTTGAATTCGGCCCGGAGTACATCATTCCCAAGCCGTTCGACAGCCGCGTGCTGCCCATCGTGGCTCTGGCAGTGGCCAAAGCGGGCGTTGAAACCGGCGTGGCCCAGATGCCGATTTCCGACTGGGACGGTTACCAGGAACGCCTCGAAGGCATGCACAACAAGAGCCTGATGGTGATGCATACGATCCGCAGCCAGGCCCAGGCCAATCCACGGCGGGTTGTGTTCGCCGAAGGCGCGAACCAGCGTGTGCTCGAGGCCTCCCGCATGGCGGCCGATCTTGGGTTCTGTCATCCCATTTTGTTGGGTGATACGGAAAAAATCGGGACGATGGCCGAGAAATTCGGCGTCGATCTGAAGGGCCTCACCCTGAAGGACCCGACATCCTGTCCGAACATCGATGAGATGGCCCAGTTGTTGTTCAAGGAGCGCGCCCGCAAGGGGTACGACTTCCCCAAGGCCCTGCGGTTGGTGCAACGTCCGATGCATCATGGGGTGATGATGCTGCGCAACGGCGAAGCCGACGGCATGGTTTGCGGCGCGGATCGTTCCTATGTCGACACGCTGCGGGTGGTCTTGCCGCTGGCCGAGTTGCGCGAGGGCATTTCCCGCGTGGTGGGCATGCATGTGCTGTTGGTCGAGGGCAAGGTCTATATCTTTGCCGATACCACGGTGAATTTCGACAACGATGCGCGTCAGTTGGCCGAGACCGCCCTGGTGGCCTCGACGGTGGCGCGCCATTTCAACCTCGAGCCTATCGTGGCGATGCTTTCGTTCTCCAACTTCGGGGACAATGATCGGCCCGAGAGCGCCCGGGTGCGCGAAGCGGTGCGCATCCTGAATCGGGAGCACCCCGAGTTGCGGGTCGATGGCGAGATGCAGGGCGATGTCGCGGTGCTCGAGGGCAGGTGCAGCAAGAGCGTACCGAACTGTCAGGTAATGGGACAGGCCAACGTCCTGATCTTCCCGGACCTGCAGAGCGCCAACATCGCCTACAAGCTGGTGGGGCATCTGGGACAGCGTGAGGTCGTCGGGCCCCTGCTGTACGGCCTGAAGCAGCCGATCAACATGGTGTCGACCTCGTCGACAGTGGCGAAGATCGCCAACATGGCCGCGCTGTCTTCCTTCGAGGCAGGCCGTTCTTAGTCCGCAACCCGACCAAACGAAAAAATCCCCCTCCGGGCGAAAGAGGGGGATTTTTTATGACAATTGGGCGAGAGTATTCTTAGCGATACATCCCTTTGATCGCGCCCCAGGTGGCCCGTTCGTTGGTCACCACACCGCAGTCATACACATTGCTGCTCTTCTGGATCACATAGTCGCCGGTCATGTTGGCGCCGTAGCTGCTGATGACCAGCCAGTATTCCTGTCCCTCGACCAGGCGCACATTCTGGGCGGCCGTGATGGCGCTCAGCGTGGACTCGCCGCTGTCGTCGTCAAAGGCGACCACGTTCAATTGCGGTTGGGTCGGGTTGAATGGCGAGCAATAGAGGGTCAGCACCGTATCGGCAAGTTTGGTGCCGTTGGCGTCCAGGATCAGGTCGATGGGATTGTTGTCGTCAACCTGCAGGCAGTAGACGTCGAAATACATGCCATCGTTGGCCGAGTCGAAGGCTTCGGCGCCGCACTGGGCGTCGACGCCGCCGGAGGTGTAGATCCGGTCATAGGTCCCCGATGATGTGGTCAGCGAGCCAGCAACCGGGGGGTTGAGAGTCGACTTGGCCGCCACATCAATCCTCCGGGCCCAATCAGAGCCCTTCTCCAATATTGTCGAGACGCAAGTCTAGCGGATTGGAAGTCAAAAGACAACGCCATATGTTGCATTAAAGGGCCAAATGATAATATCTTGATGAAATGTGAGAATAATGGTGGATTTGCGCTTTTGTATTGTGTACTATAGATAAAGAGAATGGGAAAAAGGCACTTTTGTGTTGCGTTCAGAGGCCGAAGCTTGTTATTGTAGCGGTCATTGAGGGGAAATCCCGCCGGGGGTGCGGGTGACACATTCAGCGTCTGATTGATGTCGGTGATTTGATTCCAGAAATCAACAACCTGACAATACCTGAAAATCAAGCTTCCCAAGCGACTTTTTGAGCCCAGAAATGGGTTTTTTAGCGCCCCGAACATTGTGCATGGCTGGGTCTGAGCTATCATTCCTACAACGTGTTCCGAACATCACTTGACACGATTTCGGTATCGCCGTGCACAATTTTCGGGGCGTTTCTGTATCCGGCGGGAACGCAACCCTTTGAAAGAGGATCCATATGTCGGGCAAGAAGTCGGGCAAGAAGTCGGGCAAGAAGTCGGGCAAGAAGGCAGACAAGAAGGCGGGCAAAATTCTGGTGACCGGCGGCGCCGGGTATATCGGCAGTCACACTTGTCTGGAGCTGTTGGAAGCGGATTTCGAAGTGGTGGTCGTCGACAACCTGGACAACTCGGTGGAAGAAAGCCTGCACCGGGTGCGCGCCCTGACTGGTCGTGAAATCGAGTTCCACGAAGTGGACATCTGCGACGGTCCTGCCCTGGCGAAGGTTTTTGCCGCTCACCGATTCGACGCCGTGGTTCATTTTGCCGGGCTGAAGGCCGTGGGCGAAAGCTGCGAAATTCCGCTGCGCTATTATGAGAACAATATTGTCGGCACGCTGGAATTGTTGAAAGTGATGGCGGCCCACGACTGTTTCAACCTCGTCTTCAGCTCATCAGCCACCGTCTATGGTGATCCCGCCACAGTGCCCATCACCGAAGACTTTCCCCTCTCGGCGACCAACCCCTACGGCAAGACCAAGCTCTTCATCGAAGAAATTCTGCGCGACCTGTGCCTTTCGGATGACCGCTGGACCAGCGTACTGTTGCGCTACTTCAATCCCATCGGGGCCCACGAAAGCGGCCGCATCGGCGAAGATCCGCAGGGTATACCCAACAACCTGATGCCCTACATCATGCAGGTCGCCGTGGGGCAGCGCGAACAGTTGAGCGTCTTTGGCGATGATTACGATACGCCCGACGGCACCGGTGTGCGCGACTATATCCATGTGGTGGATCTGGCTTTGGGGCATTTGGCAGCCATCGCGAAATTGGATAGGTTCGCAGGCTGTGTGCCGATCAATCTGGGCACGGGCCAGGGCTATTCGGTGCTGGAAATGGTGACGGCGGCTGAGGCGGCCTCCGGAGCAAAGGTGCCTTATGCCGTGACTCCGCGCCGCCCCGGCGACATCGCAACCTGCTATGCCGACCCTTCGATGGCGGCCAAAAAACTGGGCTGGAGCGCAACCCGCGGCATCACTGAGATGTGCGCCGACCATTGGCGGTGGCAACAGGAAAACCCGCGGGGGTATGGGGAGTCGATTTTCTGACCGATCCGCGCCAGCCCTGCCTAGCCCTCAAAAACCTCTGCCAACTCGTTGTCCACCACATAGATGCAAACCTCGCGAGCGCCCTTCTCCGTATACCCGAACTGTTCGGTCAGGTTGTTGATCAGGAAAGTGACATCCTCGCGCACCCGCTTGTCGTAGGTGCGGAAATCTTCGGTATCGTAGTCCTTCAGGGCGCGGCGGAAATTGGCGTTCTCCAGGAACGGATCGAGCACTTTCTCTTTCAGGGAATACACGTAGCGCTTGTGCAACTGCCGGTACAGGTCAGTCTCGGTGATGCCTTTTTCTTCGACCATGATTTCCTGGGTGAGCGTGCGTGAGGTGTACTCGCGCTGGGTTTCTTCCCGGAATTCGCCGCGGCGGCCTTCGCGCACGTCGTGGCCCAGCAGGTGGTTCTCGATGCCGGCCAGGAAGGTTTCGGTGATCTCCAACCGCTCGCCGGTGTAGCTGCAGTCGGCAGTCGTGCCCGGCTCGTAGTTCAGGGCAAACAGGTAGTTCATGATGTCGCGGCTGATTTGCTCTTCGTTGTAGTAATACAGCGACTCTTTCACTTCCTGCAGGATCTGGTAGTTGTACATGTTGCGCAGGGCGTCGAGGAAGCCGTCGGGCAGTTGTTTGGCCAATTCGGGCCGGCCCTTGGTGAAGAAGGCACACAGGGTGTCCATGTTGATCAACTCGCCCTCGCGGGCAAAATTCGCAAACAGGTCATGGAAGATGTCGATGCTGTCGCGACCGCTGAAGCCCTTGTGGCCCTCGGATTCCGCTTCAGCAATAATCTGGCGCCGCCGCTTGGCGGTGAAGTTCTTGCGGTCCTCTTCATCGAGCCAATTGGGGATCAACCCGGTGTAGATGGACATCTTCAGCAGATGCAGGTTCTCGTCGCAGTAGCGGTCGTACTTGTCCAGGTCGCCGATCCAGTCGATCAGGGCCGGCGATTTTTCGTTCAAACGGCTCGAGATGATGGCCCGCGCGAAATTCTCCAGCACCCGCGGCAGAAAGCTTTCGCCGATGTGGTGTCCGAAGATGTTCTTGTAGATCTCGACCTCGGTCGACGAGTCCAGCACATACGAGATATTGATGAATTC
>CAZLUL010000095.1:0-15014 GCA_964562635.1 uncultured Fibrobacteraceae bacterium | reverse complement strand
AAAGCCAAGGCCCAGGCCATGAAAGACCGACGCGACAACTGACCGTCTGCCAATTGCTTGCTGCCCGGACCCTCAATGGATCCGGGCATTTTTTTGCAAATAATACCTCAATATTTCTGCCCGGGGTTCGATATAAAGACTTCACGTAGTGGTGCCGGTCCGACCATCAGGACGGCGCGCGAACCAAATATGGGTGGTCAGACCACCAATACGATATGGGATGGAAATGGACCACAAGGGCCCAGGCACAGCTTTTTATCGCAAATTTATGCTCGCTTCGACCTCTCTGGCGCTGGCATTGATCACGTCATTGGCCGTCGCCGAATTTGTCATTGTCCGGCGCAGTCTCATCGACGAAGCCCAGCATCACGCCGAAGAAATGGCCCAGGGGCTGTTGGTCTCTGAGTTGTCTTCCGTCATGACCACCTCCCAGCAAAGTGGCAAGCTTGTGGTCAGCGCCGCCGAGGCCGCCGAACTGAACCGGGAATTGACCGCGTTTCTCGAGCCGTTCGACATCATGTCGGTCAACCTGGTCAACAATACGGGACAGAACGTCTTCTCGACCAACGAGGATCGGATCGGTCAGCAAGCCCACCGTGATGGCGGTTTGAGCGAGGCACTGGCCGGACGTGGGGCCACCCATTTCGAACTCCACGGCCACGCGATCGATCTCGCCAATCAGGACCGCAATGATGTCCCCATCGTGGAGACCTATCTGCCTTTGGTAAGCGGCGACGGTCAGGTTCTGGGTGCTTTCGAACTCTACACCAATGTGCAAAACCATGTTCAAGCCGCACGCTCCACCTGGCTGACCCTTGTCGCGAGCATGGGGTTGCTGGTTTTTTGCTCCTTGATGGCACTGAATTTCCTGATCAAACTGATTTGCAACCGCATGGACCAGGTCGCGCAGCAGCAGCTCAAGAACACCGCTGAATTGGCCAAATCCGAAAAATTCCTGCAACTGATCATGGACTCGATACCCGACGATCTGCTGGTCATCAACGCCGACCACAAAGTTCTGCTGGCCAACAAGCATGTCCGTGAAAAATTTGGCAGCGACCCGGTGGAAGCGAACAAGTCCTGTTTCCAACTCTTTCATCGCCAAGACTCCGCCTGTGCCGATGACGACAACAGCTGTCCCATGCGCGAGTCCGCGGTGACCGACGAGCAGGCGACGGCTATTCATCGCCACACAGACAAGGACGGCAACGATTTTCATGTCGAAGTTGTCACGGTGCCCATTTTTGACGAGAACGGCCAGGCAACCCAGTTCATCGAACACTGCCGGGACATCTCGCACCGTGTGCAATACGAAGAGGAGATCTCGACGGCGAACAAGGAACTGCAGGCCGTCAACGATTCACTCATGGCCGCCAAAGCCGAAGCCCAGAAACAGGCCCGACACGCCATCAAAGCCGACAAGGCCAAGACCGTTTTCCTGGCCAACATGAGCCATGAGATGCGCACACCCCTGACGGCCATCCTTGGCTACACGGACCTGCTCGCTGACCCGGATTCGACGGCCGAAACATCTGCCGATCACCTGTCCGTGATCCGGCGTAACGGCAAACAGTTGCTGGCCCTGATCGAAGACATCCTCGATCTGGTCAAGGTGGAAGAGGGCCGAATGTCCCTGCGGATCGCCGACTGCGATACGCTGGGCTTCATCAAAGAGGTGGAATCCGACGCTCGTTGCCAGGCCGCGAATTCCCGCCTTGATTTCGAACTGCGGTACCTGACCCCGGTGCCCCAATCGATACTGACGGACCAGGCTCGACTGAAGCAGGCCCTGCTCAACCTGATTTCCAATGCCTGCAAGTTCACCTCGGCAGGCTCGGTTGGCCTGGAAATCGAGTTCGTCGAAAAAGCCGACCTCGACCAGGCCTTGCTATTGTTCCATGTGACAGATACCGGCATCGGCATCACCGATGACGTGCGCCAGAATCTCTTCCGCCCCTTCACCCAGGGTGAGGACGAATTCAACCGGAAATTCGGCGGCACTGGGCTCGGATTGGTCGTCACCAAGCGCATCGGCGAGGTGCTCGGCGGCGATGTCACGGTCGAAAGTATTGCTGGCCAGGGTTCGCGGTTTACGCTCTCGATCGACGTGGGCAACAGTGCCGACCAACCACGGGTCTCGCCTGAAGTCTCAAAACCGGCCCCGACCCAACCCGCCAGATCCACAGTTGACCTGACGGGGTTGGATATCCTCTACGCCGAAGACATGCCGGACAACCAGTTCCTGGTGGGCACGATTCTCCGCAAGGCTGGAGCAAAAGTCGAGATCGCCGAAAACGGGGCCATTGCCGTGGAAAAATCCGGCAGCACCGACTATGACATGATCCTGATGGACATCCAGATGCCGGAAATGGACGGCCTGGAAGCCACCCGCATCATCCGGGAGCGGGGCTTCACACGACCCATTGTCGCGCTGACCGCCAACGCCATGGAAAACGACCGGCGCCTCAGCGCCGAAGCCGGCTGCGACCAACACCTGGCCAAGCCGGTCAATCGACGTATCCTACTCGAAACGGTTCAGTCCCACTGCCGGGACGGCTTGCTCGTCTGAACAATCGTCTGACAAAAAAGCGGCCCTGGTCATAAGACCAGGGCCGCTTCTCTCATTCCGCAGGGCGGACTGGGTTATTTCAGCAAAGTCATCCGCCTGGTCAGCACCTCTTCATCCAGCTGCAGCCGGTAGAAGTACACACCCGACGGCACATCCTGTCCCTGATCATCCCGACCCATCCACACCTGGGTGTGGTGACCGGCTGCCATTTCGCCGGAGATCAGGTTGCGCACCAGGGCTCCCCGCACATCGTACACGCGCAGTTCAACCCGGCTGGCCTTGGGCAGGCTGAACTTGATGTCCGTCATGGGGTTGAACGGGTTGGGCACGTTCTGGTCCAGAGCCACCGCGCGCGGCAGCAGATCGTCGCCAACGGCCGAAAGGTCGGAAACCTCAAGGGTCGCCGGCACCGGTACCGAAGGCGTCGCGGGATCGTCACTGAGCACCAGGAACTGACCGTCGTGCAAGCCCACGGCCAGGCCGGCGGCATTGAAGTCCACCGCCAGGTCGAGGCTGCCACCGGCCGGCACGGTGCCCACCAGAGGCGAAACCGCCAGCCAATCGATGGGCGTACGGATCTCGACGACCATGTTGTCGTGCAGATAGGCCGCGTTGTAGGCCACTTGCAGGCCAATGGTGCCGGTGCCATCCTGGATACCCACGGTATGGCTGGCCGCGACCGCGCCCACTGTCAGGTACTGCATGGTGATGCGGCCGGTCGGCGACAGGATCACTTCGAAACTGAAGGGTCCCGCACCACTGCTGGCACCGCTGTAAGGCATGACGTTGTCATACATCACGATCAAATCGCCATGGATCATCTCGTAGTAGATGTCACCGCTGCCGGCAGCGGACAGGCTCAGATCATCCCAGAACGGGGCGATCATATTCACCGGTGAGCTGGAATTCGGCAACGCGGTGTTGGTGAAGGCCGTGGCCGAACTGGTGAAGCTGATGAAACCGTTGGACGAGACCCGGAAATCGGTGAAAGTATTGCCGTAGAATTCGAACGGGAACCCGATGGGGAACGGTCCAAGATTGCTGTCGTCCCCCGTAGTCATGGCCGCCGTGCCGGTCGCGCTGATATCGATCCAGCCGAACATTGGGCCACCGGGTTCGTCACTGTCGACCCACTTGTAACCGTACAGATCGGGGCCGCCGCTGCCCAGAGGGGCCACGCCGAAGTCTTCATCCTTGGCGCCTTTGACACCGGCCTGATAGGCGATCGGCTTGACCGGTTCCATCTCCGCCAGATGTTTGGAATACATATCCGGCGACGGGATCGAGAAGTTCAAATCGCCCAGACCATTGTTGGTCACCGTCACTGTCTGGGTGGCTGTTCCTTCGAGGTTGACGACCTGGTAGACCGTGGTCGGATTGACGGCCACTTCGCCGGCTTCCAGGCCTTCGCCCGTCAGGTTCACCGTCAACACCGGGTTGTTCGGGTCGTCGCTGGTCAAAGTCAGGATACCGCTGATCGGGCCGGCTAACGCCGGCGTGAAGGACACCGGAATCACCAGGCTGGCGCCGGCAGCAATCACCTGGGGCACCGTGGCGACCCAGCCAAAGTCCGCGTGATCGGCGGCAACCGCCGAAATTGTCAGGTCGGCGCAACCGTTGTTCGACACCGTCAGGTCCAGGTCGCCCTGGGCCGAGAGGAAGACCTGGCCCAAGTCCAGGGTGGCCGCATCGACCATGATGTCCGGCGCACCGGTCAGGTCCAGACCAACCGGAACCACCACGTCGCCATTCAAAGCGTCGTTGCTGACCACGTGCAGATTGGCGTCAAAATGGCTGCCGCAAAGACCGGCGGCCGAGAACACCGCGTCGACGTCCACGCTGGCACCGGCAGCCAGGCTGCCGCTGTTCGGTGCGGTCGACAGCCAGGGCGTGACGGCGGCAAAGCGGACCGCCAGGTTGTCCTGCACGTAGGCAGCGTTGTAGGCGGCCATCAGACCGTCAGCACCGTCCGCATTCTGCATACCGATGGTGCCGCTGTCGGTCGTCCCGGTCACCGTCAGGTAGTGGTATTCGATTTTGCCATTGGGATACAGATGCGCCTGCATGGTGTAGGCGCTGCCATTGCTGTAGTGGTTGATGCTCTCGAATTCCACGATCAGGCGTGTGCCATCATTGTAGTAATAGACACTGCCACCGGTCGCCGGGTTCAGATCATCCCAGAACATGGCCAGCATGTTGGCCGGAGCCGAACTGGCCGGCAAGGGGCCGTTGCTCATGTCGGTGCCGGTGTCAGTGAAGCTGAACCAGCCGTTGGAGCAGATCTGGAAGTCGGTGTAGTCAACACCGTAGTAGGAGAACGCGAAACCGATGGCGTACGGACCGCTGTTGGCATCATCGCTCAGGGACACCGCGGTGCCCAGGGTGTTGATTTCGATCCAATTGAAAGCCGGACCACCGACTTCATTGCTGTCGATCCAGTTGTAGCCGAAGGCATCCGGGCCGCCGGCGCCATTGATACGGACGACGGGTTTCAGGCCAACCTCGGCTCCTTTTTCCGCCCGGTCGTATTTCCAGGTGCGGACCGGGCCAAAGGTGCCCTTGGCCGGCAGGATGTACTCAGCCGTGGGGATCGAGAAGTCGAGCACGCCCAAGCCGGTATTGGTCACCGTCAGGGTCTCGGTGGTGGTGCCGCCGGTGGTCAGGGTCGCGCTCAGTGTGGCGGGCGACAGACCGATCGAAGGCGGTCCAAGAGTAATAACCGAAGCGCTGTTGGACAGTCCGCCCAGGTTCCCGTATTCGTCGCGGGCCCGCAGGTTGAAGTAGTAGGCCGTCTGCACATCCAGGCCGCTGACCTGCATGGACTCGGGCGTGCCGCTGATACCAGGCAAAGGTTCGCCCGTGGCCTCGGTGGCGGCATCCCAGGTCAACTCGTCGGTGATCGGGGACAGGGAATAGCGCATGTCGTAGCTGTTGGCCGTGCCCACGGTGCCATCATCGCCCGGTGCGGACCAGACCAGCTCGGCCCAGTTCGAACCCAGGGTACCGGCGGCCAGGTCAATCACTGCCGAAGGATCAATGATGTCCGGGTCGGTGATCAGCTTGAGCACATTCAGGCGGGATTCGCTGACACACAGGCCGGTCAGACTGGCCAGAGGATCGTTGCCGACCGTCATCAGCAGGTTCTTGCCGGCATCGACGGTGATGCCAGGAAAGCGGCCGACCATCAAGGCCAGGGCGCCGGACACGTGAGGCGTGGCCATCGAGGTGCCAGAGTAATCGCTGTAGGTGTTGTTGGGCGTCGTGGACCAGATGTGCAGGCCCGGGGCCGCGATGTCCACCGTGGTGGCGCCGTAGTTGGAAGACCACCAGCCCGGCTCAATCACGCGCGTATCGTCGTTGTTGGTCGCCATGACTGAAATCACGTTGGGCACATCGTAGTTGCTCGGATAGTGGGCGCCCGAGTCGTTGTCGGTGCCGTTATTACCGGCTGCCGCCACAAAGAAGACGCCCGCATTGTAGGCCGCGGTGATAGCCGCTTCCATGGCCGTATCGTAGGGACCGCCGCCCCAGCTGTTGCTCATGATATCGGCGCCCATGGCCGTGGCGTATTCGATGCAACCGATGGCATCGGCAGTATCGCCAGAGCCGCCGGCAGAAAGAAACTTCAGGCCCATGATCGAAACATCCCAGGCGACGCCGGTCACGCCCACGCCGTTGTTGCCCGTGCCACCGATGGTGCCGGAGCAATGGGAACCGTGGCCGTTGTCATCCATGGGGTCGGCATCATTGTTGACGAAATCATAGCCGTGCATGTCGTCGACATACCCGTTGCCGTCGTCGTCGATGCCATTGCCGGCAATTTCACCGGGGTTGGTCCAGGCATTGTCCACGAGGTCGGGATGGTTGTAGTCCACACCCGTGTCGATGACGGCCACCAGCACGTCAGCCGATCCAGTGAACACGTCCCAGGCCTCGACGGCATCGATATCCGCATCGGCGGTGCCGGGGTCGCCACTGACGGTCTGGCCGGTATTGTTCATGCCCCACAGATCACCAAAACGGGTGTCGTTGGGAATACCCAGAAGGCTCAGCACATAGTTGGGCTGGGCGTAGGCCACGCGCGGATCGTTCTCCAGATTTGCCACCGCTGCTTCAACCGAAGAGTCGACCTGCCAGTGCTCGGCCTTGATGCCGTTGAAGTCGCGCACTTTGCGACCACCGACCTGGGCCAGGACACTGCCCTTTTCCAGGGGACTGACGTTGTCGTTGAACTTGACGATGACTTCGCCCGGTACGTATTCGTAACCGGGCACAATCTTGGCGACGGCTGTGCCGCTCAAAGCCAAGAGAAGAAGCAGGACAATAGCGAATAACTGGCGCGAACTGGCCATGGAAGGACCCCCAGAATGATGTTGAGTAAGCCGGAGATTTGATGATCTGACCGAGCAATTTGTCGACGCGGATACACCCCCACCCGCACCGAAGTGATTTGCTCTTATATTAGCATGTTCGCCGCAAATTTGAGGGGGCCAAATGGGCTGTTTCGACAAAATCTGCGCTCGCCCATAACACCGTATCGTTATTAATATATCTAAACAACAATTTTAATCTCACAAAAGTTACACTACTGGGCTTGAGGCCTGACCTCAAACCGATACACCGTGCGGTAGTCATCCCCCAAAGCCAGGTACAAAGACCGTTCGCCGGTGTCGAACACCGCCGACCACTGGGTGCTGATTTTCAGCTTCTGGCCATCGATGATAGAGGTCTTGTTCTTTTGCCGGGCGTCGACCAGGGCGTCCATGGCCTGCTGCCAGGTCATGGTGCCTTCCTGCCCGCCCATGGATTTGGCCAGGCTGCCGTACCGATCGCAACGGCGGCGGCGGTCAGCCAGCGGCACCTCGAACATGTCGCTGTTGGTCACCACCTGCCAATCGCCGGGGTCCTTGACCAGATGCATCGAGCCGTCGCGCCATTCGAGAACCGCCGAACCGGAGTGCGGATCAGCCAGGAAAATGTGGTGCGAAATGACGGCCTCACCATTGTCGAAATTGTCAAAAACGTTGTATTTTTCAGCAATGGACACCGCCTCATTCACACTGCCGGCGTGGTCCAGAATTTCACGCACCAGGTGGATCAGGAAACGCGGTTGCCGGTCCGGTTTCTGGGTCACCTGGCGGCGGTCGAGGCTGGCCAGGGTCACCGTCACGCCTTTTTCGTTGATGCCCTCGATGGCCATAACAGGTGCGTATAGCAAGGTTTTGCGGTGTTGTTCGACGGCTGAATCAAAAGGCTCGGCGGGCGAATAGCCGAGATCCACCAGCGGCAACAGGGCCACCGAAGCGTAGCCCTTGGCCGGATAGAACCAGCCCACCATGACCTGGGTGTCGCGGTTGTCGAAGTTGCGGCCGACCAGGCCCGTGTCGCGGCCGGTGCGGTGGGCAAAGATGGAACAGGCCCGGCGGCCGCCTGAACCGGATTGGGAGCCCTTGAACTGCTGCATGATCTGGTGGTGCTGAAAATCGATGACCTGATCAAAATCGCCAAAATAGGTCATGGCCTGCAGGTCGCCCACGGCCTGAAAAGTCGCCAGCATCGCTTCATTCCGGTCCCGCGAGGTGCGCGGCGGGTTGGCCACTACAGCCGGATCAACGATCGGCGAGACCTCAATGATTTCCGTATAGCGGGGTCCATTGTCGCAGGCGCCCAGCAACAACAGCAACCCAATGGCCAGCATCCCCCTTGTCCTGTTCATCCTGACCCTCCCTTCGGCCGGTTGACCCACAATTCCCACCCCTATACTTGATTTTCGGTCCAGAAGTTGCGCCCAAAATTGCGATGATTCCGTTTGCCCGCGCGGCCTGCGCTTATTAAGATCGTCTGGCGATTGAAACGCCACAAGAATTCGGGGAGGGCCTGATGAATTATCCCGTCTGGGAACTCGAGATGGGGGCCGGCATCCTGATTGCCATGGTTTCCATCCTGCACGTCTTTGTCTCCCACTTTGCCGTCGGTGGCGGCCTGTGGCTGGTGCTGACCGAAAGGCGAGCCAACCGCCAGGGTGACGACGAAGCCCGCAATTTTGTTCGCAAACACAGCCGCTTTTTCATGCTCGTGACCCTGGTTTTTGGCGCCATCAGCGGCGTCGGCATCTGGGCCACCATCGGCTTGATCTCACCCCATGGCACCGGCGCCCTGATTCACGGCTATTTGTGGGGCTGGGCCATCGAGTGGGTCTTCTTCACTATCGAGATCGCCGCAGCCATCGTTTACTACTACGGCTGGGGCAAGCTGGACCGCCGCACCCACGAGATCGTGGGCTGGGTCTACTTCATCGCGGCCTGGGCCAGCCTGTTCGTCATCAATGGCATCATCACCTTCATGCTCACCAGTGGTGGTTGGCTTGAGAACCAGGAATTCTGGACCGGATTCTTCAACCCCACCTTCTGGCCTTCGGTCTTCATCCGCAGCTTCGCCGGCTTCGGCATCGCCGGCATGTTCACCCTGTTGACGGCCGCCAACCTGCCGGCCGGTGACTTCCGCACCCGCATCACGCGCTGGAACGGCGGCTGGGCCACCGTGGGTATCGCCGGAGTCATGGCCAGTGCGGTTTGGTACAGCCGTTCGATCGGCGTCTGGAACGAGAACGAAGCCCTCTTGGGCGCCATTCCGGTACTGCCCAAGGTTGTTGCCCTGTTCAAGATCGGCCTGGTGGCGACCCTTTCGCTGTGTGCAATTCCGCTGGTCTTGCCCAAGGTCTGGAACAAGGGCCTGGTGCCCGTGCTGCTGATCGTGGGCTTGCTGACCATGGGCGCCGGCGAGTGGACCCGCGAAGCCGGCCGCAAACCCTTCGTGATCCAGGGCTACATGTACAGCACCGGTATGCTCGTGGCCGACGAAGAAGCCTTCGCCGCCGACGGCATGATCGCCCACACCAAATGGATGTCACCCGAGTCGCTGACCGATGAGGTGCGCCGCGGCAAAGACCTGTTCAACGCCTGGTGCCGCCCCTGCCACACCACCAACGGCTACAACGGACTGGCCCCCTACTTGGCCTACTGGAACGAAGAAACCGTGGCCAGCCTGGTGCCGCGGGTCGGCTACATGCGGGCCCTGATGCCGCCCTGGTACGGCACCGAAGACGAAAACGCTGCGCTGGTGACCCACTTGATGTCGCTGAAGCCGGATGAGCCCGGCGTGATGCCGGCTGACCGCAATCTGGCCCGGGCCAAGAGCTTCGCCATTTCCTGTGGGCTGTGCCATACGGCCAACGGTTATCGCTCGCTGGCCGATTCTTTCACTGACATGGATGCCGAAGAAATCGATGAGTTTCTGGACGAGGCCGGCGACCTGACCGAAGAAATGCCCGGCTATTTTGGCACCGCAGTACAACGGGAACTGCTGATCGAATACCTCGACGCCTTTGACGAAGTCGAAATGCGACCGGGAGGGAGCGGATCATGATCACCTCAATTCTGGGCATACAACTCGTGAGCGCCATCATTCCGGCCCCCGACGCCCTGCCCTTGCCCGCCCCCGCGCCGGTGCTGTTTTTCCTGCTGCAGCTGACCTTCCTGCTGCACCTGTTGGCCATGAACGCTTTGCTCGGTGGCCTGATCATCACCCTGGTGGCCCGCCTGCGCGGCAAAGGCCCTGATGATCCCTGGACCCAACTGGCCGATACGATCGCCAAGACCAGCCCCAGCCTGGTCGCCGCCACAGTCAACCTGGGCGTGGCCCCGCTGCTGTTTCTGCAGACGCTCATGGGCCAATTCTTCTTCACCAGCAGCATCCTGATGGGCTGGGGTTGGTTCTCAGTGGTGGTGGTGCTGATCTTCGCCTACTACGGCACTTATCTGCAGAGCTTCAAGGGCTCCGGCCTCGGACGCCTGCAAAAGCCTATCCTGGCAGTGACCGTTCTGTTGTTCCTGTGGGTGGCCTTCATGTTCAGCAACAACAACACCCTGATGCTGCAAACCCAAAAATGGGCCGGGATGTATTTCGCCGACGCCCGCGGCCTGCACCTGAATCTGGGCGACCCCCAACTGTGGCCGCGCTATCTGCACATGGTGCTGGGCGCCGTGGCGATTGCCGGCTTGATGCTCGCCTGGTGGGGCCGAGTGCGCCACTCGCGCGGCGACCCGCGCGGTGCCTTCATGGTCAAAGTCGGGATCGACAATTTCACCTGGGTGACGCTGGCCAATATTCTGGTCGGCCTGTGGTTTTTCATGGCCCTGCCCTCGGATGTGCGCAAGCTGTTCATGGGCGGCGATCCGGGTGCCACTGCGATGTTCGGCATCGGATTCGTACTCGGGCTCGGGATGTTCGTTCTGGGCTTCCTGGCGCGTCTGCGCGGTCCGCGTGTGCGCCTGGTGATGCCCACGGCCATGACCATCGTGCAGATGATCGTGATGATCACCATGCGTGATGTGGTGCGCAATGGATACCTGGGTGAACTCTACAAACCGGCGGAATTTGCCGTAAAAACACAGACCTTGAATCTGGTGATTTTTGGCGTGCTGCTGGTCGGGGGCGTTTTGACGGTGATCTGGATGGTGCGGCGGTTGTATTTGGGTTGGGATAATTCCTAGGCCCGGCGACATCACAATTTCGCGGCGGCGATTTCGCGTCAGCAAGTCGGACCCATTGCACTGCGGGGTTGACGCCAAGGCCCTGGATGGATTTTAGTGTGCTGGCCCCAAGAACTTTCTAACGGAGGAATTGAAAATGATCGCTCGGAAATGGACAGATAAGATTTTGCTGCTGGCCCTACTGATTGTATTTTGCGCCGGTTGCAGCACGGCCCAGGTGCCCCGCAGCTTCGACCCGGATCCCCGGGAAGTGCATTTCTCCAAGATCACCATGCTCACCGATGGTGGCGAAAATGCCGAAGCCTATTTCTCCTATGACAACCAGCAACTGGTCTTCCAAGCGACGAACGACAAGTTTCCCTGCGACCAGATCATGACGATGCCCGTGACCGGCGGCGAGCCCGAATTGATCTCCAGCGGCAAGGGGCGCACCACCTGCGCCTACTTCACCAAGGACGGCAAGTCGATCGTCTACGCCTCGACCCACCTGGCCAGCGACGAATGCCCCACTCCCCCGGACATGAGTCAGGGCTATGTGTGGGGCCTGTTCAGTGGCTATGACATTTTCAAAAAGGACCTCGCCAGCGGCGAAACAACCCGATTGACGGCAGAGCCCGGTTACGACGCCGAGGCCACGATTTCGCCGGACGGCACGAGTATCGTTTTCACTTCGGCACGGGACAACGACCTGGACATCTACACCATGGACCTGGACGGCGGCAACGTGAAGCGCCTGACCACGACTGTCGGCTACGACGGTGGGCCCTTCTTTTCCCCGGACGGCAAGCTGATCGTCTACCGTTGTGACCATCCGGCCCCGGGGCCCGCGACCGAGGATTACCAGCGCCTGCTGGCCGACGAGAAAGTGCGGCCGTCGAAGATGGACATCTGGGTGATGAACGCCAACGGCAGTGAGCAGCGGCAGGTCACCGAACTGGGCTGTGCCTCGTTCGGGCCCTTCTTCCATCCTTCAGGCGAGAAGATCATCTTCGCCAGCAACTACCCCGATCCCCGCGGTCGTGAATTCGAACTGTTCATGGTGGACTTGGATGGGTCGAATCTCGAGCAGATCACCTTCACCGATGGCTTCGACGGTTTCCCCATGTGGGCGCCCGATGGCAAGACCTTTGTCTGGGGCAGCAACCGCCACCACTCCAATCCGGGTGAAACGAACCTTTTTGTGACCGAGTGGGTGGACTAGAAATTTTCACGACTCGGTCGGGGTGACACGGCCGTCAACATTTGCTATCCTGATGGGGTACAGGCTGACCGGATTTTGGCAATCACCGTCGCCTGATTCGCACCTCACCCTCAGGAGGCTGTGTCATGTTGCGCTCTCCATCCCTTCGTTTCCTGTTCTGTGCCCTGCTGGCCATCCCCCTCCTTTCCGTTCTCCTCTTGGCCGGCGCCTGTTCCGACTCCACGGCGCCAGGCCAGGCCGATGACGGCACCGGTCGTATTGGGGCCGAAGGCTCCCTCGATCCCGCCACCGGCACCTTCGTGCTCAAAACCCTGGACCTGCCACCGCCCTGGGATGGGCCTTCGATCAGGGTCCAGTTGATCGGCAGCAATCTCTCCGTGGACCGGACCACCGAACAGATTTCCCTGGATGTGGCGATCCGCAATTTCAGCGGTCGCACGCTGTATGCGCCGGCCGTGGTGTGGATCGAAGGCTTCACGCCCGAGTCCGTGACTGTCGTCAATCCCGACCTGACCCTGATTCCGCCAAGTTTGGCGGCCACCGACACCAGCTTCGCCTACTGGGTGCGATACGGTTTCGACTATTCCCGATTGCTCGGTGAGGACGGCGCGCTCGACCACGAAGCCACCTCCGAGACGAAGACCTGGATTTTTCATGATCCCGACCTCGCCTCATTCTCGTTCCAGGGCTGGGCCGAGTTCGGCATGGAGCCCGAACGGCCGCGCATTGCGGGCCGGTGTTTTGTGGATTTTGATCGTGACGGTGTTCCAGACCCCAACGAACCGCCGCTGCAGGGCGCGTTCATCGTCGCTCACGGCCCCGACGGTGAGGCGGTGCGTGTGCAGCCTGACGAGAGAGGCTACTACACCGTCCCGGTCGAGAGACCTGGTCTGTACTCAATAGCCTGCAACGTTGCCCTCGAGATGCCACCCTTCCGGCACTGGACCACGCCAAATCCGCTGGAGGTCCTGCTCACGCCGGGGACCGATGGTGTGCCCAACAGTTTCCTGGCGGCCCACTTTGGCCAAGCCGGGTACGACTCTGTGCCGGTACCAATGATCGAGTTCACGGACCGCACCCCGGATGATTTGATAATCGCGCCGTGGAGCCTCCTGGAGGCGTCGATCGATCGGCAAGTGTTGCGCATGCACGTGGGCCTGTCCGGCTGCCAACCCGATCATCCGTTCTCTCTGTGGATGAGTGGTGGCTTCATGGAGTCCGAGCCGGTCCAGGTCAATATCGTATTGGTCAACGAACTGGAAGAAGACTGCGACGCCTGGTTCGAGCGAGAGCTGGAGTTTGACCTCGGCCCGTTGCAGGAAGCGTACATGCAGGCCTATGGACCGGGCGAACTGGTGCTGAATCTGATTCAGCCCGATGGAACGCAACAGGAATTGATCTGGGGAATTTTTCCGCCTGATTGATGCCATCGCAATGGTCGCGACAGAAGCCCCGCCTCTATTTGAGGTGGGGCCTTATTTTTTGCGAGCGAGCGCCAGTCCGTCTCCGATGGGCACCACACTCAAATCAATCCTGACGTCACTTTGCAGTTTCACATTGAGGGCCCGGATGGCTTGCGTGTCTTCGTCCTGGATCGCATCATCGGCGACATCGCCGCCCCAGAAGACGTTGTCCACGGCGATCACGCCGCCGGGTCGCAACAGTTTCAGGCAGGCTTCATAGTAGGAATCGTAGCTGGACTTGTCGGCGTCGATGAAGGCGAAATCGTAGGTTCCCTCGGCACTGGTGAGCAGGTCGTTGAGGGTTTCGCTGGCCGGGGCCAGGCGCAAATCCATCTTGGCGCTCAAACCGGCGGCGTGCCAGTGCCTCACGGCAATCGCGGTCCACTCCGGACTCACATCACAGCAAACGATGACCGCGTCGTCGGCCGACGCTTCGGCCATCGCCAAGGCGCTGTAGCCGGTGAAAGTGCCCACTTCGACAATCCGGCGGGCGCCCAATATCTTCACCAGGAAAGCCATGAATTGGCCCTGGTCCGGTGCAATCAGCATCCGGGCCATTTCCAATTCGGCCGTTTCGACCCGCAGGGCGGCCAACTGGGCCGATTCGCGCGACCCCGTGGCCAGGGCGTAGCGGTACAGGTCATCGGTCATGGCGAGGTATTTGTGAGACATGGTGGCTCCACAGGAAGAGGCAAGAAGTCGGACCCGCTCGGGCGCACATTTGCCGGCAAGAGGATCGACAAGAAGATCGACAAGCGGGTCGAAAAGTGGATCGACAAGATAGCCACTTTTCCTGAATGCGCCTCAGGGCGTGCTCGCCACCGGGTCAGGACCCCGGCTTCACTTCGCCTGTCTCGATATCCACCGCATGCTTCAACAGCACCGTCATGATGAACAACCCCACGCCCCAGATGCCCAACGATACCATCCACTCGTTGGCCGACGGCATGTATTCGACGATCTCACCCAACGGCGTCGGAATGAAACCGGGAAAAACCAGGCCCATGCCTTTCTCGATCCAGATGGCCATGATCAGCATCAGCAGCGGGATGTTCCGCACGATCACGCCGCGGGATTCGAACTTGCGCGAGATCAAGGCCAGCAAGGCCAGCACAGTCATGGCGGTCGAAGTCCAGATCCAGGGCACCAGAATGTTGTGGCCGTGCAAACCGAAGTACAGGTACCGCACGCTGGCCACGTGGGCGCTGTCGGCGTAGAACTCGGTGAAT
>CAZLUL010000094.1:0-15100 GCA_964562635.1 uncultured Fibrobacteraceae bacterium | reverse complement strand
GTTCCTCGAAGAAACCGAACCGGTGAGCCACATCCTCGGCGGTTTTCACCACTTCGACTACGTGAACAATTCCAAGTTCAAATTTGGAGCCCAGAGCCTCGGCGCCGGATTGCTTTCCAAGTACATGACCAGCCACGGCCTGGAAATTCGCACGGAGCTGCACGCCAACGTCATCCTGCTGGGCGCCAGTCTTTCGGACTACCGAACATTCTCGGGTCGCGAATATGATTATGGCCCCGGTGCCAGTGCCGGCTTCACCGCCGAGTTCGGCGCCAACGGTTGGCACTTCCTGCGCGTCAGCCACGAGCAGTATTTCATCCACAGCATCAACGGCACCGACGCGGACCACCACCTCGGCGCCACGCGAATCGCGCTGAACGCGCCGATCACTGCCAACCTCGGGGCCGGGCTGGAATACGTGCTGTATACTTCGGAAAAAGTTTATGAAGACTACGAAGACACGTCGGACCGGGCGCCCCAATTGCGGCTCTTCGCGACGATGCTGCTGAACTAGAGCCGCAGCAATTATCGCGAATCGAGAACCTTGCGGACCAGGGTGCCGAGAATCTTGTTGGTGAAGGGTTTGGTCGTGAACTCCTTGATGCCTATTGCCTTGGCCGACTGCTCGTCCACCTGATTGCTGTATCCAGTGCAGAGGATAATGGGAATCTCGGGCCTGATCTTCAGAAGCTGGTGCGAAAGTTCAGCGCCAGTCAGGTCCGGCATGGTCTGGTCCGTGATCACCAGGTCAAACTGGTCCCGCTCGTTTCTGAACAACTCCAGGGCCTCGAGACTGTTGCACATCTTGGTGACCCGATAGCCCAATCGCTCCAGAATATCCTGCCCCATTTCACACAGAAGTTCTTCATCGTCGACCAGCAGTATTCGTTCGGTACCACGGGGCACTTCCAGAGAGTCGGTCGGCACTCGCGGCGCCTCCGCCTGGGCCACCGGGAAGTACACCTGAAAAGTCGAACCCTTGCCCGGGTCGCTTTTAACGGTGACCGCCCCGCCATACTGTTCCATGATGCCGTGGATGATCGACAGGCCCATGCCCGTGCCCCGGCCCACCCTTTTTGTTGTGAAATAGGGTTCAAAAATCTTGTCGATGATCTGCTTGTCAACACCGTCCCCGGTATCGGACACGACAAGTTCAACATAGTGACCAGGGGCAAGCTGGGTTTCCCGGGCTGCCTCAGTCGGTGATACCTGAGTATTCTTCAAAGTGACCGCGAGCACACCCCCCGTCTGCTCCATGGCTTGATAGGCATTCGTGCACAGATTCATCAATATCTGGTGAACCTGCGTCGGGTCAGCCAGGACCGTGGCGCAATCCGGTTGGATATCGGTGGTGATGCTGATCGTCGATGGTATCGAAGACCTGAGCATCTTCAAGGCTTCCTTGATCAGCGGTTGCAGTCTCATCGGAGTCAAAACTGTCTGGGATTTGCGGCCAAAATCCAGGATTTGCCGGACCAACCCCTTGGCCCGATCGGCTGCGATCAGGATCTGGTCGACGTCGTTGTTCAGCGGCGTGCCGGGCGCGGAATCTTCCTTGGCCATCTCGGCATAGCCCAGTATCACCGCCAGGATGTTGTTGAAATCGTGAGCAATGCCCCCGGCCAGGGTGCCAATAGCTTCCATTTTTTGCGCCTGCTGGAGTCGCGATTCCAGCCGGGACTTTTCTTCCTGAGCCCGCTTGCGGTCCGTGATGTCCAGAAACTCGATGACTCGCGCTTCGATCCCCCGGTAGGGAATATTCTTCCCCTTGATGGCAATGGGATAAACGGAGCCGTCCTTGCGCAACCCTTCAACTTCGTAGCGCTGTTCATAGCCACTGCTGATGTTCTTCAGCACCAGGTCCAGGCTGTCCGGAGCGATGAGATCCAGGCCATTCATACCCACGAGTTCAGCCATGGTGAATCCGGTCATGTCCGACAGGCTCTGGTTGCAGTCCAGGATCAGCCCATTGTCATGAATGACAATGCCGCCGAAGGAGGCATTGCTGAGGGCCTTGAAGCGTTCTTCGCTGGCGAGCAGGTCGGCGGCGGTCTGTTGGTGGGCAGAGGACTCCTGCTCCAGTTCCTGGATGCGGCGTTCGAGATCGTCGTAGGAGGGTCGTTCGTCCACGCGCTCTTCCTGTTTCAGTGGTCATTGGGCTTGATCAAACATGAGCCTGGTCCCCGATCATCTTACAATCACAGTACAATTTATGCCATTTCCAGAGCTGAGGCCACAGGGTAGAGGTCATCGCAATCTGGCCATGGCGAAGCCAGCCAACAAAAGCCGCCTCCCCTGGTAGGGAGGCGGCTTTGCGCGAATCAAACAGGAGAAAAACCGCGGACCTACTCCGGCCACTCAAACCGCCTTCGCAAGCAGGCGTTGGCCACATCCCGGTCATGCGTATTAACCACGATCGAGATACTGCTCACCGAAGAACAAACCGTGTGCGGGGTGATCCCATCCGCACACAAGGCACTGAACACCTGGCTGGCCAAGCTCGTTTTCTCCAGAAAATGCGGCCCATACAACGTCAATATTGCCATTGGCGCGTTGGCCGCGACCAACTGCGGCGCAAATTCCTCGCGAATCTCGTCCAACAAATTGCGATGCGGCGCGAGGTCCTCGGTCCGCACGCAGAACGACATATTGCTCAAACCATCGGCCCCGTTGCCCACGCTCAGGTAGGCCAGCGGAATTCCCGCCGCCCCAAATTTGGCCAGGATACCGCACGGTTCAACCGCCACGCGCCGGAAACCCAACACCTCCACCAGGCACTGGTCTCCTTTTTCGATCAGCCCGCCACAGGGCACCTTGCGGTTCATTTTGCATCCTCATCTTTGGCGTTCTGGCGCGGCCACACCACTTGGAACTTCGAACCGACACCAACTTCGCTCTCCAGGGTGATCCGCCCACCCATCCGGTTCACGAACCGGCGCACGATGGCCAACCCCAAACCCGTCCCCAGGCTGGAAAGCTCGCGCGCGCGTTGGGTGCGAAAAAATTCGTCAAAAACACGCTTCTGGTCTTCAGCCGGAATACCAATGCCCTGATCGCTCACTGTCAGCGAGACTTTGTCGGCACCGCCGACCACGGTCACTTTCACCACACCGTCCCCGCCGCTGTAGCGGATGGCGTTGCCCACCAGGTTGGCCACGATCTTATCCACCATGTTCGCATCGGCGCGCAGCGCAACCGGCGACAAAAGCGGCTTCATGACCACCTTCACACCGGCACTGGCGGCCAACTCTTCGAATCGCGCCACCACTTCGGCCACCAGGAGGCCCAGGTCCACATGGGTTTTTTCGGACTGCCGCAGTTCGCCCCCGCGCGTCAGGTCCGCCAAGTCCCGCACCATGCGGTTGGCCAGCTCCAGGCGGGCCAAACCGCGCTCCAACAGGCCTCGCACCGGCGCCGACAACCCCGCGCCATCCAGGTCCAACGCCGCCTCGACGGCACTCTGGGCCGTGCTCACCGGGCTCTTCACTTCGTGCGTCACGAACCGGAAAAATTCCATCTTTTCGGCGTCGGCCTGAACCAGCGCGCCCTGCCGCTCAACCAGCTCGTCCTTGATGGCCCGGTTGTGTTTCATGATCGAGGCCCCGAGGTAGGCACAAGTGAACATCACCAGCCAAAAGGCACCGAGGGCGGCCAGTACGAAGGGCAGTTCGTGAGTCATGTCGCCCGCGCTCAACAGGTGATAGTGGGGCAAGACACCAAAGAATTCGCCGAGGGTTTCACCGGTGAACAGCACTACGGCCAGGGCCGCGATCTGATAGATTTCGCGCCCCTTGAACAGCAGGCTCGCCATGATCACATGAATGATATAGATGAAGAAAAACGGGTTTTCCAGGCCGCCCGTCAAATTCAGCAGCTCAGTGAGGATGAGCAAATCGCCCACCATCTGCACCTTCACCAACCGGATTTCCGACCGGATATTCACCGGTGGCAGGCGGCGGTTGCGCACCACATAGAGCAGATTCAAACCCAACAATCCGCCGGCGGTGGTCAAAATCCCCCGCATGGGCAATTCCAGGTTCAACCAGGGGCCGGCCACGAGCACGGCACTCAGGATCACCGCCACGGCGCCCCAACGCAGCCGATTCAGCCAGTCCAGTCGCAGGCGCAACGAGGCCGCCGAAACGAACTGGGACGAATCCGGCGTGATCCATTCGCCATTGGCATTGAGAGGCGCGTTGCCCACTGGTACCTGCTAGATTTTGGTGGGCAAATGCTTTCGCACCAGGTCCACCAGTTGCCGCGGGCTGACAGGCTTTTCCAGGAACTCGTCCACGGGCAGGAAATCCTTGTCCCGCGCCGGGTCAAAATCGAAGCCCGTGCGGTCGGTGACCGCTGTCAGCATCAGGATGGGTATTTCCAGGGTGCGCTCGTCCTGCCGCAAGGCATACGCCGTCTGGAAGCCCTCGTCAACCTGACTCATCATCACGTCGAGCAGGATCAGGTCCGGGTTCTCGGCCTGGGCGACGGCGATTCCGCGCTCGCCGCTCTGGGCGTCGATAACCCGAAAACCTTCACTCTCCAACGTAACCCGCAGGATTTCCACCAGGTCAATGTCGTCATCGATGATCAGGATGGTCTTCGCACTCATCCGGCTAAACCTCCGCTTTGATGATGGAGATGACCTCGGGCACGGCCGCAGCCACCTTCTGGGTCAACCCTTGATTGATTTCGATGCGCTCGGGCTGCACGCCCACGATCAATACCTGACGCGGCATGCACCCCAGCCCGACCGCCAGGCTGAACGCCTCGGCCAGCCCAAACCCATGCATGGACAAGTGGTCCGAACGGATCTTCATCTTCACTTCCGAAGGGCGAAAGCCCAGCACATCGCCCGGATCCAGGCCCATGTCCGCCGCGTCGATCACCACGTTCAGTTCGCCCGGTGCCAGTTCGTCCACCAGGGAAAGGGCATCGGTGTGGATGTCGACCAGTTTGGCGCCGGGGAAGGCATCGCTCTCCCTGATCCGCTCCAACACCGCTGCCCCAACTCCGTCGTCACCGTAAAAACTGTTGCCCACGGCGAAGATTTTCATGCTTGCCTCTATTCCACGAATTCCACATCAAGCAAATGCACCGAGCAGCTGATGCACGGGTCGTAGGCCCGCACCAGCATCTCCAGTTGCAGCGTGATCTCTTCTTTTGAACGGTCGATGATTTCGGGCACCAACTTTTTCATGTCGTCATCAATGTTGGCCAAATTCTGCCCCGTGGGGATGACGCAGTTGGCTTTGACGATGCGCCCCTTGTTGTCGTAGGTGTACTCGTGATAGAGGATGCCCCGCGGCACCTCGGTCGCGCCCACGCCGGTGCCGAATTTGGTCGGCTCCTGGTTCGGCTGTTCATCCTTCAGCCCCGTGGCCAACAGTTCGTCAATGAGCCGGATCGAATCGATGGCGCAATCGGCCGCTTCTACAACCTGGGCGATCGTATTCATATACGGGTTGCAGCAATCCGGCGTCAGCCCCAACTCACTGGCTGCTGTATGGGCCAACTCGCCCAATTTGTCGTGGTTGTTGTTCCAACGCGCCAACGCGCCAGTCATGTAGCTGGAACGACTCACCTTGCAGTGCTTGCTGGTGCTGTGGGGCACCACAAACTCGTTGGTCATTTTCCGATATTCGGCATCCGATACGCGGCCGGTATCGCTGCTGCAAATGTCGCCGTCGTACAGGGCGTAGTCGTGGTCACTGCGCAGGGAAATGTATTCGGTCTCACGGGTGAACGACGGGATTTGTCCCGCCAGGCTCTTGAGCGTTTCCACCGTCGCCAGCAGGTCCGGATACATGTCTTCTGCCAGCCGGCGTTTCAATTCCTTCAGCGCGCTGGCTGACGGAATACTCGTGAACCCGCCCGGCACCGGCGTGATCGGATGCACCGCGCGCCCCGAGATCACATCGCCGATGTCATTGGCCAGGCGCTTCATGCGCAGGGCCCGTTTGACCACCTCCGGGTGGGTGCCCACCAAGGGAAAGACGGAACCTACGCCCAGAAAATCCGGTGCCGCCAGAAAATACGCGTGCAGAATGTTCGACTGCATGGTCGCCCCATGGATGCACAGCTTGCGCAGCGCCACGGTCTGGTCACTGACCTCCAGGCCCAGGGCCGCCTCAGTCGTTTTCAGCGAGGTGATCTGGTGCCCGAGGGAACAGATGCCACAAATGCGCGAAGTGATGATCGCCGCCTCGTGAAAGCTGCGCCCCTTGAGCATGGCTTCGAAGTAGCGCGGCGCCTCGACGATATCCAACTGCGCCTTCTCCAGGCAGCCGTCCTTCATGTTGACCACGATGTTGCCGTGACCTTCGACCCGGGTCAGGTGTTTGACCTTGATGTCCAGATTGGTTCCCATCAGCGCACACCCTCCAACTCGTTGGCGTTGTACAGTTCCAGCCTCTTCCAGGCCTCGTCCACGCTCAGGCCGTGCTCCACCAGAATTTCTTCCATACCCTTGAGGTTCGGATCAGAAACCAGCCCCCGGCACCCGGTGCAGTACTGCCCCACACTCGGGCACTGGGCCTCACAACCGGCCCGGGTGACGGGTCCCAGACAAATCATGCCCTTCTCGTACACACACTCGTTTTCCTTCAGCTTGCACTCCACGCACACCGCGTGATCCGGCTCGATGGGCTGCTTGCCCATGACCAAAGCGGTGAACAATTTCAGGAACTCGATCTGAGTCATGGGGCAACCGCGCACGTTGTAGTCGACCTTGACCACTTCATGCACCGCGAGGGCGGGCAAGGTCGGGAACAGGTACTTGTGTTCGCCGTAGACCTCTTCGCGCACCTCTTCGATGGGCTGGGTGTTCTTCATGCCGTTGATGCCGCCCTGCACCGCGCAGGCACCGAGGGCCACCAAAAACTTGGTCCGCCGCCGGATGTCGTTGATGCGGGTGATGCAGTCCGGTGTCGACAGTGAGCCTTCGACAAAGGCGATGTCGTACTCGGCGGCCTTGTCGTCCATGGCCTCGCGCCATTCGACGATGTCCACGTGAGCGAGGATGTCCAACAGCTGGTCTTCAAAGTTCAGCTGGTTCAGTTCACAGCCTTCACAGCCGGTGAAGTCAAAAATGCCTACACGGGGTTTGTCAGCCACCTTGTTTTTGTCAGCCAACTTGGGTTTGTCAGCCATCAGAGGGCCTCCTGCAGGTTTTTCAGCTCGGGATAGTGATACACCGGGCCGTCCTGGCACACATACGAAGAGTTGATCTGGCAGTGGCCACATTTGCCCACGCCGCACTTCATGCGCCGTTCGAGAGACAGGTAGATGCTTTCATCCGACAAGCCCTTGGACTTCAGCGCCATCAATACGTAGCGGTACATGATTGGCGGGCCACACACGCAGCAGGCCGTATTGGTCAGATCCAGATTCAGGCTCGGGATCAAGGTCGTGATCACCCCTGTGTTGCCCTGCCAGCTTTCGTTGCCCTGGTCCACCGTCACGTGGTATTCAACCATCGGGTCGGCTTCCCACTTGGCCAATTCGTCCGTGAACAGCAGGTCGCGTTGGGACTTGCTGCCGTAACAGATGATCAGGCGGCCAAATTCGTCGCGCCGGTCGAGCACATAGTTGATCATCGAGCGCATGGGCACCAGGCCGATGCCGCCAGCGACGATGAGCACATCCTTGCCCTTGAATTTTTCGACGTCCACGCCCGTGCCGAACGGCCCGCGGATACCGAGCTTGGTGCCCGGTTGCAGCCGTGTCATCACGTCGGTCAACATGCCGGCCTTGCGCACGCCCAGCTCAAACGAGCCCTTCAGCGTGGGCGACGACGAGATGGAAAACGGCGCTTCGCCCACGCCAAATATCGACACTTCGACAAATTGACCGGGCTGGTGGCCCAGGTCTGCGCCACCCGGCATCTCGATACGGTAGAAAACCTCCATGCTCGTCAGCCGCTTGATCTCTTTGATCTCGGCCATGATCGGCGCATACAGATGTTCAGTTTCGACGGCGGGCAACAGGTCTTTCAGGTTCATCAGGCCCTCCCTCATATCGGTGCCACCACGGTTTGCGAGTGGTCGCTGATCAGGCGGTTGACAATGCCGACGATGCTGATGTGCGCCGGGCACGAAGCGGTGCAACGGCCACAACCGACGCACCAGGGTTGGCCCGTGGTGTCGCTGATGTACTTGAATTTGCGGAATATTCGGTGCCGCTGACGACCGCCCAACGACTCGCGGAAGACTTCGCCGCCCGCCACTTCGCTGAACTTGCGCAGCATGCAACCGTCCCAGTGGCGTTCGCGGTGCCCCTTGGTCACCGTCACGTCAACCGCTTCGTCGACGTTGAAGCAATAGCAGGTCGGACACACCAGGTTGCAGGTGCCGCAACCAACGCATTGCTCGGCCGTTTCTTCCCACACCGGATTGTCGTAGCTCTGTTCCATGGTTTCCGAGAGCTTGGTCTGCGGCACATAGATGTGCTGCTTGAAGTGACCCGTACTGGGGAGACCAGAGTCATGAGCCGGCAATTCGAAGCCCGCCAGCAGTTCTTCACCCAACTCGGTGTGCACCGCGAGCACGTAACCCTCAAAAAGTTTCGTCAGGAAGATGTCGCACCCGGTCGCATCGTCGGGCCGGATGCCAACAGAACCGGAAAAGTGGTAGTTATCCGGCTCGAAGCTGACGCCGATGAAGGCGGCATCCTGCCGGCGCGTCAGGTAGTTCCGTTCCGGGCTGCCCACGGTGAAGTTGTAGTCCAGGCGACCAACAGCGGCCACGTCATAAGAGTGCACGCCCAGAAAAATCGCATTGCACGGTTCGACGGCGGTGATCTCGTAGTCGTTGGCCGTCAGGTCAAAAGTGAGCAGTTCTTCGCGCGGTGGCAGGAAGAATTTGCGGATCGATTGCATGGCACGGGGATAGTCCAGCACCACCTGATCCGGCTCGGTGACCGTCTGGAATGAGAATGACTTTTGACCCTTGGCATGCGGTGCAATCACCGTTTTTTGGGCCATCAGATGGGCAATAAAGGCCGGCAGACGCTCGGCATCGAGATAAAACTGAACCATCGGCGAAAACCCCCTCAACCGGTTGTGCGGCTCGGCCGCAACGCCAGTTTCTCTGTTTTCCCGTCTCTCGCCGGACTCTTGAATGACCGGCAAGTGGCTTAGGGATAGTAATCTAGACCAACACTCCCTACAACGATTATCGGCTCTCAATATGTAATGTTTAATTATTATCAACCAATGTCAAGAAAATAACAGGATGTTTTTTTGAGCCGATTACTTGAGGTTTGGTCAAGGAAGCATCTATCTCGCCGATCAACCCCCAAAATCGGGGCCGAGGCCAAAACTGTCTGCTAGAAGAAAAAGGTCAGCCCCGCATGGCCAGCGAGGACAAAGCCGTTGCCCTCATCGCCTGACCAACCAGGCTTCCACACCGCGCTGATCGAAAGATCCAAGGCCGCAGCCTCGGACATCAACACCATCAGTCCACCCTGGGTTACGAATCCAAACCTGGTCAGGCTTTCGCCACCCCCGGAACTGAAGCTGAATCTGTGATTCAGGGCCGCCACCCCAAACTCGGCGTAGCCTACGCTCTTGGCGGCCTTGCCAGCCACCAGCTCCGTGTGCCGTCCAACCAGGAACTGGAACTCGTGCACCGAAGCATCCACTTCGACCACTTCGAGACCAAAATCATAAATTTCGAAGGACTGCTGTCCGAGAGACTGATACCGGTAGACAAAATGAAGATAGTTGCGGTCGCCGGTCATGAACCGGAGGCCACCTGAGGCATTAATCCCCGCCTCCAACCCCGCAAACCAATCGCCTGAGACACTGGCGATACCGACACCGGCGTCAAGCGCCGTATCGAACAGGCGTTGGGTGTTCTGGCCCGAAGCGGTGGCCGGGACCGGCGCAAATTCGGTGCCGGATGCATCCAATGGCGGCAAGCCGGCCGGCGGCGGTGTCAACTCTCCACTGCGCGACATTCCCACCTCACGGGTGATGTCCGCCCCGCCAGCATCAAAGACCCGCGCGACCTCCTCAGGCGGAAACAATTTGATCGCGCCGTCGGAGCGCCTGATCTCCAGAGCCGCGCCATCCTGAACCCAACGCAACCGAACCCCGGCATATTCCCAGCCCTGGGCATCGACCACCTTGACCCCCAACCAGACCGTGGCCGGTACGGCCTCCGATGCGGCAAGCTCATTTTCCTGCGCCGGGGCCGACCCAACGGACAACAAGAGCGCCAGCAGGATGATCGTCGGTTGCGTTTTCAGGTGACGTCTCATCGGTGTTCCCCTCGGTTTGGTTTTGCAGCGTCCGGCAATCAGAACATGACCGTCAGGCCCAGATGCACCCCCATCAACAGGCCGGCCGCTTCGTCATTGGCCAGGTTGGTTTTCCAGGTCACGTCCGCCGAAAAATCGAAGGCCGCATGTTCGTCCAGGAAGATCAGCACACCACCGCGCAGGACAAGGCCGGTCTTGGTGATCGATTCATCCCCACCACCCAGATCGCTGGTGAGAAAGCGGTGCTCCATGACCGACAGGCCATACTCCAGATACCCGATGCTCTGAACGTTGTTGTTTTTGACCAACGGTCCATAACGCCCCAACAGGAACTGGTATTCCCGCAGGGAGGTTTCAATCCGGACGGTGATCGGTTCGGGGTCCCCAAAAAATTCAATATATTGAGTGCCAAAATCCTGCGAACGAAAAAGCAGGTGGATATAGTTGTCTCTGTCGATGGTGAACCGGGCGCCAGCGTGGAAGTTCAGGCCGTCATCCAGACCCGCAAACCAGGAACCGGTAGTGGTGCCGTAACCCACGCCCAGGTCAAAAGCGAAACTGTACAGTTTCGGCTTCTTGGCGGAATCCGCGGCCGCCGTCTCGACGCTCCTGATTGCCGCCACATCAGAAGCCAGCTCCTGAGCGGATTGATCAGTCAGTGTGTCCGGCGAGGCGCTGGCTCGGGCCAGCCCCACTTCGGCGGTGATATCGGCGCCGTGGGCATCAAGAATATGCTGAACCTCGTCGGGCTTGACAGTTTTGGTAGCGCCGTCTTTGCGCCGGATCTGCAACGCTGTCCCGTCGTCAACCCAGGTGATCGAAACGCCCTCCAGCCGCCAGCCGTGGGCGTCGACCACCGTGACATCGGACCAGGACTGGCCGGTGACATCTGCCTGCGCCACGGCGCAAGTGGTCAAAAATATGAGGAAAAGGATCGCGGCATGTTTGTGCGGTTGGCTTGACATGATCTGGACTCCCCATGTTGCCTGGACCAACGCGGTCCGCGCAATGAAGTCAGATTTTCACATGCCGATTCGGCGAGGGCAACCCCTATCAAAAAACGCTGCCGGGTCCGTAGAGACATCACCTTGCCGGGGCTGAGTGTACGGCTGTGATATCTCGACCCGGAGCCCGGCAGCATGTCGGGGGAGTCGTTCTTTTATGACCTTCAGGCCGAAGCCGTCAGGTATTCTTCCCGTGCCCGAAGCAATCCGGCAACCCGGTGGTCATCCTGCAGCAGGGCCTTCATGAGTTCGGCCAGGCCGATGCGGCCTCGTTTGCCCTCAAGGCTGTTGCGGGCTGAAAGGTCAGCCGCCCGTAGCAGCACCCGCTGCAATTTGAATCCGGGTGTAGCGCATTCGCCCCAGGCCTCACTATTGACTTGATCCATGACCGGCAGCTTGTTCAGGTCCCGTTCCAGCTGGAACCGGAGCTTGGCTTGCTGGTGATCATTTTTTCCGAACCGCAGAGCGTCGAGCCCGGTGCGGCCAGTGGCGGCCCACAGCAGATGTAGGGGGTGCACTTCACGGTGATTCATGGTCTCGGCCTTGGCGCTCGCTTCGCGCAGGACCTCCAAGGCCTTAGGCGTCCAGATAAACAATGGCAGTCCTCCTTTTCAGTTGAATGTGCGGGTCGAACCCAAGACCTGGGTGAGAACCGGTGTCCTGTGATCCGCGTGAGTCTTTGGTGATCTCGGGCTGAGCCCGACCCGCGTTCAGTTGTCGTACGAAGGTGCATTCCTCGCTTCCCCTATTGCAGTGGATGTGCCAGTGGGACACATTTTGGTGATCTGGGACTGAACTAGACTTAAGGTATTTTACAACAGCACTTTAGATCATTTGACAAAGTGTCAAACCCCTCATTATACTGTATACACTTCCTGTCGGTCGTTATGGCGGGATATCCTGCCAAGCCGGCTATGTTGTTGGGGTAGTCATAAATGAATGACTATTCATTCCCGGCCACGCCACTTTGACGTGATTTGGCAGAATTTGGCAGAAGCCTAAAAAGGAGACAAAGTGGAGTCAGAATTAGTCAATTGATATCGAATATAAACTCTAAAGAACTATCTGCCCGCCCAATTGGACAATTCTAGTATTTATTTAACAACTTCCTTGGGTTTTGCCGCGTGGCATATTTCATTTGCCCAGTAAGACACTTCCCGTCCTGTTCCGCAGAGGAGTTGCCCGATGGCTGACATCCGTCCCTTCCCCGCCTTTCGCCCCGGCCCTGGCCAGGCGGGCAGCGTCGCCAGCCCGCCCTACGACGTGCTCAATTCTGCCGAAGCCCAGGAAATGGCCAGCGGCAACCCCCACACTTTTCTGCATGTCGTCAAAGCGGAGATCGATCTGAGCGACGACGACACCCAGGATGCCGAAAAAGTCTACGCCCGCTCGGCGGCCAACTTCCAGGCCCTGGTCGACGGCGGCGTGATGGTCCAGGACCAGACTCCCGCTTTCTACATCTACCGCCTGACCATGGGCGACCACCACCAGTTCGGCCTGGCCGTAGGTTGCAGTGTCGACGAATACGTGGCAGGCACCATCAAGAAGCACGAGTTCACTCGCCGCGACAAAGAAGACGATCGCGCCCGCCACATGGAAGTGCTCGGCATCAATGCCGGCCCCGTGCTCTTCACCCACCGCACCAATGAAGTGGTGCGCACTTTGATCGCAGACCTGACGGCCGCCAGCGAGCCGGATGTGGATTTTGTCGCCGACGACGGCATTGGCCACACGGTCTGGGTCATCGACGGCACCGAAGACATCGCCGCCATCCAGACCGCCTTTGCCGACATCGAGGCCATCTATGTCGCTGACGGTCACCACCGCACAGCTTCGGCCCACCGCGTGCGCGACATCATGCAGAAGCGCAACGCCAACCACACCGGCGACGAAGCCTACAACCACTTCCTGGCCGTGATTTTCCAGGAAGACGAATTGAAACTCATGGGCTACCACCGCGTGGTGGCCGACCTCAACGGCCTGGGCGATGAAGAATTTCTGGCTCGGGTCAGCGACATTTTCGAATGCGCGCCCACCGACCAGCCCGAGCCCGATGGCCACCACCAATGGGGCATGTTCCTCGCCGGCCAATGGTATCGCCTGACCGCCCGCGAAGGCAGCTTCCCCGCCGACGACCCGGTCAAGGGCCTCGATGCGGCTGTCCTGCAGGATCTATTGCTCGCCCCGGTGCTCGGCATCGGCGACCCGCGCAAGGACCCGCGCATCGACTTTATCGGCGGCAGCCGTGGCGCCAAGGAATTGGAGCGGCGCTGTGGCCTGGACATGAAAGTGGCCTTCGCCTTTGCCCCCGCGAGCGTGGGCCAGATCATGGCCGTTGCGGACGCCGGCGCCGTCATGCCACCGAAGTCCACCTGGTTTGAACCCAAACTGCGCTCCGGACTGTTGGTCCGTAGCCTGACTGACTGATAACGAGTCTGACTGATAACAAGTCTGATTGATGCCAAGGAGGCTGAAATGTTGATTCTCATATCCGACGCCTTTGACCCTTCGCTGGAAAAGCGCCTGGCCCTGTACGGCGATGTGACCACTGACAAGGAACGCGTGGCCGAGGCCGATATCGTGCTGATCCGCAGCAAGACCAAGTGCGATCGCGACTACATCAAGGGTGCCCCGAACCTGAAGATGATCGTGCGCGGCGGCGTGGGCACCGACAACATCGACAAGGTGTACTGCGCCGAAAAAGGCATCGTGGTGCACAATACACCCAAGTCCCCCAGCATTGCGGTGGCCGAACTGGCCTTTGCCATGATGCTCGCGGTGCCCAACCATATCGTGAAGGCCAACGAGAGCATGCGCATGGGCAAGTGGCTGAAGAAGGAACTGAAGCGCACCGAGCTGAACGGCAAAACGTTGGGCCTGATCGGCATCGGACACATCGCCCAGGCCGTCGCCACCCGCGCCAAGGCCTTCGGCATGCACGTAATCGCCTACGACAAATTTGTCGACAGCTCGCGCCTCGCGGTGCTCATGCCCACGCTGGAAGAGATGGTGGCCGAAGCCGACTACATCTCAATGCACGTGCCGCTGACCGACGAGACGAAGCACATGATCAACAAGGATGTCATCGCCAAGATGAAAGACGGCGTGGTGCTGGTGAATACCGGCCGCGGCCGCACCGTGAAATCGGCCGACATCATCGCCGCCCTGGAGTCGGGCAAGATTGCCGCCTACGCCACTGATGTGTGGCCCAAGGATCCGCCGGACTCGGACTACCCGTTGCTGCGGGCACCCAACGTTTTCATGTCGCCGCATCTCGGCGCCTCCAGCAAGGAAAACCTGCTGCGCATCGGCGACGAAGTCTGCGAACGTATCGAAGCTTTCCTCGGAGGTGACGCATGAGCCGGATCTACAACTTCAGCGCGGGGCCCTGCACCCTGCCCTACGCTGCCCTCGAAGAGGCCCACGCCGAATTCCTGGACTACCAGGGCAAAGGCATGTCCCTGATCGAAATGAGTCACCGTTCGGCCGAATACGACGCCGTGCACATGGAGGCCATGGACCTGATCAAGCGCCTGTACGGCCTGCCGGACAACTACAAGGTGATGTTCCTTGGTGGCGGCGCGACCATGCAGTTCTCCATGGTGCCGATGAACCTGATGCGCGCCGACCAGTCGTGCGACATGACGCTGACCGGCGCCTGGGCCAAAAAGGCGGCCGCCGATGCCGCCAAAATTGGCAACGTGAACGTCGTTTTCGACGGCAAGGCCGACAACTTCATGTCCTTGCCCGCGCTGTCCGAACTGACGATCAATCCGGATGCCGCCTATTTCCACCTGACCAGCAACGAGACCATCGGCGGCGTGCAGTGGAGTGAC
>CAZLUL010000093.1:0-15131 GCA_964562635.1 uncultured Fibrobacteraceae bacterium | reverse complement strand
AGGCTGCAAAGCCTTACTCCTTAATCAGGGGGGTCCTTTTGCAGTAACCTAGAAACGGTACGCCAACGACAGGCGATTCACCTTGGGCAGACCCTCGGCCTGCGGCACCGACGCGAAGTCGAAGTTGATGGCCTGGCCAACCCAACGTTCCATATCCACGCCAAATCCGAAGGTGGTGTCATTGATGTCACCGTAATCGGCGCTCTTGTAACCGAAGCGCACATACAGCGAGCGCAGATAGTTCCACTCCAGGCCGAAGCCGTACTCGGCCTGATCGGTCTCCAGACCGAAGCCGTAGTCGTTGCCCTTCCACTTATACAAGGGAACCAGGTAGTCCGACACAAGCAGCAGGCCCATGAATTCGCTGTGGTACATGCTGAAGGCAATACCCAGGGTGGCCTTGCGCGGCATGGGATCAGACTGGTCACTGTCAACATGCACGATGTCAGGACCCAGGTTGGCCACGGCCAAACCGAGGTTCGAACGGATCGCAGGCACCTTCCACAGCACACCCAGATCGACGCCGAAGCTGTCGCCCGAGCCGCTGCCCTGGGTGTCCTGCAGGTTGTTGTCCGGGGCCAGATGATCGCGGAAATATTTCGCGCCCAGGCCGATGCCCAGGTTGCGGCTCACCTGCACACCGTAGGTGGCACTGAAGGCAAACATGTAGGAGCGGAACGTGCCGGTCGATTCGCCGTTCTCGTCCGTTCCCTGCTGCTCACCCATGTCCAGGTAGTTCATGGCAAAACCGAGCGCACCGTGCTCGCCCATGGGCGTGGCATAACCACCCCAGTACAGGCCGATGTCGTCAGCCAGACCTTCGGCCAGGCTCGACTGCATCACGTGCACATCATGCTGCTTGGGGCGCTGGGGCAAAAAGCCCAGGCCACCGGGGTTCCACCAGATGGCGGTCACATCCTGAGCCAATGCCGTACCCGATTCGCCCAGAGCGTTGTAACGCGCCCCGATGGGAAAACTCAGGTTGATGGCGCCAGCGCCGGAACCGGCGAAAGCTGCACTGCCCATACCAAAAATCAGGGCGCCCATGACGGTCGCGATGATAATCCTCTTCATTCCGAATACCTCCGGTCGTATGAACACCACAGAGCTGAGGGAGCCCCGTGGCGGCGGCTTTACCGCATGATGACGAGTTTACCCGTCTTTCGAATTTCCCGATCCTCAACGGACGCCCCGTTGCCCCGCAGGACATAAAGGTAGGTTCCGTTGGCGATTTCGTCATTCTGGTCGTCCAGGCCGTCCCATTCTAGGATTTGCGGCCCGGCCCTAAGGTCTGTGCGCAGGCTGTACAAGCGACTGCCGGCCAGTGTGTAAATGTCCCACTGCACCTCCATCGGGTCGCTCAACTCAAATATTAATCGGCAATAACCCGGGGTGGGGTTAGGAAAAAGGGTAACCGAATTGATGCCTGTGACCCCGGCCGGGACGATTTCGAAGCTGAGCGTATCGCTGCCTACGTTGCCCAGGGCGTCACTGGCGTGCAAAGCAACCTTGTGGCGGCCGTTGGCCAGATCACCGGGCAGCGGGAAGACCAAGCGCCCGTTGGTGTAGCTTTCGGGTTCGTAGACAAACTCGCGGGTCACATCGGTCATGAAACCGGTGTCATCCAATTCCAGGAGCAGCGAATTGCCCGGGCTGGTGCCCAGGATGGCGATGCCGCTGGTATCGGTCAGCGCCGCGATCAGTTCTTCGCCCGGCCGCACGCGGTAGCGGTTGTCTTCGAAGGCCAGATTGATCGCCGGGCCGATCAGGTCGTCGTTCGGGCCGGTGGCTGAGCGAACTGCGGAAATCTTGGCTACCGCTATATGATCTCCATCAGGCGATTCGACCAGCAGGCGAACTCGTGCTTCATCACCATAATTGAGCTGTACCGGCACCTTGAAAGGCACAATGAGGTCACTGTTGCCCATCGTGCCCGAGCCAATAAAGACCGGGGAACCAGGCCTGACAAACACGGTTTCGCGCAAAGCCGGTGTGAAAGGGAAACGAGGCCGAGAAGCTGATTCTTCCACCAGCAGGCTGTAGCGATCTCCCGCCCCCAGCAACGCTTTTCCGGCTCCGGCCAAAACCGCAGTCTGCCGGCTGCCAGGTCGCAATGTGTCCACACTGGATGCCGCAAAACTCAAATCATCGACCGGATGGGGCAAACTCATGCCTGGATCCCCAAACAAGTTGTATCTCTGACTGTTGGAGCGGTATGTCGTGCCCAACGTCATTTCAGCTTTGGCCGCCAATAAGGCTCCGGAGATCGTCATCTCCGCTGAGACATGCCGATCGGGAAAGAGATTGGCAAAGAACGCTTCCGTAAGCGGGTCATTGTTAAACGTATAACTCACTTGGCTGGCACAAATGGCGCCGATGGCTCCACCGGATTCGTGCTGAATAAACTGCTCGGCCATCGACCGCCGAGAAGGACTGTCAAAGACTCCCACATCACAACTGAAGGCAAGAAACACCGGCCGCTTCATCCCATTGGTCAGGTTGGGAATATCCCGTGACTGGAATATCTGCTCGTCAGCAAGATTGTCTTCGGCCCCATGTCCCACGTAATAGAATACAGTCGTTCCGGCATTCACTCCGGCATTGATGTCTGCACGGCAGCCTGGTTTGACACCGGACCCCGGCGGGAAGTCATAATCCACGCCATAAACTTTGTTCAAATCAAAGCTGATGGGGATGTAGTTGTTGGTGATGTCCTCTGCCTCAAAGGTATGGACTATTTCCCCATTTGTGGGATTTGGAAAATTGGAATTAGGGCGCACAGCGTCGTCTGCTGTAAAGAGCATATTGTTCCGCCACAACCCGGGCTCAGGCGTGTCCGAATAGGCGATCGCTCGATCCACCATGCCGCGTGCTTCAGTAACATTCAAGGCCGGCAAACGCCCGCAGGCCAAGTCTGGAAAGTCCAGGTCACCCGGCGGTGGTGTATCAAAACTCACCAATCCGTCATCAGCCGCATAGGCCAATTGCCGACTTATCGAAGTCGGATAGAGAGGGAACGACGTGCGGACTTCGGTGCTTACCAGATCGTACAGGTCAACCAAAGGCGTACGGTCCCGATAGTTTCGATAGTCACGGCTGGCATTTCCCAACAAGCAAACATACTTCAAGCGATGGGCACTCTGCTCATACACCCACTTGAGGTAGTTTCGGATGGCGCGGGGGTCCTTCTGGCCACCTGAAAAGTTGTCGTAAATGGCATCAACAGAAATCGGCAAAGCCCGAGGGGAATCAACACCGGGCAAAAAGCTGGAATGGTAAGCCGCCAAATCTCCGGCCTGGGCTGTAAATGCCGACGCATGGACGACTACATAATCCCAGTCAGTTCTGTTCTGACGCAGGGATATCGGAAAGGCGCGGCTACCACGAATAACGCTGAGCAAATCGCTCGGCATCGCAGCGACAAAATGGCGATCAGTATCCGGGTCACGCAAAACGCCATAAGCAAATGTATCACCAGATACAGCCGTCCCACTCCAGGCTTCGGCCAACGAAGGGGTCGTGACTTCCCACATGATGGGAGTTTCGGTTGACGGCGATGTGACCAAGAGATCAACTCCGGTACCCGGCGCAACAACCTGATCGCCCCAATGGGCAAACTCCAACTGCCCAAGGCCTGCAGTCAATTCCAATCCTGTCCAATACAACACGTCGTAACTGTCCAGAGCCAACGGCCGCAAAGGCGAGCCCGTCGATAGGTTTCGCAGAGTAATGATATTCGAGCCAGGCACTATCGACGGCGAATCGCCGACCAAACGCACACGCATCGAATCATTTTGCGCAAGGTAACCGAATGTCAGGTTTGCCTGATTCGATTGATCGTTATTCAAATCGGCAGCCGCTTCAAAGAAAAACACGGTGCTCGCTCGGGTGTAAACACCCCTGACGTCCACCTGAAAGCGCGCACTGGTACTCGCAACAGGAGTTCTCAAATTGAACAGTTCGGTTCTCGAACTGAAAATCGTGTTGTCCCAGACCCAGTTGTCCTGCACCACACCAGCTGTATCCAGAAATTGCTCTTCACGGTGCAAGCGAACTCGAGCAGTTGATTCTTGAATCCCGCCCGTAGTCGTCGCTGCAACCTGCCCCACCCGCTTGGCAACACCGGGCAAGGGCGAATCAGTCAGATCATCTTCCCAACTCAGCCAATAGACAGCCTCGGCCGCGTAATTGTGATCGAAGTGTTCGAGCCTTTCCCCCGCCGGATCCAACCTATCCAACCAGGTACTGGTACCCACGCCATAGAAGCGGATCTCATCGTCAAGGTTCCACTCCCCATCGCCGCCGTCGATCACTTCGATGGCCAATTCATTCAGTGCTGCTCGATCGATTTGTAGTGAGTCGGGCACTTCCGGATCCAGATCCAGCGGCAATCCACCGCCGCGAAACACCCTCAGCTTGGCCGGATCAACACTCGTATTGTTCACTCCGAAGTTCGACAATTCCTGACCGGTGAGCCGGTACAGACCGGTCTCCGTCAGATTCATTTTCACCCAGTTGTCGGTCATGGCGAACAGGTCAGGAATCTGGGCCTTGGTCGAAGCCGCCACCAGTGCCGACTGCCGACTGCCCATGGCCAGGCTTTGGAACAGCGCCGGGTTGAGAACACCGGACGGGGTATTTTCCCGCCAATGGTCCCAACCCGCACCGAGGCTGGCAGCCTTACCCGAAACTTCAGTCGCCAATTGCAGATGTTCTCTTTGCGGCCCGGTGGCCGGATGATTCACTTCGATCGTCACGCCGCGCAGCACGCCGCCCTCGGCGGCCACAGCCAATTCGGAACCCGTCAAAGGCACCGATCGCGAAACCACGGGCACCGAAAAACGCACCAACTCACCGGACAGTTGTCCAGCCCTGGGCTCTTTCCACCACTGGATGTCACGAGTGTTCCAACTCACATCGCGCCGCGTGGGCACCGCCAGGCTCAGGCGCATCCGGGGCGGCATCATGGTCGCCACGGTGCCCGGTGTGCGGTCGCTGTCATCGACATACATCGGCAGGGCCCATTGCACATGGTTCGGGTCCACGGCCTGCCAATCGGCGGGATAGCTCACAACCGGGAAATCCACCCGCAGCACCGTGCGGTCGGCGCTGGTCTCCAGCACCCGGACCACAGGCTTGGCCATCACCGGCTGTCTATCGACAGTGGCGGCTGCCGCCTGGCCGGGCGCAAACAGGCCCAGCAAAACGTAGCAGCAGGCAAAAATAGCGAATTGCCACACGATGGACTTCGGGCCCAGAGTGCGACCATGGGGCAAGAGCCCCGTATGAGTTGGATATATGAATTGGTCGCGACGCATTTTCCCCAACTTCTGAAAGAGGTTCTCAAGATCGGGCACCATGCCAAAAATGCCACCGATGACGGCAGGCCAACTGGCAAAGGGCATCAAAAGCAAAAGAATCAGGCTGAGCACTCCGCCCCCCAGTTCAAGCCGCCAGTCCGGATGGTCATAGTGCGGGATCACGTCAAGCACGGCGTGAGAGGCGAAACCCGCCGCCGCGCCGAAATAGACGTTGCCCGTCAGACCACCGGCCAAGGCTCCGGCTGCAAAGTGGGTGAAGATGCACATCGATCGGTACTCCTGGTTAACCGTTTTCAGTCGAGTCAGCGCCCGGCACTTTTTCGGCTTCATCGGGCAGCATGATCGGGATGTCCCCATCCACCCGATAGCGCACGCCACAGGCGTTGCAGTACAGCCAACTGTGCTCCTCATCCGGCACAACGGTGTTGCGGCAGGTCGGGCAGGCCAGGATATCCAACAGTTTCTGGTCCAACATCAACAATCTCCATTGGTTACGTTTTTCGGCCTCGGCGCCGTCAGCCGCCTAACCGGACACACAGAGTGGCGACCAACCGGGGTTGGCAGTCGACCTAGACTACCGCAAAACCGGCGTATTGCAAATTCGAACTATCACTGGGGAGCAAACAAAATTCCGGATCACATTCCAAGCACTCTGAGCAAGTCAGAAACGCCGGGCACGGCCGGATGCGGAGAGGTATCGGGTTTTCGAAGAGGTTGGCTATAGGGATACTACAATAAATCCGACTTACCGTCAACCCCCGACGACGGCATTTCTCCCATTTTGCCTGTTGAGGACCTATTTCCCCGCCTCAGCGTAAATCCCCATATCCAGGAATTTCTGCAAACGCAGGTCCAGCAGTTCCTGGGCCGGCAATTCTTCCAGCTCGGCCAGCGTATCCTGGATGGTCGCCTGGATGCTCAAAGCCATCGCCTTGTGGTCCCGATGGGCCCCGCCAATCGGCTCGGGAATGATCTTGTCGATCACGCCGAGGCGCAGGGCATCGGTGGCCGTCAACTTCATGGCCTTGGCCGCCTCTTTGCTCTTGGCGCCATCGCGCCACAGGATGGCCGCGCAACCTTCCGGGCTGATCACCGAGTAGATGGAGTTTTCGAGCATGAAGATGCGATCGCCCACACCCAACGCCAACGCCCCACCACTGCCGCCTTCGCCGGTCACGATGCAGACAATGGGCACCGGCAGATCAGACATCTCACGCAGGTTGCGGGCGATGGCCTCAGCCTGGCCGCGCTCTTCGGCGCCCACACCCGGGTAGGCGCCCGGCGTATCGATGAAGGTGACAACGGGCCGGTCAAACCTCGCCGCCATTTCCATCAGGCGCAGCGCCTTGCGGTAGCCTTCCGGGTGAGCCATGCCGAAGTTGCGCCGGATGTTGCTTTTGGTATCGCGGCCCTTCTGGTGGCCCAGCAGCATGATCTTGCGGTCGCCGAGGGTGGCCATACCGGCCACGATGGCTTCGTCGTCACGGAACATGCGGTCGCCGTGCAGTTCGACAAAATCATCGAAGATGTAATGGATGTGATCATTGGTCGTCGGCCGGCGCGGATGACGGGCCAGTTGCACGCGCTGCCAGGGCTCGAGCTTGTCGAAGATTTCCTTACCCAGCTTGCTGCTTTTTTCGCGCAGCTTGTTGACCTCGTCGCTGACATCCATGCCCCGGACCGAGGCGGAGTCCTGCAGGGTTTGGATGCGTTCTTCGAGCTCGACGATGGGCAATTCGAAATCAAGCCAGAGGGATTTGTTTTTCCAGTCCATCAGGTCCACTTCCAGTCTTTGTCCGCAGTCTCAGGCCCGCTGCGGCAGGCGGACCTGGCGCGGGAAAAATACGGATATACAAAAATGGGGCCGGGTGATCGGCCCTGAATTCTGCCTAGAGTTAGTCATTTCGCGGACGAAGTGTCAAGAACAACACGTTCGAATATTTGGGAGGGCTCGACAGAGGGTTGCCAGAGACGCCGATATTGTACGGCGCCAGGCGACTCCAGTGACTTTTGCCTCGCCGGCCGGATCAACGGGCCCGATTCAAGACCAGATCCTTGTCCTTGGCAATCAACCGTTTCAGGTCCACCGCGTCCGGCTTCAACAATTCGGCCATGGCGAATTCATTGACCTGCGCGACAATGATATCCCCGACCTCCTGACTCACTTCGCTGAATATACCCAGCTTCAACATCCCGTCGGTTTGTCGACGATTGTCATCGCTGGGAGTCACGTAGTGTACCGATTGCACCTTGTAACGATGCAGCAGAAAGATCTGGCTTAAGGTCATGAACCGCTTCATGCGAAAATCCTGGCTAAAATTATTCTGATCGCGCACCGACAGGATGTGGCTGTTGCGCCGGTCCTGAATGGTCGCAAATACGATGTTCGAAATCTTGTTGCCGTATTTGTCGACCACGCTCAACTCCAGCAGTTGTGAACTGGCCTTGTGTGGCCGCAGTTTTACCGCCAAAGGCGTCTCGACGTTGTACTGCTTGCACCAGATTTCCAGCCAGTCACTCAGCACACTGGTCGGCACCTCGGTCTGCACCAGATGCTGGAATTGGGTGGACCCCTTGCCCATGGCCTTGGTTGTGGCCGTCCGGCCGGACGAAGCCGCCAGCGCGCCGTCGATACGCGGGCCACCCACATGGGTCTGGGGCGTGCCGTAGGGTGATTCCAACAGGCGCAGCTTGCGCTGCAGCTTGGCCAGGGCCAACATGCCGTTTTCCTGCAATGAAGTCGTAAACTCCTCGGCAGCCAATCCGTCCACCTGGTGCCCACCGTAGGTGATAAAGTTGAAGACAAATCCCAGCTTGCCCAATTCTGCCGGGAACTGGCCCATTTCCTCTTCGGTCATTCCGGTCGTATCCCAGTTGAAAGATGGCGACAGATTGTAGGCCAGCATTTTGTCTGGGTAGACCTGATGGATCGCTTCGGCAAAAATCCGGGCTTCGGCCAGATTGGCCGTCTTGGTTTCCATCCACAGGATGTCGCAATAGGGCGCCACGGCCAGCGATTTGGCGGTCGCGTATTCGAGGCCGCCGCGCACCTGATAATAACCTTCGGGCGTGCGCGAGGGCTCACAATCCCAGTGCACGTCCAGGCCGAACTCATCGACCTTGCGGCGCACCTGGCTGAAGGTCGCCGTGGCGACAAAAGCATCCCACTGTTCGGCGGACAACTCGAATTCCGCCCCTTCCTGGCGTCCGAATTCGATCATTTCAGCCACAGCTTCACCGTAGGTTTTCAGGCCGGACTCGACCTCCCAGACCGCAATAAAATCGTCCAGGGCACCATTCAGGGCGTGGTCCAGCAGAACCACGCGACCGCTCTGGAACGATGTGATGTGTTCATCGAACTTTGCCTGCAGACCGGCCTTGTCCAGCCAGACATTTGCCCGCTCATACTCTTCGTCCGCGAGGTTGTACAGGGTGTGTCCGTTGATCTCTTTGACGCCCTGGTCAGCAAAGCGCTTCATCACCGCCAGGGTGCAGTCGCGGTAGCTGGGAATCCTCAGGTTCGTCACCCCAAGGATGAACGGGTGGTCACGGCCATCGCTGTTGTTGTCCAGCAGGGTGGCCGCTTCGGCATCGGTGCGCGCCACGATGATGCCCGCGACCTTCATGACGTCCAACTGCAACCGCGCGGCGTTCAGTCGTTTGATCTGCTCCTCGACCGTCACGAGCACTTTGCCGCCCTGGTGCCCGCACTTCTTGGCACCCGGTCGCTGGTCTTCGATGTGATAGCCGGGGACACCGACTTCAACAAAGCGCCGCACCAGGTTCCGCACGTGGGCATCGCCACCGTGGCCCGTATCGGCATCGGCGATGATGAATGGGCGATAGTCAAAAGCCGGAGTTTGTTCGCGCTGTTCAGGAGTCATCCGCGAACGCAGGTACTTCTGGTTCTTGTCCGCCGTCAGCAAAGCCCGCACGATGGGTGCTGCTTCGTCCGGCACCTGACTCAGGGGATAGCTCGCGAGATCCGCACCCGGGTCTTCGTGGACCGACCCCTTGGCCGACGTGGCCCAGCCCCCGAGGTAGATACCCTGCAGGCCCAGGCGCCTCATCATCACCGCCTGGCCCGGAGTGTAGGGGCCGAAGGTGGTGATCGACTTGCCACCGGCGTACATTTCGCGCAGCAGATTATAGAAACCGGACGCCGCATCCCGGGCAATGACATATTCGTTGGCAATGGTGCCCTGCTGGCCGACCACCTGGCGCGGCGTGTACAACCGGGTGATGCCGCGAAAACGTTCGCTGTCGAACCAGTTTTCGGTTGTCAAAACGTCGTGTTTGAATTGATCCATGTCGTCATCTCCTGGCTGCGATATTCTACCGGCCACACCTATGGCAAGCGAAAATCGGGGTTGTCGGTCAGGCGGACGCCGGTCTTTTTCAGCGCCACAATGTATTGACGGATTCTTTGTTGGGCGGTCGCCAGATCGTCGTTGTTCAGATTGATATTCAACAGGTCGATATACCACGGCAGCTTCAGCTCTTCACGGATGTAGGCTTCGACAATGGCCCTGGCCACCGGCAGGGTCGTGGTCTTGGAGTCGTTGTGGACATCGCGGTCCTGTGCCTGCAGCAGCTTCTCGTACTCTTCGGCCAACAAATGCTCGAAAATCTCGAGGGTGAATTCCGCCCCGGCGCCATATCCGGTTTCCGGATCCGCCTCGGTCAATTGGGCCTTCTTGTGGATCCATTCCCAGAGAATGCTCAACCGGATTTCGCCGGTGGCCATGTCTTCCATCAAATACAGGATGTCTTCGTTGCCGAAAAAATCGGCGGGTTTCAGGGCCGCCGCCTGAAATCCCTGGCCGAAGGCATTGCCATACTGCAGGGCCACGCTCAACAGGTTGCGCGCGCCCCGAATCGTGCGAGGGGCGTCTTCCAACTCCCGCAAAAGGGCGGCGTCCGACGGAGTGTAGTTCAGGGCAGCAAACGGGCGCCCCAACTGGTTGTCCTGGCCCACGTCCGACCAGACCGGCCGTACGATGTGCACCATGCGCCAATGAGCGACCCACTTGCCGCTGGCCCCCTCCAACTGTTCCCGCACCGCTCCGGCCACCGCACGTTTCATGCTGTCGGCCACGCCGGCTTCCGATCCGACCGGGATATTGGGTTCCATGCCGCCCTGCCACAACGCGCAGTTCCCCTGCTGATCCGGCGTATTGACACAGCGGCGGACGCGATCCTCGTAGTTGCGCATGTAACCGTAGGTCATGGTGATTGATTCGATATTCGGATTGATGAAGCTCTCGTCCCAGGCTACGGCATCCGAAACGCTGTTGATATAGTCCCAGCGCCCGGTATTGAAGCCCACGAAGTGCAGGCCCAGGGCAGCCCGGATTTCCATCAACTGGAAGGTGGCCTCGAGTTGCTCCAACAGCACGTAGACCTTGACCGTGCCTTCAACGAGGCCCAGATGGGATTCCAGGGCGGTGATGAGCCGATTCCAGAACGCGGCCTCTTCGGCGGTCTGAATTTTTGGCAAATAGAGCACGATGGAAGACCCGTCCCGCAGCAGCTTTTTGTGGTTGTTGACCACATAGAGAGTCAGGTCGACGACAGAGGCGGACAGCCCGCGTCCCGCCTGGTCGCGTATGTGACGGTCATCGAGGTGCAGGCCCCGCGCCCGAAATATCTTTGTCGTGAATGCCAATTGCCGACGCCAGTCGGTGATTGTTTCATGGCCAAAAAACTCCCGCGCCCATTGATTCATCTGGCCGGCGACTTTTTCGGCCACTTCCAGGAACAGCGGGTCCCGATCAATGGCCAGCTTCAGGTTGCGCTGATTGTCCAGGGACATCGCGTCAATTTGGCCGAGGGCATCTTCACCGTCGAACATCCATCCGTCGGCCCCCGACAACAGGGCGTAGGCCACGTTGCGGATACTGCTGGCCACCGGAGCATGGGGTTTCGCGCCGGGGCCAGTGCCTTGTATCCACTGCCGCTGCAGGTCAGTCGGAATCACCGCGCCCAAAAAATTTCCGTCCCGCGCATCCTGGACCCTGATGTCGGTGCCGGGAATCAGACCGTCGGCGGGCAGAAATTCGATGTGTTGGTGGTCCCGACTGCGACTGGCGCGCCGCTCGGTGCGGCGATTCATGAGTTCCAGGCGCTCTTCGTTGAATGCCGCCAGTCTCTCCAGCCCGGCCAGGGCCTCCGGTGTATATACGTCTGAATAGGCCTGACGCAGGTCGTCACGAATATGAATGGCGGCCATGGGCAGGGGCATTTCGACACCTCGGGAAATTTATAGCGGATAAATAGTATCGTCTTTTAAGATCCTACTGCGACCGAGGTAACTCGTCAAGCGAATTTTCGCTACTAGCGCTTTTTCTCTTTTTACCTGGAAGTAATGGCGATTATCACCTATAATCAACGGCGAGCTATCCCATCGGCAATATATGGACGTAAATGGACGGATATTCGGGAATGAACAAGAAATATTCCAGTGAAAACCTGCGCCTGATCCTGGGTCTGAAGCTGAAAACCTTCCGACTTGAAAAAGGACTGTCACTGGTCAAACTGGCCGCCAGTTCAGGCGTGGCCGTCTCCTATATCAGCGAAATCGAACAGGGAAAGAAGTATCCGAAACCCGAAAAGATGATCCAGTTGGCCCATGGGTTGGGCATCTCCTATGATGATTTGGTCTCACTGCGGGTCGATAAAAAACTGGACCCCCTGACGGCCCTGATGGAATCGGAACTGGTCCAGGAATTCCCCTTCGATCTGTTCGGCATTTCGGCCCGGGACATCTTGAACCTGTTCAGCGACTCGCCACCGAAGGCCTCCGCCTTCCTACACACCATCCTGGAAATCAGCCGGACCTATGACATGTCGGTGGAAAATTTCCTGCTCGCCGCGCTCAGAACGTATCAAAAACTCCACCACAACTATTTTCCGGACCTGGAACAGGCGGCGCAACAGTTTCGCGCCGAGCATCCGGAGTTGACCGCGGTGCCCACTGCCAATGGTCTCAGAGAAATTCTGATTTCCGAATTCGGGTACCACCTGGATGAAGACCGGCTGGGCGGGCACGAACAACTCGGAAACTTTCGCTCGGTTTTCAAGGCGGGAAATCCGCCTACACTTCACATCAACTCACGCCTGTTGCCTTCTCAGCAAGCATTTCTGCTGGCGCGCGAAATCGGGTTCCTGCGGCTCGGGATCGGCCAGACCCGCCCCATCACCTCGTCATGGCTGAAGGTCGAATCCTTCGACCACCTGATCAACAATTTCCAGGCCTCCTATTTTGCCGGTGCCTTGATGTTGCCACGTGAGGACCTGATCGCCGACCTGCAGTCTTTCCTGGCCCAGCCGACCTGGCAAGACCAGTTGCTGCTCGATCTGCTGACCAAGCACCGAGCCACGCCTGAAATGTTCCTCTATCGAATGAGTCAGTTGCTGCCGGGCGAATTTGACCTCGAAAAATTGTTCTATCTGCGCTTCACCAATGATCAGTCCGACAACGAAATCCGGCTGACCAAAGAGCTCAACCTGACCGATGATCTGGTGCCCTACGGCTTGGGACTGAGGGAACACTACTGCCGGCGTTGGCTGCCCCTGCAACAGCTCATTGCGACAAGCCAGCGGACCGATAGCGAAGGCCAGGTCCCGAGAATCGGTATCCAGAAAATCCGCTTCATGGGCAGCGGCAATGAGTTTCTGATGATCAGCCTGGCCCGCCACATGTCGCTTTCCGGAGCCCGGCAATCGGCGATGACGATTGGATTCGGACTCGACCCGGCCCAGCGCCGCCTGATCCAGTTCGCGGATGATTCGGCGATACCTGCCGTTGAGGTCAATGAGACGTGTGAGCGCTGCCCGTTGCCGAATTCCGAATGCAGCCTGAGGGCCGCGCCCCCCGTGATGTATCAGAAATTGGCCAGTCAGCAGGCCCGTGAAGCAGCTCTGGGGGATCTTCTGGCCGACTAGATCTTCTGGCCGACTAGGTCTTATGTCGGGCCAGTATTCCTATTCGGTTTCCATCAACCCCGGCTAAAAAATCTCTTCTTCTGCTCAATAGCCGCCGGCAAAGTCGCCCGCAACCGCAATTCGCCGCCACCGGGCACCTGCCGCAACCGCCGCAAGCTGTCCAGCGTCAACGCGATATTCCGACCATCAGACTTCACCAACCAGGTCTTGCCATCCCGCTCAACCTCGACCACCAACGGCACCGGCCGCGCCATCACCGGCGGTGGCGCCAGATCCGGATCCCCATCCATCAGCCCACCGGTCATGCCCAGGCCATCGGGGTCACCGTTCATTTCCGGCTCGGCTTCTTTTTTCTTCGGCACCGGTGTCGGCACCGGCGTCATGCCGTTGTGCAGCATCGCCGTCTGCATCGGTCCCGCGCTGGACGTCACCTTCTCAGCCACCACTTCTTCCTCCTCCATCTTCAACGGGTGCATTTCGCACGGCGAACCGTAAGTCTCGAACAACGACCCCAAATCTTCCATGCCCTGCCGCCCGGCCTGCTCCAAGTCGATGCTCATGAACGTATCCTTGACCCACAACCCGAGCACTTCATCAATGCGGGTGATGCGCTCGACCAGCACCTCGCGGCTCTTGTCGCTGCGCAGTTGCACGCGCCCGCCGATCACCAGCACCGAGTCGCTTTCCACCAAGTGGGCGACTTTTTCGTACTGACTCGAATAGACCGTCAAAGGCACCACGCCGGTGCGGTCTTCAAAGTTGGCCCGCGCATAGACGCGCTTGTGACGATCGCGATGTTTGGTGTGGCTGGTGATCACGCCCACCAGATCGACCCAGGCGCCATCGCCGCGCCGGTGAGCAGCCGCGCAATTGCTCGTCGGCAGGCTTTCGATCAGCTCGCGATACTCTTCGAACGGATGCCCGGAGAGGAAGAAGCCCACGGCCGCGCGTTCCCGGCTCAGCTTGACCAGCGGATCAAACACTTCGCAATCGCTCAGTGTCGGCTTGAGCACCTCGGCCGCCGCCGTGCCGCCAAACAAACTGGCCTGGCCGCCGGCCCGATCCCGCGCCGTCTTCTGGCCAAAGGCAATGGCCTTGTCCAGGTTCAGCAGCAGCTGATTGCGGTGGCCCGGCAGGCGGTCCATCGCCCCGCTGTTGACCAGCCCTTCGAGCACCTTGCGGTTCACCTTCTGCAAATCCACGTTCTCGACCAGATCGAACAGGTCGGTAAAATCGCGGCCCAGAGTTTTCCAACACTCGCGAATGATGTCGATGGCCGCCGCTCCGACACCCTTGACCGCCCCCATGCCAAAAATGACTTCGCCGTCGCGCACGCCAAACTGGGACCGCGGGTTGTTGATATCCGGCGGGCAAATTTTAATACCCAATGCCTTGACCTCATCGATCAGTTGGGTGATGCGGTCGCTCTTTTTCATCTCCGTGCTCATGGTCGCGGCCATGAACTCGGCCGGATGGTGCGCCTTCAGCCAAGCCGTCTGGATCGACAACAGCGCATAGGCCGCGCTATGACTCTTGTTGAAACCGTACTGGGCAAAGAACTCCATCTCTTCGTAGATCTCGCGGGCCACCCCGGCGTTGAAGCCGCCCTTTTCGGCCCCCTCCATGAACTGGACCTTCATCTCAGCCATCATGTCGAGCTTCTTCTTGCCCATGGCCTTGCGCAGGGTGTCGGCCATGCCCAAGGTGAAGCCGCCCATGGCCGAGGCGATTTGCATCACTTGTTCTTGGTAGAGAATGACCCCGTAGGTATCCTCCAGGATGGGCTCGAGCACCGGGTCCTTGAACTCGGTCTTCTGCCGGCCGTGCTTGCGCTCGACGTAGACCTTGTCCATGTCCGCGCCC
>CAZLUL010000092.1:0-15184 GCA_964562635.1 uncultured Fibrobacteraceae bacterium | reverse complement strand
GTGTAAATCCCGTCCGGGTCGATGCCGTTGACGTTGTCCTCGCTGTTTGCAGGCGCCACGGGATTCAGGTTGTCCCAGAAGGGCGCCACAAGAGCCTCGACCCCGTACTGGGTCGGGATGGTCCAGTTGTAGAAGTCGTAGTCGCTGCCCGTATCGAAGCTGATCCAGCCATTGTCACTGACCCGCATCTGCGTGTAGTCCTGGCCGTAGTAGCGGAAGGTGAACGGCAGGTCGACCACCATCCAGACGACGCCGTTTTCGATGGGAAAGTCGAGCGCGGTGCCCGGCCCCCCGAAGGCCGTGGAGATTTCCTGCCAGGCATAGACCGGGCGGCTGGCCGGATAGTCGTAGTCGGCGCTGTCGTAGGCGTAGTAGCCGTAGTTGTCCGGGCCCACCGGCGCGGCGATGTCCACCGGGCCAACCATCGCCGCGCAGGTCGTCGCCGTGCGGTAGCCCTCGGTCGTCAGGACGTCCAGGCCGAAGGTCAGATTTGTCGCGGTCGCGGTACCGGAATCCACGTCGAGATCAAAAGCCGCGGCCGTGACCACGGTCGCCCCCGGAGCACTGGCCGGCAGCGCCGCTGTGCCCGTACCCAGGCTGGCTGCGCCCACCGTCAACAGGTCGAGGGTCACGGTGCCGCCAGTGGTCGCCACGGTGCCAGTGTTGCGCAGGGTCAGCGCCAGGTCGGAAATCTGTCCGGCACGGGGCAGCGTGCCGTCAACCGTAGCCAGGGAAACCACTTCCCAGGCCGGAGCGGCAACCGACAGTTGCAGGTCCGAATAGTCGTGTTGGTCACCGACCCGAACGGCATCCCATTGCAGAGTGATGACGTCACCATCGGCCGCCAGCGGATCAATGGTCAGCGCCAGCGCTCCGGGGGCCTCGGCTTCACTGCCCGCCGCCAAACCGGCCCAAGTCACTTGGTCGGAACCCGACGCCGCCGGTCCCCGCACCGATGCGATCGCCAGATCGAAGGCCCCGCTGGTACCGCTGCCGTGATTGCGCACTGTGGCGGTCAACGCCAGGATCTCGCCCGGATTGGCCTGTTGGTCGCCATTGCCCGCGCTGTCATCGATTTCGAAGGACGTCGCCGCCAAATAAACTGCGGCAGTGCCCGTGGCGACCACACCTTCGTAGGGCCGGGTGCCCGCCTCGCTGACGGTCACGGCCAAATCGCCGCTGGCTGTCACCGGCAGCAGGCTCAGGTCGACATGCCCGGCAACGTCCGTCCGGCCGCGGCCGATCAGGACCCCGTCCTGCACCACGCCCACCATGGCCCCTGCAACCGCGGTGCCGCCGTCGGTGTGCACCACGTCAACGGCCAGGCGGCTGGCACCCACGGCCAGATTCGCCGCATGGGTGACGCTGATCGGCTGGGGCAGCTCCCGCCAGAATTTCAGGCTGGGGTCGCCCATCAGGTTGTAGATGTGGAAGTAGAATTCGACTGACTCTTCGCCAAATTCGGCGGCGGAGATCTCGTTGGGGAAGTAGTCCAGGAAGCGCAACTTGCCCGCATTGAGCAGGGTCCCCAGATCCGTCACTTCGGGCTCCACGATACGTTCGAAGATGCTGATGGCCATCGCGTCGTTGTAGCGGGTGTGGGACCAGTGTTCGCCGTTGCCAATGAAAGCCACCGCACCCTTGCCCGGCGCCGCGGGCGAACCCTGGCGCACGAAGACTTCACCGAAGCAGGGACTCGAAGCGGTGTAGTCGCCGTTGAGGCAGACGAAACTCATGACGATCGGCGTCATGTCGTTGGTGTCCAGGGCGGGAATGTCGTCCACGGTGAAGGTGGGCGGATCCCAGCCTGCGGTGCCGTAGGCCCAACCCCGGTAGACCACGAAGCCGACGCCGGTATTGATCGTATTGCGCACCACCACGGCACCCTGCAACGACGGCAGCGGCGGCGAGGTGACGGTGATTGGGGCCGGAAAGCCCATATCCTGGAGGCGCTCGCCGCAGAAGTCGACCGTATAGCCCGGCGTATCGGAGGCGTAGACCCCGGCGACCATCAAAGTGCGGGTCTGCCAATCCTGGCCCGCGAGATCCGGCGACCGTTCATAGTTGATGGTCTTGCCGATCAACGCTGCGGCCTCGTTCCCATTGCCGACCGGCAGGCGGCCGATCATCGCATCCATCAGCCAGTCTTCGCCGTCGAGCATGACATAAGGCTGGTCCGAGGGGTTGCCGTAGAAGTTGAAGGTGGGGATCTGGTCGACATCGCCGACCAGCAGGATGAATTCCGGCGGCACGGGCCAGGTGTCGTAGGCGTCTTGCAGGTAGGCCAGGATGCCGTCGGTCGAGGACCCGGTCTCGGCGGTGGAGACGACGTGTACGTCGTAGCCCTTGCGGGTTTTCCAATCCACCAGGGGCGCGATTTCTGCGGCCAGATCCGCCGCGTGGACGATGAGATAACTGCCGCCGACTCCGGTTTGCCCGGCCTTGGCCAGTGGCGAAACGGAATCCTGGGGCAGAGTCGCACCCAGAGCCGCTCGCGTCGCGGCCGAAGCCAGACGGTCGCCAGAGCCCCCGGCGGACCAATTGCCGTCGTGCTCGACAGCGACCTGGACCGCACGGTCGGCCGTGCCCGTGGTCCGCACCCGCAACACCGGTTGGCCGCGCATGATCATCAGGCCACCCGGTGCCTCGATCGTGGCTCCCTCCTGGCCCGTCACCTGCTCGCTGTAGGAAACGCTGTAGGACGTCGTGCCCCTGGGCAAGGCCACCAGGAAGTTGCGCACGTCATCCTGCTGCTGCGGACCGGCGGCATCTTCCCGGACCGGCGGGGCCACGGTCAGCACACTGCGCCCGTTCTGCACATCGGCCCGCACGATGCGGGCCGCCTTGTCGCGCGAGGGCGGCACTGGCAGTTCTTCGGCGGCAACCGTCTTCAATCCGCCCGCCAGCATCAGGGTTGTCAACAGGAACACACTCAGGGACGAAACAGACCGGTGGTGACACATCATCGGATCAGACTCATCCTTCGGCTGAGAGACAGGGAGCCGGCATCCAGGCGGTAGAGATACACGCCACTGGACAATTCCCGGCCGAGGCGATCCCGCCCGTTCCACAGGAACTGGCCGCGCCCCTGGGGCAGTTCCGACCAGGTGCGCTCCTGCACCAGACGGCCCGCCAAGTCAAAGATGCGCAATTGGGCCGGGCCGGCGGTCGGCAGGTCCCAGAAAATCGTCGTGCGGGGATTGAACGGATTGGGGTGGTTGCCCAATACCAGTTCCGCCACATCCGGCAAGGGCACGGCGCTTTCGCCACAGCCTACCCCCTGGGCGCCGATCAGGGCACCGCCGCACAGTCCGCCCGGGTGGTTGCCCGGCGCACAGAGGCTGTCGCCTGTCAGGTTGTATTCAAAATTCGCAGTGCCGCAGAAGAGTGGATCGGCCGCGAAATTTCCGCCGCCGTCCGTGCCGCACAACGCATCGCCGCCGGCATTGCCGTAGATGTTGGAGCAACTGACCACCGGCGTGGCACTGGAGCAGGAAATTCCCTGCCCAGCAGTGGAGCCCGAAATGATGCACTTGTCAATAGTGGGCGTGGCGAACCACTCGACCCACACGCCGCCCGCGACGCCGTTGGTCCCGCAGGCGTTGGCCACGATGGTGCAGTTCTCGACCAGCGGCGCCGGATTGAAGCTGATGAACAGCCCCCCACCTTCGCCGAAGAACCCGCTGGCGGTATTTTCGGCGATCACCACGCGACGCAGAGTCGGGTCAGACAGGCTGGTGAACACACCGCCGCCCTGGCCATTGGGGTTGAAAGTATCGTTGCCCTGCACCAGGCAGTCCTCCATCAGGCCGCCGGCGTTGTCGCTGAAGGCCACGCCGCCGCCGAATCCATTGGCCGTATTGTCCAGAATCTGGCACATCGTGAAGGTGGGCGTGCTCGACTGCACCGAAACACCGCCGCCGTAGGTATTGCTGGCCGTCGTCGTATTGTTGCTGACGATGGTGCCGCTGAACACAGGCGCGCAATTGTTGCGGATAAAGACGCCGGCACCGCTCGGGGCCTGGTTCTGGTCAACGACACAGAGGATAATCTGGGGACTGCTGTTTTCCTCGATGGCCAGGCCGCCGCCCTGCTTCGCGGCGTTGTTGTCCATCGTCACCCGGCGCAGCTTCGGGCTGCTGTTGTTGATCAGGATCACGCCGCCGTCGGTGCAGTTCGTCACCCGCACATCCGTCACTTCTACTGTCGCATCGACCTGGCGGGCCAGGATGCCCGCACCGAAGATCTCCGCGAAAGCACCGGTGATCTGCAGGTTTTCGACCCGGCAATTGTCCACCAGTTCGATGAAGACACCGCGGCCGAGACCCTGGGCATCGATAATCGTCTGGTCAGGGCCCGCACCGCGCAAGGTGACGCCCGATTTCATGATGACACAAGCCGGTGTCGTACCGGCCCCCTCCGTAGGGTGGACGCAGTCGTTCCAGGTGCCGGCGGCGACGAGCACCGTATCTCCGGCAGCGCAGGCCTGAACGGCGGCGTTGATCTGAGCGTAGTCGCCGGGCACGTTGAGCACGGCGGCTTGGGCGCCGTCGACCGCAACCAGACCCGAGATCGTCAACACACCGAGACAAAGCAGGAGCAGGCTGTTGTGTTTCATCAAAATGTCCTTTCCATTTCCCACCGGCTGGCCGGGCGCTGGCCAATCCAATCCCCACCGATGGAAAGCTGCTGAACCGAATACGTGACCAAACAATATACCAAATAATGGGAGTCGGTTTCCACTGAGAAAGAATCTCTTTTCCGCCACAGAAATCACACACTCAAGTGCAATAACGCATAATTAGGCAATTATCGTCGCGCAATTGTGACTATAAAGCTGCCCAGCAACAAATCATATCTGGTATAGTTGTCGTGGGATTCTCCGGCCGGTTTGGCAGTATGCCACCAGGCGCCGGAATCTCTTCGTGATTTCGCCCAATCCATCGGGCTACACATTATGTGCGCGCCAGCGGCCGCAGCCCCGCGGCCGGCGGCGTCGGAGGAATTCTATGTTACAGCGGCACCGGGTCTTGATTCTCACCAGCACTTTGCTTCTGCTGGGCAACGTGTCCATGGCAGCCATGGACCTTGTCCCGCTCGGCCCCGCCGCCGATGACCAGTCTCCGGCTGTTGTCCTGACGACCCAGACAGGCACCGGGCTCGAACTGAGCTTCCGAGCCCCCTATCTCGAAATCGAAGCCCAGGAGCAGGACGGTTTGACCTACCAACTGGTGGGCCTGCCCGGAGCCAGTTCCGTTGGTCGAACCGGCCAGCCAGCGCTGCCCCAGGTCACGCGCCTCGTCGCACTGCCCGACGGCATGACGCTACGGATCCGCAGTATCCAGCATGATGACACCGAGATTCCCGGCGTTTTCCGCCCCTGGCCTGCCCAGGGCCTGCAACCTGCCGATGCCCGGGAATTCGTCCTCGACGCGCCCTTCTACGGTGGCTTCCAGAAAGCCGCGGCCCCGCCATTGGTGGCTGTCGGTGAAGCCGGCCTGATCCGCGGCCTGCGGGTCGTGCCCGTGCATTTCCGGCCCGCCAACTGGGACGCCGCCAGCGGCCAGTTGAAGGTGGCCGCTTCAATCGACGTCACCTTCGACCTAGTCCCGGCCGCCGATGCCGCCGTCAGCCAGGCGACAGGTCGGCCGCTGCCCCAAACCTTCGCGGCCATGTTTGCCGATGAGGTGCTGGGCTACACGGCCCAGTCCGCCGCCATGACCGGCCCGGGCTCCTACCTGATCATCCACCCGGACGACCCCACGGTGCTGGACAACCTGAAGCCCCTGCTCGAATGGCGCCAGCGCCAGGGCTACAACGTGATCGTCGCCAGCACGTCCCTGACGGGCACGACGACCGGCAGCATCAAGACCTACATCCAGAACCAGTACGACACCCTGTCCATCCCCCTGGAATTCGTGACCCTGGTCGGCGATGCCACCGGCGCGGTGATGATCCCCACCTACAACGAAAACCTCTCCGGCTACCACGGTGAAGGCGACCACGAGTACACCCTGCTCGAGGGAGGCGACGTGCTGTCTGATGTGCACCTTGGACGCCTCTCGGTGACCAGCGCCGCGATGCTGACCACCGTTGTCAACAAGATCGTCAAATACGAGAGCGACCCCTGGCTGACCGATGATACCGGCTGGTTCACCCGCGCCGGGCTGACCGGCGACCCCGGCACTTCGGGCTACTCCTGCATCTGGATCAACCAGTGGGTCAAGGAACATTTGCTGCAGCTGAACTACACCAAGGTAGACACCATCTGGAGCGGCAACTTCGCTAGCGAGATGATGAACACCGTCAACGCCGGCGAAAGCATTTTCACTTACCGCGGCTACTTCGGCATGAGCGGACTGCATAACGGCTTCATCGATGCGATGAGCAACGGTGAAAAACTGCCTTTCGCACTGATCGTCACCTGCGACACCGGCAGTTTTGAGTCCGACCAGGCCTGCCGCTCGGAAGCTTTCTTCCGGGCCACCAACGGTGGTGCCGTCGCTTCGATAGGCACCGCGACCATCGGCACCCACACCCGCTACAACAACTGCATGTTTCAGGGCATCGTGGAGGGCGTTCTCAATCGCGGTGACAACCGCGTGGGACCTGCCCTGACCCTCGGCAAGTGGCATCTCTACCAGAACTACTATGCCCTCGAACCCAACAATGTCACCGTCTGGTCGACCTGGAACAATCTGATGGGTGATCCGGCCACGGCCATCTGGACGGCGATCCCTACGGCTTTGACCGTCGACTACCCGGCGAACCTGACCACTGGCGCCAACAATCTGCCCGTCAGCGTCAGCGATGGCGGCACGCCCCAGGCCGGCGCCCTGATCACCGTCTACCGCAAGGACGTCTTCCAGGCCAGCGCCGTGACCGATGCGTCGGGCCTGGCGAACATCCCGCTTTCCGCCCTGGTTGACGGCGAATACCTCGTCACCATGACCGGCCACAACCTGCTGCCCCACCTGGGCGGCGTGAACGTCGGCGATCTGGACGCTTCGGTGAACTTCGCCGCCGTGGCGCTGACCGATGACGGGACCGGCGTCAGCAGTGGCAACGCCGACGGCCTGGCGAATCCGGGCGAGACGCTGGAACTGCTGGTGGACCTGACGAATCACGGGACCGGCGGCGCCGCCGACGTGACGGCCGAACTTTTCAGCGGCAACAGCCTCGTTACAGTGACGCAGTCCACGGTGGACTACGGCTATCTGGCCAGCGGCGATACGACCGGCGGCCTGCAGAGCTACGCCATCAGCCTGGATGCGGCCCTGGCCGGCGGCACGACCGTGCCCCTGTCGATCGTAGCCACTGACGGCACTGAATCATGGACCTCACTGTTGGAAATCGGCGTCGCGGGCCCTGCGGCCCAAGTGCAGAGCTATGTCCTGGACAGCGGCACCATCGATCCGGGCGGAACGAGCAACCTGGTCGTGACGATCGAAAACGTGGGCGACCTGGCCACCGCCGGCGCCACCGCGACCCTGACCTCGAACAGTCGCTGGCTCAGCGTCACTGACGACGCCGCGTACTTCGGCGCCACGAGCGCCGGCGACAGGTCCAACAACGCCGTGGACATGTTCTCGGTGGAAGCCGGTGTGGAATGCTATCCCGGGCACACCGCGACGCTGACCATCGATTTCGTCTTTGCCGAAGGCGGTACGGCCAGCCTCCCGGTTCTGGTGACCGTAGGCAGCGCCGTGAGCACCGATCCGGTCGGCCCGGACAACTACGGCTACTACGCCTTCGACGACACTGACACCGGCTACGCCCGGGCCCCGGTCTACGACTGGGTCGAGATCGCGCCGGACGCCGGTGGTGCGGGCAGCGAAGTCGGCCTGCAGGACTTCGGACGCTGGCAGGACGACGTCCTGACCATGGACCTGCCTTTCCCCTTCACTTACTACGGCAAGGTGCACACCAAGCTGAGCGTCTGCTCCAACGGCTGGATCAGCTTTGGCGGCACCGACCAGCGCCTCTACCGCAACTGGACCCTGCCCAGCCCCGGCACCCCCGACAACCTCGTGGCCGTCTACTGGGATGATCTCTACGTGCGGGCCAGCAACAGCGGCATCTATCAATGGTACGACGCGGCCAACCACCGGCTGATCATCGAATGGGACAACGTGGCCAACGGCGTCACTGACGTGCCCGAGACCTTCCAGGTTATCCTGACAGATCCGGCCTACAGCGCCGGCGACACCGGTGACGGCATCCTCACCATGAACTACCAGAGCATCACCCAGACCGACTATGAAACGGGCTACGCCACGGTGGGCATCCAAAACGAGTCCCGCGACGATGCCGTGCTCTATTCCTACTTCAACCTCTATCCCGGCGGTGCCGCGCCCCTCGGAGCCGGCCGCTCCATCACCTTCCGCACCATCGTCCCCCAGGTCCAGGGCAAGCTGCAGGGCGTGGTGACCAACGCCCTCGGCGGTGCCCCCATCGACGGCGCGACTATCAACGTCATTGGCGGTTCGGTCAACCTGTTCAGCGACATCAGCGGCGCCTACCAGGGCGGCTTGTCCATCGGCACCTACGACGTGGCGGTCTACCACCCGTCGTTTGCCCCGGACACCACGCGCAACGTGCTGATCGAGGAAGACATCGAGACGGTGGTCGACTTCGCGCTGACGGATATCGCCGGCCCGACGATCACCCTGCAGGTGCAGCCCGAAAGCACCAACGATACGGTTGGCCCGTACGACATCGTTTTCAGTGCCAGCGACCACAGCGGCGTCGCCGCGACGCACTGCTACTACACGTCCAGTGCGACCGGCGGCCCCTTCGAGTTGCCGTTGGTCGCCGAAGGGCCGACTGACACTTGGCGGGCCTCGATCCCGGGCCAGCCGGACAGCACCCTGGTCCAGTACTGGCTCACGAGCACCGATCTGCAGGACTTCGCCACCAGCGAACCGGCCGGAGCGCCCTTCAACGTGTACAGTTTCATGGTCGCCGGTACGACGGTGCTCTATGCCAGCGACATGGAAAACGCGACGGATTGGAGCGCCGGAACCCTGAGTGACGACGCCACAGCCGGCCTGTGGGTCAATGTCGACCCCAACGGCATCTTCAACGCCGAGACCGAAGTGGCGCCGGAGGACGACTTCAGCGATCCGGGCACCATGTGCTGGGTTACGGGCCAGGCGCCGGTCGGTTCGAATCAGGGCAACGAGGATGTGGACGGCGGCACGACGACCTTACAGTCACCGGTCTTCGACGTCAGCGCCTCGACTGGCCTGGTGGTGCAATACCGCCGCTGGTACACCAACGACACAGGCAACAGTCCCGGTCAGGACAACTGGGTCGTGCAGGCGCAGGACGATCTGGGCACCTGGGTGGCCCTGGAAAACACCGCGACCAGCAACCGCAGCTGGCAGGAGATGAACTTCGTGCTGGCCGATCACCTGACGGTGGGCAGTTCGTTGCGGCTGCGGTTCATGGCCAGCGACCTGGGTTCCGGGTCCGTGGTCGAAGCCGGTCTGGACGAGTTCCAACTGACCAGCGTGGTCCTGTTGACGGACAGCGCCGCGCCGGTGGTGGGCCTGACCAGCCCCAACGGCGGCGAATTGTTCCTGCCCGGCGACACTTCGGATGTCACCTGGAGCCAGAGCGACGACGTGGGGGTCGTGCACGTGGAAATCCTGCTCAGCTCCGACAGTGGCGCGACCTTCGACCGGGCCCTGGCCAGCGGCGCCTTCAACGGTACGTGGAGCTGGACCAAGGACGGCCTGATCGGCACGACCTATCGCCTGAAGGTCATCTGCCACGACAGCGCGGGCAATAGCACCGAAGCGGTCTCGGCGGCGGATTTCAGCATCGACGGGCCCACGGCCGTCGGCGACCTACCGGTCAACCGCCTGACCCTGGCCCAGAATTCGCCCAATCCCTTCAACCCGCGCACGACGATCCGCTTCGCCCTGCCCACCCGGCAGGATGTGCAGCTGAAAATCTACAGCGTGGAAGGGCGCCTGGTCCGCACCCTGCTGCACGAGTCCCGCGAGGCCGGCACCCACGACATCGTGTGGAGCGGCAAGGACAACCAGGGCAGCCAGACGGCCTCCGGCCTCTACTTCTATCGCTTGGTGACGGACAGCGGCACGCTGACCCGCAAGATGACCTTGTTGAAGTAGGTCGTATCGCCACCTGCCCCCTCTGGCTTCAGCCAGCGGCGGGCAGGTGGACCGGCCCGTTTCCTGATCCCGCAGAAGGAGCTCCCGGTGGAATTTCGCACGACGTTGGCCGGCCTCGGAATCGGTCTCATCTTGCTTGCCCTCGGCGCCTGCACCGATTCTGACTATCGCCAGGCCCACGCCACTCCGACCACCACTTCGCTCACCACTTCGGCCGATAGCACGGCCTTCGGGGTCGACGTGACGCTGTGCCGCAAGATCGGCCGCAAGACCGGCCGCCGCATCGGAGTCGGCACCACGTTCCGCATGTCCGAAAAATCCCGGGTTCAGGCCGTGGTTGATTTCACCAATGTCACTGCAGGGAAAGACTACACGGTGCATCTGGTCTGGATTCGGCCTGACGGCCGCGAGATGTACCGCCGGTTTGCCGAAGTCCGGCAGGAAGCCGTGGCGGCGGAAACCTTCCGTACGGTCGTGCGCTGGCTCGATGCCGAGGACCTGCACAAGGTGCGGGCCGATACGCTCGACGGGGCGGCACCGCAATTCACGCTTGATTCGCGCCTGAACACTTCGCTCACCAAGCAACGCGAACCGGGCGAGTACCTATTGCGCGTCTATCTGGACCGGCGCTTGTTGCGCGAAGACACCTTCACCCTGACTCAGGACTGACTTCTGCACCCCAACCGTGTGGTATCAGAAGGTCCAGTTGACGAACGGGAAGACCTTCAATTTTTCTTTACTCTTGATGATATTGATGAGACCGATCTGCAAGCCACTGCGCATGACCTCGGTGATGTTCACGACGCCCACTTGCAGGCCGCTGAAGTCGTCGGAGGTGTTGAGAAGGCCGAGTTGGATACCCGACGAACCGCCGCCAGACTTGGTGTAGGCCCCCATCTGAAGGCCCTGCATGTTGCCCTTGGTGACGGCGGCGAGCCAGCTGTTCTGCCAACCGGTGAAATCACCGTCGACCATGCCGACCGGCGTCCATTGCAGGCCGGTGAAGGACCCGGTGTTCTGGCCCACGATACCCAAATCCAAGCCCGTCATGTTGGCGTTCCGGCCGGTCGAGCGTGACACTAAATCGAAACGCTCGAATCTTCCAGTTCAAAAATCAACAGTATCCTGTTTTCTACTCTTCCCCCACGACATTTGGAGTTTCAGTGCAACCCGGCATGGTGCTGGGGACCGCAGCCTACATGAGTCCCGAGCAGGCCCGGATGGCTTGGGGGGCTTCGTCCTGATTGGATTCATCGGCGACATCGCCGCCCACCGTGTGATATTTTGTCCGCACATCCATTCACCATGTGCCGGAATTCCGCATCCGCCACGCGACCGGGAGAGCCCTGGAAATGTTCGATACCGTGGAGCTTTGGCAGGTCGTTCTCCTGTTCGCCGTCGGCACGGTGGCCGGGGTGCTGAACGTGCTGGCCGGAGGCGGCTCGCTGCTGACCCTGCCTGTGCTGATCTTTCTGGGCCTGCCCACGGCCATGGCCAACGGAACCAACCGCGTGGCCATTCTGGTCCAGAACATCGTGGCGGTGCAGGGGTTCAGGCATCGCCGCGTGCTGCCGATGAAACTGGCCCTCATCTGCACCGTGCCTGCCTTGGTGGGCAGTATCCTGGGGGCCAAACTGGCCATCGACGTGAGCGACGAGGCGTTCCGGCGCATCCTGGCCGGAGTGATGATCGGTGTCTGCGTACTGATGCTGGTGGATCCGGCCAAACGCCTGAAATTTGATCCGGCGACCCTCACCCGCGGGCGCATGGCCGCCCTCGCTCTTATCTTTCTGGGAGTCGGCGTCTACGGCGGCTTCATCCAGGCCGGGGTGGGTTTCCTCATCATCACGGGCCTGCTGGTGCACGGCCTGGACATGGTGCGCATCAACGCCGTCAAAGTGTTTGTGGTGATGGTCTACACGGTGGCTGCGCTCGTTGTTTTTGTGCGCGCGGGCCAGGTGGATTGGGGGCTCGGCCTGGCCCTGGCCCTGGGCAACGCCACCGGCGGCTGGTTGGGCAGCCAACTTGCGGTCAGCAAGGGCCACGAGTGGTTGCGCCGGCTGGTGCTCCTGGTTGCCGTCGCCTTCGCCGCGCGATTGCTCTGGCGGTAGGCCGCGGTATTGGTCACGGTTCTGGTCGCCAGAAAACGTCAATGGACTTCAACAATAGAAACAGTGGAGATCAGGAATGGGAAAATCCAGCGAGGTGTTGTGCAAGTGGACCAAGTCGAGAATCCGCAAGGAATCGGCCACCCTGCTCGCCCTGGTCGAACACCCGACCCACGTTTGCCTCGACTGCGGGCGCGCGGCAGGGTCCAAAAAAGTGCTCTGTGAACCCCAATCCCTCGCTAAATTGCGCGACAAGTCCTGACGGTATCCGAAATTCCCCAATTGGCGTTGACCAGGGGCTGGCACGGGTTAGAGAAGGCAACCCAATCATCCCCGGTGGACAGCTAAGGGGTTTAAAACTATCCTGATTGCTGCTTCCACACCTTCTTCATGGAGTCTTCATGCAACCCGGCGACAAACTGGCCCATTGCAAAATCAAAGGCCCCTTGGGCAAGGGTGGCATGGCCGAGGTCCACGACAAGGCCATCGTCAACCAGTCAGCCGAAATATCTGACATTTGGCTGCTGACGTTGGAAAAATAGATCGGCACAATAATCCATACCGCAGCAAGCCAACGCAAAATGTCGGTCTCCAGAGTGAGCATGCTCATCGTCGTGGCGACGATCGGCATCACCAACATCAGCGACAACCTCGTCGAGATGGGCCTGGCCGCGATTCCTTCGTGGATCGGCGTTGCCGTGCTCTATTTTCTGCCGCTGGCGATGATTCTGGCCGAATTCGCGTCGGACTCCGGCAGTGAGACCGGCGGCATCTACAGCTACATGCGCAAAGGCCTCGGGCCCACCTGGGCTTTTGTTGGCACCTGGTCCTACTTCGTCTCCAACCTGATCTACCTGCAGATGGTTTTCAGTCGGCTGCCGATCCGGATCTCCCTGGCTCTCACGGGCCGTGACGTCTTCGAATCCGCCGCCGTGCTGCTTCCTCTGCTGGGCGCCGCGATCTGCCTCGGGCTCACCTTCGTCAGCTCATCCGGGGTGCGGGTTTTCTCCCGTTTCGCCGACTGGGGCGGACGGCTGGTCCTGGCTCTGTCATTCCTGTTGATCGTTGTGCCGGTGGTCTTTGTGATTTTCGGCGTGCGGAGTCCCGCCACCACCTACAGCGGAGCGGCTCTGGTTCCGGCCTTCGACCTCAGCTATTTTTCGACCTTCGCCTGGTTGCTCTTCGCCGTTTCAGGCGCCGAAGTGGCGGCGCCCTATGTCAAGCAAACGAAGAATCCTGGCCGGAATGTCCCCCGGGCCATCCTTCTTTCCACCCTGCTGATCGGCGGAGTCTATATCCTGGGTACGGTCTCGGTCACGTTCCTGGTCGAAGTCGGAGTCCTGACCAAGGCCACGGGCATGTACGAGATCTGGCGCGGGCTGGGCGAAATTCTTGGCCTGCCTGGAGAGGCTGTCTCCAGAGCCTGCCTGTCGATTGTCGTTCTGGCGTCCATCGCCAGCTACGTCGTCTGGATGGAGTCGCCGATTCGCGCCATGTTTGCCGAGGTTCCGGCCGGAACTTTTCCCCGGCTGCTCACCCGCAGGGACGGGCAAGGCACCCACGTGCAGGCGCTGTGGTCCCAGGCATTTGTCGTTGTGGCCATCACCTTGATCCCGCTGTTTTCCATCCTGGCCGGCCGGTCGGGGTCCGAGAGCTTTATCGCACTGCTCAATGACCTGGCGGCCCTGGCGGTGGTCGTGCCCTACGTCTTCATCGCACTTTCCTACATCCAGTCGCGCCGCAAGGGCATGGACGCCCCGTTCAAGATGGTCCGCTCCACACCGGTGGCCATGGGCATCGGTGGTCTCACGCTGGTGATTTCCGCGTTGGGTTACTTCGGGGCCGGGCTCTACGCTGTTCAGGCCGACCCCATCGACTGGCTCTACGTCGCGATCGTGTATGTGGGGCCGATTGGGTTGATTGGTCTGGGGTTGTTATTGCGGTGGGTTTCGCTTCAGCGGGCGGCGCGGCGGGCAGCTCGGTCCGGATCTTAGCGCTCCACCAGCTCCTGAAACTCCGAACTCGCAACAAACCCGCTCCAGCGCGGGTCCAAACGCATCAACGGAATCGACAAGACGCCGGGACGGGCCTGCAGCCGCTCTTCCGCCAGCATTCGAGCCGTGTCGTACTCGCCGAGGATTGCGTAGGTCAACGCGAGATTGTTGGCCGGCCAAACAGCAGCTTCAGCATCCGTGGAACTGGGCATCAGTTCCACAGCGCGCCTGGCCGCGGCGATCGCTGGATCCTTGCGACCAAGAGCAGCCAGGATCGGTCCCAGATCCGAGTACGGGCGGAAGTCCGACGGGGATTCCGCCACTCTCTTCTCCAAAAACTCCACGGCGTCTTCACGAGCTGATCGAGCCCGAGCCGTGTCCCCCATAGCTTCGTAGCAGAGGGCTTGTTTAGCCGCTCGTGAACGGAGAGAGATCTGGTCTTCATAAAATTCGGGGAAAGAGTCTGCCAGCTCAAGCGCAGCCTGGTACTGGCCGTCGAAATATTCGAGCTCGAATCGATAGCCTTCAGCAAGCTCATGGTCCGTCGAAGGCATGCGTTCGAGGACTCGCCGGATCGCCTTGATGTCGCCTCGCCAAGCTAAAAAGGCACGCGTCTGGAAATAATAAGAGCCTGCCACATCGGGAGAGATGGAGATGGCGCGTTCGTACGCGGCGATCGAGTCCGCGTAATTCCGGTAGAGATAGTGGGAAGTGCCGAGTTCCTGTGCCGCTGAATGATCCATCGGATCCAGTTCGAGCACGCGCGTGTTGAGCCTGATGGCCTCATCAAGATTACCCTGTCGCTTATTCAGTGTCGCTTTCCACGAAAGAACATCGGTGTCGTTGGGGCGGTCGCGCCCAGCCATATCGATTTGGGCCAAGGCACGGTCGTAGTCGCGGAAGCAACGATAGTAATAGAGCCCCAACGCCATGTGCGAGT
>CAZLUL010000091.1:0-15265 GCA_964562635.1 uncultured Fibrobacteraceae bacterium | reverse complement strand
CAAGGAATCCGTCAAGGAATGCAACGTGTCCGGCGAATTCTACGAGGCCCTGGATGCCAAGGTGCGCGACCTGATCGGTGCTGCCGAGAAGCGTGCGATTGAGAACGGCCGCAAGACCGTTCGTCCTTGCGACCTGTAAGAAAGATTCTGATCTGACCCCACTGGACTGATTTGACTCCGCGGGTCTGATTTGACCCCGCTGGTCTGATTTGACTCCACGGGGGAACGGATGTTGAACAATTGCGGGAGCCCTGTTTGGGGTTCCCGCTTTTTTGTCTCAGCTGCCGCTACCGATTGACACTCCCGCCACCCATGGCATCCAGGGTATCCATCCGGGCGCCAGCGTCGCTAGGCCTACTCGCGGCCTGAGGCCGTTGCCGGACCTTTGCGCACCTGGCGTGCCTCTTGCCTTCTGCCTCCTCAAAATTACGAACCGGGGAGAGTCTCATGGCCGTTCGCAGGACTGCGCGCATCCGTACCGGTGCCCTGGAGGGCATCGACGGCATCGCCGTGACCGCCGAAATCGACATCAGCCGGGGCCTGCCCGGTTTTCATCTGGTGGGCTTGCCCAATGCCGAGGTGCGCGAAAGTCGCGAGCGGGTATTGTCGGCCCTGCGCAACAGCGGCCAGAAAGTTCCCCTGGGCAAGATCACCGTGAACCTGGCGCCGGCTGGAGTGCGCAAGACCGGCGCTTCCTGCGACCTGGCCATGGCCGTGGGCGTGCTGGCGGCCGGCCGGGCCATTCGATTGGGACCGACAGAACGCACTGGGGCCACGTTCCTGGGCGAGTTGTCGTTGTTCGGGGAAGTGCGGCCGGTGCGTGGGCTGCTGGCCATGGTGATGGAGGCGGCGGCCGCCGGCTGCACCCAGGTGGTGGTGCCGTTGACCCAGGTGGCCGAAGCCCGACTCGTGTCTGCTGTTGAGGCTGTTGGCGTGCACAGCCTGGCTGAGGCGGTGGCGTGGTGGGAGGGCGGAGCCGGCCCGGGCGAAGCAACGGTGCTGCCAAGCGCAAAACCAGACCGGGGGCAGGCGGCGCCAGCAGACACGGATCTGCTGTGGTCCGACTTGGCGGGGCAGCCTTTGGTGCGCAAGGGCGCGGTGATGGCCGCCGCCGGGGGGCATCATTGCCTGTTGGTGGGGCCGCCTGGGACGGGCAAGACCCGGCTGGCTCGCGCGCTGGGGCAACTGGGGTCGCCACTGTCCCGCGCCGAAGCCCTCGAGGTGACCCGGATCCACAGCGCGGTCGGTCGCAGTCCCGGCCTGGGGTTGGTGCAGAAGCGCCCCTTTCGGGCGCCCCACCATTCGGTCACCCGCGCGGGGTTGGTCGGCGGTGGGGGCGGCCTGCGGCCGGGCGAGGTGACGCTGGCCCACGAAGGCGTGCTTTTCCTGGATGAAGTGTCCGAGTTCGCGCCTGCAGTTCTCGATGGCTTGCGAGAGCCCCTGGAGGACGCCCGGGTGACGATGGTCAGGGGAACCGGGGCCCGGACCTATCCGGCAAATTTTCAACTGGTGGCGGCCATGAATCCTTGCCGTTGTGGTTTTCTGGGCAGCGAGACGCGGGCCTGCACTTGCAACGCGGCCGATATCAAGCGACACCGCACGCGGCTGTCGGGGCCGCTTCTGGACCGTATCGACATTTTTTTGGAAGTGGGCGCCTGGGAAGGGGCATTTCTGACGAGGGACATGAACCAGAAGCCAAGCCCGCAGGGAGACAACTGGCGGGACTGCCCGCGCCGCTCAGACCTGGTCCGGGCCGGGGCAATGTTGAGGGAGTGGAGGCAGGAGCCGTTGGTGGGCCGCTTGAGCCAGACAGCAGCCCACTTCCTCGATGGGGCGCGCCAACCTCTGGGCCTGTCCCTGCGTGGGGTGGAGCGTTGTGTGGCCGTAGCGGCCACGGCAGCGGCTCTTGACGGCGCCGGTATCATCAGTGGTGACCATGTGCGGGAGGCGCTGGAGTTTCGGCGGGAGGTTTTGCTGGTCTGAAGATTCCGGCATAAAAAAAGAGGGTGGCCATGGGCCACCCTCTCAAGCCCGTAGTCCGGAATCTAGAAGCTGCCCTGCACTCCAATGGTCCAGTGCAGGAGATTCATGGCGTTGTCGGCGAATTTTTCAATGGGCTGCTCGCCAATGGAGTCATCGGCCTGCACCGGGTACTCGTTCAGGGGCACGAGTGTGGTTCCTTCATTGAGTTCCAGGAAGTAGTCGGCGGGCGTCCACTCCAGGGTATTGCGGTGCATCAGGACTTCGAGCCGCACCGAAATGTTCTTGTCGGCCAGCAGGCGCAGGCCCCCACCGAAGTTCAGGTCCATGGCCGAGGCCGTGCCTTTGGTGTAGTTGGAGTTCATGCTGTACCACATGTTCCCCACGCCGCCGGTCAGGTAGGGGTGCAAGCGACCGGTGCCGTCACCGCCGATGGCCAGCGGGTAGATCGTTGCATTGAGACCGGCCTGCAGGGTAATCAGGGAACGGCGTTCGGCGTCAAACTCGCCCAGGGGGGGATTGTCCACCACCGGCGCGCCCGGCTCGTTTTTGCGGCTGTGGGTGTTGGAGATGCTCGAGGTGTATTCCGAGATGCCGACACCGAACCAGGATTCGAGACCGAACCAGTTGGTCAGGCCATAACCGATACGCAGGGTGGGGGCAAAAGCGCTTTGGCCCTTCAACTCCACATCACCCCAGAAAGTGGCTTCGGTGTTGTACTTGTAAATCATCTGGTCGTGCTGCAGCAGAGTCGTATTCATGCTCATGAAGCCGACGGCCAGGCTGATTTCAACGTCGCCGGCCCTGATAACCGGGTCCCAGACTGCGGCAGCTTCTTCAGCCAGGTCCAGATCTCTGGCCGCAGCATCACCGCGCAACAGCTTAAAGGTCTTGCCAGATGTCTGGTCGGTCTTCGTTTCGGCTTCTTCGGCAGGGTCCTGCGCCAGGACGGCAGTACAGGACATGACGAAAGCCAGCAGGCACAACGCGGACAATGTTTTTCGGGACATGAATCGGCTCCTGTCCGGGGCAATGCCCGGGGCTTGCGGGGATGCAGCCATAAAGTCTAGTGGATTAATTTCAGGCGCGGCGCCTTGAGTGTCAATAATTAATGGCAACCCTTTTGGCGCATGGGCGTGATATCCGTATTATGAGGGAAACCCCTGACGCCAATGAAAGAGATCATTTTTGAGCTCACACGCCTCTGAACACCGCCAGCGCCAAATCCGGGTCTCAAGCCGGACCAGAAGCCTGTGCCATGGTTCGGGCCATTCATTTTTCCTGTTTTTTCTGCTGGGCTGGCTCCTGTGGGCGGCTTCGGTTCAGGCTGTGGAATTTCCCGGTCCGGTTTCCCTGCCTCAGGATGGGGCTTCCCTGAGTGCCCTGAAAGTTCGTCTGCCAGGTGCGGACCGCGACTATTTTGTCTCCGGGAGCAGCGAGGGTTTTCTGAATTTGAATCGGTACAACACGGAAAGCCGGTCCTATACGATATTGCACCGCTTTTTTGTGGGCGGTGAAGTGATGACGATTACCCCATGGTTGGGGCTGCCGGTGCAGGAGATAGGACTGGTGGTGGGGCTGGCCAATCCTGACCGTCTGGTATTTGTCCAAGTGAATGACATCTACCCCTTCCTGGAGATCGCCCATGAAGTGGCGTTGGAAGAGGATCCCGGCGGCGTGGCTTTTGTGGGCAACGCGCTGACCGGGCCGTGGGAGCTCGGGGTGGCCCTGCCGGGTACCGACCGGGTGGTTTTTTTGGCTGAAAGCGACGGACAGTGGAATGTCTCCAGCACGATTGATGGCGGCGACCAGCCCGCCAGTCTGGTGGGGATCGATTTGGACGGCGATGCTATTCGGGAATTGGTGGTCGCCAATGCCGGGCCCTTGTCGGGGACCCTGGGGATTTTTCGACGCCAACCCGATGCGTCCTATCTTCTGGAAACCGTGACCCTGCCGGAGGCTCCGGGGTTGGTGGCGGCCCATGATCTGGATGGGGACGGTCGGGATGAACTGGCGGTGGCCCTTTCCGGTGAGCCACAGGTCGTGTTTTACAGTGAGTCGGCCGGGGTGCTCGGGGAAGTGGACCGGGTGGATCTGACCCTGACCGCCAGCGCCATGCATCTGCGGACCTTGCCGGATGGTACGCCGGGACTGTTCACCTCGAGTTTTGAGCGGGGCTTGTTGGAATTCGCGAGCCTCAGTGATGGTCAGTGGGCTCGCGTTGATACCTACTATCCCGGCTGCCGGCCCCACGATTTTGCTTTTGCGGATTTGGACGGGGACAGCCTGGAAGATCTGGTCACTGTCGGTGGGGATACCGAGTTGCTGACCGGAATGCTGGGCAATGGTCAACCGGGCTTCTGGGGCTTCCCGGCCCTGAGCCTTGACACAACCCCGGGTTCTTTTGTCAGTCGTGATCTGGATGGCGATGGCAACGAGGACCTGTTGATCGCCGATGCCGAGGGCACAACGATGACCCTGTTCCAGGGCACACCGACTGGCGCCTTGTCGCTGTCGGGCCTGACCTGGGACCTGGGTTTCATCTCCGGACGCATTTTGGCCGAGAACATGGATGCCGACCCCGCCTTGGAATTGGTGGCGCTGGACTTCATTGCCGCCGAAGTGGTCGTGATGGATTTTGATCTGGCGACGGGCTTTACGGTTTTGTCGCGCACGCCGTCCGGTGATTTTCCCTTCTTTGTTGCCGCTGGCGACCTGGATGCCGACCTGAACCTGGACCTGCTCGTGCTGACCCAGGAAAGTCTGGGCGTGACGGTCATGCTTGGCAACGGTGACGGGACGCTGAACCTGGGCACCTCGTTTGGTTTTGACAATCCGGCCGATTGGATCGTGCCGATGGACCTCAACGGTGACGGCCTGCTGGATGTGGCGGCCACCGATGGCCTGAATCGGGTCTGGACCAAGACCAATCAGGGCGCGGGCGAATTTGGCGAACAATCGTTTGTCAACGCCGGCGCCGGTGCGTTGCAGATGGCGACCGGCGATCTGGATGGCGACGGGGATGACGACGTGGTGGTGGCCAATCGCGCCGAACAGTCGCTGTCTTTCTTTGAAAATGGCGGGGCCGGCGTCTTGATTCGGCGCATCGGTAGCCATGCCTTGCCTGATCAGCCGGCCGGTCTTTTGCTGGCCGACTTCGACCTCGATGGGCGGCAGGACGTGCTGGTGAATTTACAGGTCGCGGGCCGGTTGGGATTGGTTTTTGGGGTGGCCGAATGGAGCTATGCCCAGGCGGCCGAAATTCAGGGCGGACCCGAAATTTCCGGCATCGGTGTGGTGGATTTTAATCTGGACGGAGTGCCGGACATCCTGGCCCTGGACCGTTCACTGCTGTTGGGGTTGACGTTGTTGAATGTTGATCCCCAGGAGGTGGCCGTGGCCCCGACCGCCCTGGAGGCCGAATGCCAGGGCGAACAGATGTTGCTGAGGGTCGAGCCCGACCGCCCGGGGCCCTGGAGCCTGGAAATGGGGCGCGGCGGACAGTGGCAGCAGGTGATGGTCAACGGCAACGCCGAGCTGGGCACGGTCGAATTCGAGGCCGGAACCTGGCTGTTGCAGTTGGCAGCGAGCGAGATCAGCCGCTGGGGGAGCCCAACCGATGGGCCGCTCATGGCGCGCTTGACCGTTGGTTCCGGAGCTGACCGGGAGACCGAGACCTGGACCCTGGCCTCCGGATGTGGCCAGGCCGGAGCTGAACTCATGCCCCGCTTGGCCTGGCAGGCCGAGCCGTGGCCCAATCCTTTCAATCCCGCGGTGCAGGCCCGTTTCTCCCTGGGGCGCAGTGGAGTGGTGAAGGTGGGTGTCTACAATTTGGCCGGGCGCCACGTGAGAACTTTGGCCGAGGGCCAATATCCGGCCGGGGAGCATTTGGTGCGCTGGGATGGGCGCGATGCCGCCGGGCCGGTCAGTGCCGGAATATATTTTCTGCGGATCGAAGCTGATGGCGGCGTGCTCAGCCGGAAACTGATGCTGATCAAATAGTGGTGTCCGAGAGGTAACGCACCTCTTCGTCCAGGGTGAGATCGAATTTTTCGGCGACCGCTTCTTTCATCCGGGCCGCCAGCTTGAGGACATCCTCGCTGGTGGCCTGTCCCATGTTGACGATCATGTTGGCGTGTTTGGTAAAAACGTGGGCGTCGCCTTCGCTCATTTGCTGGACTGCGGCCTGTTCCAGGAAATGGCCGGCGGCCTGGCGGCGCTCGCCCGGCGCGGGGGCGGGCAGGTTGCGGAACCAACTGCCGGCGCTCGGCAGGTCGACGGGGTGTTTGCGACGGCGGTCCGCGATTTTTTCGGCCCGGCTATCGGCTGCCGCGTGCACATCGCCCCGGTGCAGTTGCAGCCGCGCTTCGAGCACCACATGGCCGGTTTCGCGCAGATCAGTTTCGCGATAGCGGAAGCCGAATGCCTCTGGTCCCACCGTCTGAACCACGCCATCGGGACCCAAAACCACCGCCTCGAGCAGGAATTCCCCGATTTCGTGGCCGTAACAGCCGGCATTGCCTACAATGGCACCACCGAGAGTACCGGGGATGCCGCTGGCGAATTCCAGGCCGGTCAGGCCCATATCCAGGCTGCGGGCAATGAGATGATCGAAATTGAGGCCGGCTCCGGCGGTGATGATCTCGCCCTGCTGCAACAGGTTGTCGGCGGCGACCTTGAGCACGACGCCATTGAAACCGCGATCATCGGCCAGAATGTTGCTGCCTCCGCCGAGGATGAACTGGGGGAGCCCAGCTTCACTGGCAACGGCCTGGAACCGGCGGGCCTGATCCGGCGTATGGACCGGGCATACGAGGGCTGCGGGGCCTCCGACCCGCAAGGTCGTCAATTCGCGCAAAGAAGCCCCAGGTTGGACCAGATCCCGCTCCTGCGAGGGTAACGCGTTCAGGAATTGTTGCACATCCATTGGGAACTCTGCCTCCGGGGCCGGGTTGTGAGCCTATCGGCCAAGGATGAACCCGGTCGGGCCATTCGTCAACCCGGGTTGGCATTGAGAGGCTCGACAAGGTACATTTTCCCCACCAGATGGACCTCTCTGGCCGTACAGGGCAAAAAGGACAAAACCGTTGACGGAATTGAAGCTCCAGGCGCCGGGTTATACCGGCGGCATGACACAGGAGAACAAAGTCATTTGGGGCGCAGTAGCCGCCTCAGTGCTTTTGCATGTCCTGCTGGTGGGCTCAACCTGGAATCTGTCCTTCAAGCCCACCGCCGAAGACGTGCCTCTGCGTGATACGAGCCAGGATGTGGAGCTGGTCTTCGAGGCATTTCCGGATGAGGAGGGCCCGCAGAGCGAACAGCCCAAAACCTACGTCTCGGTGCCTGAGCGCCATGCCGCCGAGGAAGCCCCTGAAGATCCGGATTATCTGGCCTTGTATCATTCGGTGGCGGCGGACAACAAGCTGGGCGATTCGGACCAGCCCTCGGCGGACGAAGATGGCGAATTCGACATGGTGGCGATCCGCAAGCAAGAGTTGAATGGCGCTGGTGGAGTGGAATACTCCCAGCAGCCTCAGCCGGAGAACAAACCGGCCACCAGCCAACAGGAAAGTGGTGCCCAAGGCACGGCCGAGGCGGTGGCAGAAGTCGACGGAGACCATCAGGAACCGGGCGGTGAGTGGGCCCTGCCCGAGGAAGAGAAAGATCCGGGGGGACAATCAGAAGGCGCCGGAGCCGACGAGATTACCGAAGAGAGCCCTGACCTGGAGAACTGGTGGGGCGGCCGGAGCAATCCTTCGATCCTGAAACAGGGTGAAGAAGGATCGACCGGCGACCGCGGTTTCGATTTTAACCAGCCGGCCTCGGGTTCGATGACTTCGGGTGTGGCGGTTATTGACGAATTCCAACTCAGCACCGTGCAGTGGGACTGGGCGCCCTGGATTCAGGTATTTGGCAATGAGCTGCATCGGCACTGGGTTTCGCCCTACGCCTACCGGTTGGGCCTGATCAACGGCACGACGGTCATCCGTTTGGTGGTTGAAAAGGATGGTCGGCCCAGCAGCATGGTGATGTTGGACCAGGATGGACACGAGTCGCTGCACGCCGCGTCTTTGGCGGCCCTGAAGGCGTTTGCCCCCTATTTGCCCTTGCCGGAGCACTTTCCGGAAGAGAATCTTGTGATCACCCTGAGTCTGCACTATCCTGCGTTTCGGCGTTGAGGTGGAGTCGACCGGCAGAAGCGCGTGCTTCGGCCATTTTTTACCAGCGGAGGTTTGATAGTCCATGTGGGAAATGATTCTGGCCGGGCGCTATATGATGATTCCGATTTCGCTCGCGTCCCTGATTGGGCTGACCGTTATCATCGAACGGGCCCTGGTGCTGAGGCAGGGCAAGGTTGTCGTGCCCGAAATTGCCGGTGCCGTCGAATCTCTCTCGGCCAGCAACGACTTGTCCGTGGCCTATGCTATCTGTGAACGCAAGCCGGGGCCCTTTGCCAATGTGGTCAGGGCGGGGCTTGATCACGCGGACAATGACTGGACGATCATGCGCGATGTGCTGGAAGAGGCAGGCCGGCAGGAAGCCACCCGCCTGACCCGCCGCCTGGGCATTCTGGAAACCGTGGCGGCCGTCTCGCCGCTGCTCGGGCTGCTCGGTACGGTGCTGGGTATGATCCGCGTCTTTGGGACAATCTCGCTGGCGGGGCTGGGCAATCCTGAGACCCTCTCCAGTGGCATCAGTGAGGCCATGGTGACCACGGCGGCCGGACTGATCATTGGTATCCCGGCCCTGGTGGCCCACAACTGGCTGAGCGGCCGGGCTGATCGGATCATTTTTGACCTGGAATACTATGCTTCCAAGGTGCTGGACACCTTGCGCCGCCGGACCCTGGAGCGCAAGGCCGCAGAGCGGTCGGCCTCATGAAATTCCGCGCCGAAAAAAGGGGCCGCGGGATGATCATCAACGTCACGACGTTGATCGACGTGATGTTTCTCTTGCTGATCTTCTTCATGGTCACTTCGACCTTCAAGAATCAGCCGGCCATCAACCTGGTTTTGCCGCGTTCGGCAACGGCCACCGAGACGGTCGATACGCCGAGTGTTTTGTACCTGACAAGCGCCGGTGAGATCTACCTGAACGATACTTTGGTTGACGAAGACCATCTGGCCGAACTTCTTGGGCAGTTGCGGACCTCGTCCACCGAGGACCGCATGGTGCTGCGGGCGGACGAGAGCGCGGCCCATGGCAAGGTTGTCGGACTGATCGATACCATAAAACAGAGCGGGTTCACCCGCGTGAGCCTGTCGGCCCGGGGGGCAACAGGCCAATGATACGTAGCGATGAATCACAGAGGAGTTTCGCGTTGAAGGATTCTTGTGTCGCGACGAGGACAAGCAGTCCGGGACGGCGCCCGGTGGTATTGGCTGCTGCGGTGGTGGCCCTGATTTGGGCCGCCGTGCTGGCGGTCGGCGGTTGCACCAATGATCCCGCCAATCCCCTCGGTGGTGGACTGATCGACAACCAGATCGATTCGACCCTGTCGTTTCTGGAAATCGCGGCGATCGAATCATTCGCCGGCCTGCGGGTTGATGATTCCGACGAATTGATCCAGGATCTGCCCACGTTGTATCTGGGCGATGAAGGCGGGAACGAAACTTCGTTCGTGGTGAATTTCGACTTCAGTGACATTTTTACCGAAGCTCATCCGGCTGAAGATTACACCGAAGAGAACATCAATACGGTGAAGTTGAGCCTGACGAAATACAAGATCTATAGCCCGGTGGAAACGATCATCACCGGGACGACCCTCGAACCGGACACGACTCTTGTGCCGACCGGGTATCCGACCACGCTGTATTTCTTCGTGCACGAACTGGATTCGCCTTTCGAGAATTCCCAGGTGGCCGATTATCCAGGGACGGTTCCGGCTTTTAATACTGCGGCGATCAACAATGATTTCTTTGAGGGAAAAATAGGTTTGGAACTTTTCCTGGACCTGGACATCCCGACCTTTCTGCGCTGGGTCAACGGCGGTGTGAAGGTTGGCCTGTTTGTCGAACTGGGTGATTTGTCTGATCCGGGCATGGTTGGGTTCGCGTCCAAGGAGTGGCTCTTTGCCTCGGAGTTGCCGGCTCTGGGTGCCGGAACGTTGCCGGGCCCCAATCTCATCGTGGATTTTGGCGATTCCGAAAGCACGCTGGTGTCGGGCGACAACGACGCGACGATCTATGAGGCGGTGGCTGAGGCCCCGCAGACCCAGCCCGAGGCCGCCGATGGCTTTGTCTTGCGCACGGGTTTGCGCAACTACCCCACCCTGCGGTTTGACTTGTCCCAACTGCCGACCAATGCGGTGATCAACCGCGCGGTCCTGTCAGTGGTCAATGATACCAGTCGCAGTTTTGGACCGGATTTTTCGGTGATGATTTCCGAGATCGTCGCGAGCGTCATGGACGACCCTTCGGGGCGCCTGGACGTATCGACCATTGGGGACAGCACGCGGGTGTATCCGCTGGACTACCGCGCCAACCTGCGGCCCAATACAGATTACGGGATTGAATTTCCCATCACCACGGGCATTCGGCGCGCGGTCAACCGGGTGAATGAGGAGTCGCGGGGATTCCTGCTCAGTGGGGTGGAAGATCCCGGGATTTTTCCTTTCGGTAGTCGGCCGCCCGATGTGACCGAGCCGAGTTATTATTTCCGGCAGATGAACTTTCTGGGGTTGAATGATCCGGACCCGGCCAACCGACCCAAGTTGAAGATCTGGTACAGCGTGGTCGACGAACTGAGTGGGGCCGGCAATTGAAAAATCTGAACACATCCCTGGGCGTGATCCTGCTGATGCTGTTGATGACCGCGGGCGCTGCGGCACAGACCCCCATGGCCGGCGCGAACATCGGCCAGCGCATCACTCCCGATGATGCCCGCATGGTGGCGCGTGGTGGCTGGGGCATGGCCGTGGCCGATACCACCCATCCGGGTTTCAAGAACATCGCCTCGCTGACTTATCTGCGGCACATGGTGCTGAAGTATACGGGCTACGGCGAGTTGGCCGACTCGGAAGGTCCCGAAGGTGTGCGCCAGACTTCCGGTGTCTACTCGCCAGGGCTGCAGTTTGCCTTGCCGGTGAAGAAAAACCGCCTGGGCATAACGGCGGGCTTCAGCATGAATGGCAGCACGCGGTGGGATTCGCGGGACACCACCTCGTGGGTCGTCGATGGCAGCGTCATTGAAGGCGGCACCGTGGTCATCCGGGAAGGCACTCGTTTCAAGGTGCCGCTGGGTGTGGCTTGGCGTCCCTTCGGTCGGATGTCTTTTGCGGCGGCGGTGAATCTGGAGAGCGGCTCCATTCTCGAGAACTTCAACGAAGCCTTCGACGAAGTTGGAGTCGATCCGACCTTCAAGGAAACCAAGGACTTGTTTCGCGGCACGTCATATACGCTGGGCGTCCTGTGGAAACCGTTTGAACGCTTGAGCATGGGCGCGTCCTGGACGCCGGCCTATGATCTGGGTGTCGATCGTACGGTGCAGGTGGTGGGCGTGACCTCGCGCTACACCGAATCCTGGGACATGCACATGCCGGAAGAATACATGGCGGGCTTCCAGTTTCGTTTCGCCAAGCGTTGGCAAATCGGGGCCGATGCGCAGTACATGCCCTTCAGTGATTTCCGCGGCAACGACGCCTGGGCCGCAGACATGGAAGACGAACAGACGCTGGGCTTCGGCCTCGAGCGCCTGAAGGCCAATGAGCGACGCGCGGGCATGAAAAACCTGCCGCTGCGCCTGGGGGCCAACTATCATCGCTGGGGATATCGGGTCGGTGGCGAACCCATCGACGAATACACCGCAAGTATCGGCACCGGATTCGCATTTGGACAAGGCCTGGGGCAGTTGGATATTTCGTTTTCCTACGGGGTGATCGGTGACCTGGAGAAAAACGGCGTCAAGAGTGATGTGTACCGAATGGGCATTTCCATCACCGGCCTCGAGGCCTGGTGGTAGACCGTTTCACGAGCAAGGAGTTGAGGGATGAATCGCAAACTGATCCTGGTCATGTGGGCCCTGGTGGCCATGACGGCGCTGTTGTCCGGTTGCAAAGAAGAGGTTCCGGAAACCCCGCTGGACAAGTTTATCTCGCGCACGGCCATTCTTGAAGGCCAGGCCCTGGATGATACCCTGCATGTGCTGGCCCGGGGCGAGGCGCCCGACAACGCCTTTGCCAATTATCTGCTGGGCAACCGCTTCTATGCCATGGCCGGCGATTCGGCCCGCACCGTGGGGTGGGGCGACGTCACAGTGAATGCCTGGCTGGACAGCGCCGATGTTTATTTTAATACGGCAGTGGCCCAGGACAGCACTTTCCTGGAGCCCATGGTGAACCTGGGATCGCTGTGGGATGACCGGGCCGAGCAGATGGGCAGTCGCCAGGAGCGTGACGGCCGCCTGGCCAACGCCAAACGCTATTACCTGATGGCCCTGGATGTCGATCCGACTGACGAGAAGGCCCGCTGCAATCTGGGCTCGCTGTACCTGCGCCAACGGCGGGTCAAGGATGCGATGAACGAGTTCAATACCGTGCTGGAATACAACGAGCACAGCGCCCTGGCCCATTACAACATCGCGATCATGTTCGCCGAGGAAAAAATCTACCGCGAAGCCATTGCCGAGTGGGAGTTGGCTTCCAAGTATGATCCCGAGGGTGACATCGGACAGCGGTCGCGGGACAACGTCAAGATTGTGCGGGACCTGATGAATGCCCCGGCTGTCGGTGCGGTGAAGTGACCTTCCCGCTCGAGATTCCTGATGTGCTGCGGCGGCAATTGCCGCCCGGCACCGGGGTCCTGCTCGGGATCAGTGGTGGGGTCGACAGTGCGGTGACCCTGGCTCTGCTCAAGGCCCTGGAATGTGATGTCCAGTGCGTGACCTTCAAGAATTTCTGCTACAGCGAAGACCAGATCGACCTCACGGAAAAATCCTGCTGCTCTCTGGAAGCCATTGATGACGCCCGGCGCCTGGCCCACAGTTTTGATGCGCCGCATTGGGTGGGCAATGTCGAAGAGCCCTTCCGCGAGCAGGTCATCGACCCCTTTGTGTCCGACTTCCTTTTGGCCGAAACGCCCAACCCCTGTCTGGCCTGCAACAGTGTGGTGCGCTTTCCCGAGTTGGTGCGCCTGGCTGACCGGCAGGGCTGCGCTTTTGCCGCCACGGGTCACTACGCGCGCATCGGAGGGCAGGGCAGTGAGGCTCGCCTGCTGCGCGGGCTGGACGAGGGCAAGGACCAGAGCTACTTCCTGCACCGGATTTCACCGCAGCTGTTTCCCCGGATGGTTTTTCCGCTGGGCTGGTACGTCAAGCCGCAGGTGCGCCAGGCCGCCCGCGAACTGGGCCTGACGGTAGCCGAAAAACAGGACAGCCAGGAAATCTGTTTTGTGCCCGATGGCGATCGGGGTTTCCTGTTTGCCGACCAACCGGGAATGCCGGCCACCGAGCCGGGAAACATCGTCAACCGACAAGGCGAAGTGTTGGGGCGCCATCGGGGACTGGTTCACTATACGGTGGGTCAGCGCAAGGGCCTGGGCGTGGCTGCGGCCGAACCGCTGTACGTATTCAAACTGGATCTGGACCGCCGCGAACTGGTGGTCGGCAGCAAGGCGGACCTGCGTCAGGGCCATCTGTTGGCCAACGACTTTCAGGCGGCCGGACCGGACTTTCCCGCGGTGTGGACCGACTCCGGCGCCGAGCAGCCGGTGGTGGTGCGTATTCGGCATCGTCACCCTGGCGCACGGGTGAAGGGGTGGCAGTTGAGCGGCGGCAACATCCGGCTGGAAATGACGGATTTTATCGACGGGCCGACCCCGGGACAGGCCTGCGTGCTGTACCGGGGCGACGAAGTGCTGGGTGGCGGACGGATTCTGAAGAACCAGGAGCGGGATCATGGGTAGGCCTCGGATGCGGCGATTGTTGGTGGTGGTGGCGGTCCTGATCGGGCTGCCACTGTTGGCGTTGGCCGTGGCGGGCGCCCTGATTCCCAAGGACAAACTGGCGGCGGAAATCGCCGACCAGGTGGCCCAATACACCGGTGCCGAGGTGACGCCGGGTGAAGCTTCCCTGAATGTGGCCGGGGGACTGGGCTTGCGCCTGACCGGTGGCCGATTGCGGGGCACGGGCGCGGAGTTGGCGCGGCGCACGGGGGCCGGGCAGGATGTCGGCATTTATGATCTGGAATACTCCGAGTTGAAAGTCAGCCTGGGGCTGTTGCCCTTGCTGCGCCGTCAGGTCGAGGTCAAGGCCGTGCGTCTGGCCGGACCGGGCGTGGTGGTGGAGCTGTCCGGTGATGAGATCCGGTTGCAGGACTACGAGATTCTGATCACGGACTTGAGTGTGGATCTGGCGGCCGGACCGCTGCCCAAAAGCGAAGCTCCGGGACAAAATATCCCTGCGGATTTGCGCTTCAAAATCGAAGCCCGAGCGGCGGAATTAGTGCAGAAAAACATCCCCTGGCAAGAGTTTCGCGCCAAGGGCATTTGGGCGGCGCGGCAGTTGGAGTTCACGTCATTGACGGGCCGCTTGGCCGCCGGGAATCTCAAGGCCAGCGGCACTCTGGACTATGCCACAGACCCCTGGGGCACCCTGGCTTGGACGGCCCAACTCGAGAAATTGCCCGCCGGGCAGGTGTTGCCTCCTTACCTGCCGGATCTGGGGGAGAAACTGGTCTGTGATCTGGACGGTAAAGTGACCGGCACGATGGCGTTGCGTGACAAGGCGACCCGCCTGCAGAGCCTGGACCTGGCGGGGCAACTGAACTCTGGTGAGGGGGTGTTGCACGCCGAGGCCTGGATGCGGGATGTGTCCCAGTATCTGGGGCAGCGGCAGGACCTGAAGACGGTGCGGTTCAGTCGCTTGAGTCATCAGTTTGCCGTTGCCGAGGGCCGCTATCTGATCAACAAACTGGAAATCGACGGCCTGGACACCGATTGGCAGGCCTCGGGTTGGCTGGGATTTGCCGGCGATATTGGGGTGAAGGTGGGGGTGCGTCTGCCGGCCGGGTTCACGCCTGATCTGGGAGGCATGTCGTTTTTGGCCGAGACGATGCGGGACGATGCGGGACGGGTTAATCTGGGCTTGAATTTGACAGGCAAGGTGGCCAGACCAAGCATCGGTCTGGATTTGTCAGGCCTCGGCAGACAGCAATAAAGGGCCTCGCGAAAAAGGCAGTCTGGTCTCCTTGACAAATGGAAAACCAGATAGTACCGTGCCTTACCGCTGAGCGGTTGGCGGCCCTTTGATTTGAGGCCAGACGGCGTTATGGTTTGCTTTGGGCGTGGCC
>CAZLUL010000090.1:0-15364 GCA_964562635.1 uncultured Fibrobacteraceae bacterium | reverse complement strand
AAAAGGTCGCCAAGAAAAAGGTGACCAAGAAAAAGGCCGCCAAGAAGAAGGTAGCCAAGAAAAAGGTGACCAAGAAAAAGGCCACCAAGAAGAAGGCTGCTAAGAAGAAGAAGAAGTAGCTTGCCCTGATGGGGTTACTACGAGATTCCGCCGGGGCCCGCCCCGGCGGAATTTTTGTTGTAGGCCCCTGATGCGGCCTGGTGGCATAGACGAAAAATCCCCCTGCCGGATTGACCGGCAGGGGGACTCGCTATCTGATTATCTTATCTGAGCGTCAGACCAGTCTGGGTGTCAGACCAGCGGCCAGTCTTAATGTCCTCTGGCACCTGTTTTGGGCTTCTCGGCGTAGTGCGCCGCCCGGACCTGTTCTGGTACCCGGTCAATGAACCAACTGATGCCTATGCTGTAGGTCGCGTAGCTGACCATCTGCGAGTAGCCCAATTCATCCACTTCAAAGCCGAACGTCGTCAGATCGGCCTGGGCGCCGAGTTCGAATTTGTCGAACAACTCGTAATTCAGCCCGAGGCTGCCTTCGAGGTACAGCGCCGTCTTGTCTTCCAGTTGGCTGTAACGGTTGATGATGCCCCCGAGGCCGAAGCCCAGGCGGGGGACAATCCCGAAGAAGGTGGCCGGTTTGGCGTTGTACATCAGGGCCAGGCCGCCCTTGTAGACCTTGAAGTCGGGATCGGAGTCGACATCGACGCGCACCGAACTGTCGGGTGCGAGGTCGGGGTCTTCGGTGTAGATCATGGAAGTGACCGCTTCGCCGGCGGCGTAGCTGGCCAGCAGGTCCAGGTGGAAGTCGTCGGCAATGTAGATACCGATGCGTCCGCCAAAGGCGTCGCCGGGTTTGACTTCTTTGATGGCTGCGTCATAGTGACGGGTATCGCGGCTCTCGAAGAGCACGCCGCCGTCGTAGGCGATGATGTCCCCGGCGCCATCGGTCAGGACCGTGCGTTTACCCAGAGGCATATTGTCCAGGTAGGTCGCGCCACCGAAGCTGCCACCCCAGATTGACAGGGTATAGGCCTTGACGGTGTAATCGCCCCATTCGAGGTCTTCCTCGATACTGGCGTTCAGGGTGTCAGTGCCCTCAGTGCCCTCGGTGGGCTCCGGCGGAGGGTCCTGGGCCAAAACAAGTGAACCGGTAGCCAGCAGGCACACGGCCAGGAGCAGCGACAGAATCGAGTTGAACTTCATCGAGACACCTCAACCAGACCCTGAGATCCCTGATTTAGGGCGCAAATGGCCTGTTGGCTGATTTTTTCGTGGGGCAGAAGTGAACCTGGCCGGGCGGTAAAACCGCATCCGAGACCCGAATAACGGTAATGTACGGCCCTGTTTGTGTCCAGAACTTTCCCCATCGCCTGCTGGGGTGCGACCCTGTTGACAGCGACTTCTCAGGCTATTACAATTGCAATCCAGCTAAATTAAGCACCCAAAACCCTTTCGAACCGGGAGGACGAGCGTTGAAGACCTACTCCATGGAAAAAATCCGCAACATAGCCCTGGTGGGCCCGCACGGCGTTGGCAAAACAAGCTTGGCCGATTCGATGCTGCACGTAACAGGCAAAGTTGGCCGCAAGGGCAACGTTGACGATGGCAGTTCCGTCTTTGATTACCTCGAAGATGAAATCGAACGCAAGCAGTCCGTGACCGCCAGTATGGCCTGGACGGAGTTTGAAGGGACAAAATTCAATATCATCGATACTCCGGGTGTGGATGATTTCCGCGGCGATGTGCACGCGGCCCTGCGGGTTGTCGAAGGCATCATGTTTGTCGTCAAGGCCGATGGCGGTTTTGAAGTCGCCTCGGAGAACCTGTGGAATCTGGTGCGCAAGTCCCACCTGTCGACCATGATTGTCGTCAACCGGATGCACCGTGAGCAGGCCGACTGGCGCGCGGTGATGAATGGCTTGAAAGACCGTGTTGAGGGCGTGGCTCCGCTGCAGTTGCCCATCGGCAACGGCGACAGCTTCGAGGGTGTCATCGATCTGATCACGATGAAGGCCTACAAATCGACCGGTGACGAGTCCATCCAGATCGAGATGCCCGCTGACATGGCCGACGCGGTCGAAGAAGCCCGTGAGATGCTCATGGATGCGGCGGCCAGTGCGGATGACGACCTGACCGAAAAATACCTTGAGGACCTCACCCTCAGTGAAGAGGACGTCATTGCCGGCCTGAAGAAGGGGACGCTGGAGGGCACTGTCTATCCGGTCTACTTCACCGATGCCGAGCAGGAAGTGGGCGTGCGGGCGCTGTTGCGTTCGGCCAACAATCTGTTTCCCAGCTCTTTCCACCGCACCCGCAGTGAAATGACTGGTACGCGAGCGGGCATGGAAGACGAAGCTTCGTTCACCCCGGCGGCCGATGGCCCGACCGTGGCCCTGGCCTTCAAGCGCCAGTACGAAGCCCAGGGCGGCGACGTGACCTGGATGAGGGTCTTCAGCGGCGGCATCAAGTCCGGCGATACGTTGGACTGTGGCGATGGTCGCAGCAATGAGCGCATCGGTCAGTTGAACATGATCATGGGCAAGAACAAGGAAAAAGTCGAAAACGTCACCGCCGGTGATATCGTCGTGGCTTCCAAGTTGAAGAACACCCACACCGGTACCACCCTGGCCAGTGGAGTGGATTTCTGCTTCAAGCCGATCATGTACCCGGTGCCTACCAGCGCCGATGCGATCACGCCGGTGACCAGTGGTGAAGAAGACAAGATGGCCGCGGGCCTGAACAAGCTCATCGACGAGGATCCGACCTTCAAGCTGATCCACCAGCCGCATCTGGCTCAGAGCCTGTTGGCGACCCAGGGCGAGATCCACACCAACTTCATTCTGGACAAGCTGAAGAAGCAGACCGGGGTCGTGGTGGAGCGCAAACGTCCGCGCATCGACTTCAAGGAAACCGTGCGCGGCACGGCCGAGAAGCAGGGCCGGCACAAGAAGCAGTCCGGTGGGCGTGGTCAGTTTGGTGACGTGCACATCCGCATGGAGCCCCGCAAGCGGGGTGAGGGCTTTGAATTTGCCGACGAAATCGTGGGCGGCGTGGTGCCCAACAAATTCATCCCGGCGGTGGAAAAGGGCTGCATCGAAACCTTGAAAGAGGGTCTGATCGCCGGCTACCAGATGGTTGACGTCAGGTGTGCGCTGTTCTTCGGTTCGTATCACAACGTGGATTCGAGCGAAGCGGCCTTCAAAATGGCGGCCAGCAAGTGCCTCAGGGGTATGGCCGAGGAAGAAACCGCCAAGTTGAGGCCTGTCATTCTTGAGCCGATCATGAGTGTGCGCATTGTGGTGCCCCAGACCTACATGGGCGATGTGATGGGCGATGTCTCGACCCGGCGTGGCGCGATCCAGGGCAGTGAAACCGATGGTCCGTACCAGGTCGTGACGGCCAACATTCCCGAAGACGAGCTTTACCAATACGCGACCTCCTTGCGGTCCTTCACCCAGGGTACGGGTATTTTCACCATGGAATTCTCCCATTACTCCGAAGTGCCGGGAGATGTCCAGAAACGTCTGGTCGATGCGCACAAGAAGACCCAGACGGCCGAGGAGTAGAGAGCCCTATGTCAGGCCATTCAAAATGGGCGAATATCAAACACCGCAAAGGGGCACAAGATGCCAAGCGGGCCAAGGTGTTCACCCGTCTGATTCGTGAAATAACCGTCGCCGCCCGTTCGGGCGGCGGCGATGTCGAAGCCAACCCACGTTTGCGTTCGGCGGTTCTGGCCGGGCGGGGCGCGAACATGCCCAACGATACCATCGACAAGGCCATCAAGCGTGGCACCGGTGATCTCGACGGCATGATCATCGAAGAGATCAACTACGAAGGATACGGGCCCGGTGGCGTGGCCATCCTGGTTGAGTGCCAGACCGACAATAAGAACCGCACCACGGCCGAAGTGCGTCATGCGTTTACCAAGTTCAACGGCAACCTCGGCAGCAATGGCTGTGTGGCTTACCTGTTCGAACGCAAGGGCATGATCATGCTGGATGGCGAGCAGACCGATCTCGAGACGGTCATGGATGCGGCCGTGGATGCCGGGGCCGAGGATGTCGAAGAAGAGGACGGCCTCATTTCGGTGACCACGGCCATGGAAGACTTGCATGCGATCAGCAAAACGTTGAGCGATGCCGAATTGCCGGTCACGTCGACCGAGTTGGCGCAGATTCCCGTGACCCTGATCAAGGTCGCGGGCAAGGACGCGCTGACGCTGATGAAACTGGTCACGCTGATGGATGATCTCGATGATGTCTCTCAGGTGTCGGCCAACTTTGACATCGACGACGAGGTCATGGCCGAGATCGAAGACCAACTCTAGGATGGGGCGCGACTCTGTGGAGGAGACCCGCATTCCGCGATCAAGGCGGCGCCGAATGATCAAAAAATCATGATCATTTTGGGCGTCGACCCCGGCTCACATGCGACCGGCTATGGTGTGATCAGCACCGGGCCGGTCGTTCGCATGTTGGCCGGTGGGGTGATCCGCACTTCGAGCAAGGCGCCCCTGAGCGAGCGCCTGCTGACGATCTACAACGCGTTGACCACCGTGATTGCCACCCACGACCCGATGCAGATGGCCGTCGAGGACCTGTTCAATGCCAAGAATCCCCGCAGTTCGTTGATCCTGGGCCATGCCCGGGGCGTGATCATGCTGGCCGGAGCCGTGGCGGGATTGTCGCCGGCCGAATACGCGCCGCGCGAGGTCAAGCAGGCCCTGACCGGCAATGGGGCCGCCACCAAGGAGCAGGTGCGGTTCATGGTCATGCGTCTGCTGGGCCTGAAGGAAGAACCGCCGTTGGACCTGAGCGACGCCCTGGCGGTGGCCCTGACCCACAAGGGGCGCAGCCGTTTTGCCGGGCGCGGCTGAGTCTGCGGACCGATCTGCGCGCCGTCTGCGAACACTTCTGGCATCTGGCGGAAATCTCGCCGATAATACCCTCCAATCTTCACCCACCGGTTCCCAGCAGCGGCAAGGATGACTGATGATCGCGTTCCTGGAAGGCACCCTGATATCCGGCGGCACCAACGCCGTGGTCGCTGTGGGCGGTGGCATCGGCCTGGATGTGATGGTCTCGGGCAAGTCAGCCGAACAGTTGCCGGCGCCGGGCGAAGCGGTGCGCCTGTGGACCCACCTGGCGGTGCGCGAGGACAACTGGTCCCTGTATGGCTTTGTGCAGGCCGAAGAAAGGGCCATGTTCCGCCTGTTGATATCGGTGTCGGGCGTGGGGCCGAAGGTGGCCATGGGCATGTTGTCCCGGGCCAAGGCCACGGAAATTGCCGGTTATCTGAGCTCCGGTGACGAAAAAAGCCTGACCGCCCTGCCGGGTATCGGTAAAAAGAGCGCCGCCCGTCTGGTGGTCGAATTGGGCCAGCGGGTGCCCGATCTGGGCTTGGGCAGCGGCTTGGACGTGCCGGTTTCCAGTTCCGGATTGGCCGAAGCCCTGGCCGTTTTGGGCGCCATGGGCCTGCCTGCCGCACGGGCCGAACAGGCCCTTCTCAAAGCCCGGGGCCATGACCCCGCTCTGGCCGAAGACCTACAAGCCTGGGTCCGGGTCGCGCTGCAGAACCTGTAGCGGCGGCGCGGTCCCCAAGGAGCCTCGTGGACGACCAAAGATGGACCGATTCCAGCGAACAACCGGGTGAGAACACCCTGGATATCAGCCTGCGCCCCAAAAAGCTGGACGATTTTATTGGCCAGGAAGATATCAAGGCCAACCTGCGGGTCTTTATCGAGGCGGCGCGGCAACGCGGCGAAGTGCTGGACCATGTGTTGCTGCATGGCCCTCCGGGCCTGGGCAAGACAACCCTGGCGCAAATTTTGGCAGCCGAGATGGATCTGGAAATCCGCCTCACCAGTGGTCCGGCTTTCACCAATGCGGCCGAGCTGATTGCCTTGTTGAGTGAGCAGGTTGATCGGCGCGCCATCTTTATCGACGAAATCCACCGGCTTGGACGGGTCATCGAAGAGCACCTCTATCCGGCCATGGAGGATTGGCGGGTCGAGTTGATCATCGACAAGGGGCCCAACGCGCGGCATTTCAATTTGCAGTTGGAACCCTTCACGCTGATCGGGGCGACCACCCGCGCGGGGCTGATCACGCCGGCGATGCGCAGCCGCTTTGGCATCGTTTGCCACCTGGATTTTTATCCAGCCAGTGATCTGGCGACCATCGTGACCCGCAGCGCGGGCCTGATGGGCATCAATATCGAACCGGCTGGCGCCCTGGAAATTGCGCGCCGCAGTCGGGGCACCCCACGAGCGGCCAATCGCCTACTGCGCCGGGTGCGTGACTACGCCCAGGTGGCGGGCCAAACGACCATCGACAAGGCCGGCGCTGACGACGGGTTGACCCGCCTGGGTGTGGACCACCTGGGGCTCGAACCCCTGGACCGGCGCTACCTGCGGCTGATCATCGAACACTTTGGCGGCGGTCCGGTGGGCGTGCAGAACATGTCAGTCAGTCTGGGCGAAGAAGCCGACACCCTGGAAGATGTTGTCGAGCCGTACCTGATCCAGTCCGGTCTGTTGAAGCGCACTTCCCGGGGCCGCGAGGTCACTGCGGGCGCGTGGCGGCATCTCGGCCTGGAGCCGCCACTGGCCGGAGAGGAAGGGCAGGCTCTGTTGCCTTAGCGGCCCTATCATGGACAACTCCTACGAATTTGAATTGCCGACCGGGTTGATCGCCCAGGAACCGCCGCCGCGCCGGGGCGATTCGCGCCTGTTGTTGGTTGAACCACAGATTGGCATCGTCCGTGAGGCGGTGTTTCGCGACCTGCCGCATATATTGCGGCCAGGAGATCGCCTGATCCTGAACGAAAGCCGGGTCCTGCCGGCGCGGTTGCAGACCCGTCGCGAGGATACGGGCGGGCAGGTGGAGATCCTGCTGTTGCGCCCTGCTGGAGAGTCCGGGACCGAAACGTCCGGCAGCTGGCTTTGCATGGCGCGGCCGGCGCGGCGCCTGCGGCCGGGCGTGCGCCTGGTTGTCGAAGCACCGCCCGGAGGCGCCGCGGGAGAGCCTGCGGTGCTGACGGTGCTGAGCAAGGATGACGAGTCCGGGCAGGTGGTCATCGGCTGCGCGGAAGATCTGGCTGCGGTGGCCGAAGAGTGGGGCGTGATGCCCCTGCCGCCGTACATCCGGCGTGACGAAGCCTCGACGCAGCAGGATGCCCATGACCGCGAACGATACCAGACGGTGTACGCCGCGGCGGATGCCACGGGCGCGGGCTCGGTGGCGGCCCCGACCGCCGGCCTGCATTTTTCGTCAGACACTTTGGCGGCCCTGGAGGCCCGCGGCGTGACGACCAGCCGGGTGAGCCTGCACGTGGGACCGGGCACCTTCAAGCCGCCGAGTGCGGAACAGATCGCTGCCCGCCGTTTGCACCGCGAGCACTTCCGGTTGCCGGCCGAAACCAGCGGCGAAATAACGGCCACCCGCGCTGCCGGTGGTCGTGTCATCGCCGTGGGTACCACGGCGCTGCGCGTGCTCGAAACGGTGCAGCGCCTGGGCCTGCACGAAGGAGATTCTGACCACCGGACCTTTGGGCCCGGCGCAGAGGACCCCGACCCGTTTTTTACCGGTGAAGCCCGACGCCGCAATGGCCAGTGGGAAGTGGCGGGCGAAACCCGGCTTTTTATCAGCCCGCCGGACAAAGTGACCGCTGCCGATGGCCTGCTGACGAATTTTCATCTGCCCGGCTCGTCCCTGCTGATGCTGGTCGCCTCGTTGATGGGGGCCCATATCTGGCGCGATGTCTACACCGCGGCAGTGGCGTCCGAAATGCGTTTTTACAGTTACGGAGATTGCATGCTGATCCTGCCCGCAGGTGATCATGGCGAACTCCAACCCGAACCCCAACCCGAACCGGAGCCTTCGTGAGTGATCATGCCCTCGATACGCCGTTTTCCTTCACCGTCGACCACGCGGCGACCGACTGCCGCGCCCGCACCGGCACCCTGACCACGGGCCACGGCGTGGTTGAGACACCGGTCTTCATGCCGGTGGGCACCGTGGGGTCGGTCAAGGCCGTGACCTTCGAACAGGTGTGGGACACCGGCGCGCGATTGATCCTCGGCAATACCTACCACCTGTACCTGCGCCCGGGACACGAACTGATCAGCCGCTTCGGAGGGTTGCACAAGTTCGAGGGCTGGGATGGCGTATTGCTGACCGACAGCGCCGGCTTCCAGGTGTTTTCCCTGAACGAGCTGAACAAAATCACCGAAGACGGGGTCGAGTTCCGCAGCCACCTCGACGGCAGCAAACACTTCTTCAGCCCCGAGCTGAGCATGGAAATCCAGCTCGCCCTGGGCTCGGACATCGTCATGGCCTTTGACCAGTGCGCGGCCTATGGCGCGGACCCAGCCGAAGTGGCCCGCGCCGTCGAGCGCACCACCCGTTGGCTGAAACGCTGCCGTGACGTTTTTGGCGGACGTGAAATGCGAGATGGCTGGGAACGGGTGCTGTTCGGCATCATGCAGGGCGGGGTGGACGAAACACTGCGCCGCAAGTCGGCTGCCGAAATCGTCGCGTTGGATTTGCCGGGCTACGCCATCGGCGGCCTGTCGGTGGGCGAACCGATCACCGCCATGCGCGAAATGACCGACCTGGCCGCGGGACTGTTGCCGCTGGAAAAACCGCGCTACCTGATGGGCGTGGGCTTTCCCAACGACATTCTGGCCAGCGTGGAAATGGGCGTCGACATGTTTGACTGCGTGCTGCCGACCCGCATGGCCCGCACCGGCACGGTGCTGACCCGGGATGGCCGCCTGGTCATCAAGAATCAGACCTATGCCGAAGACAGCCGGCCCATTGATGCGCAATGTGGTTGCCCGGTGTGCGCCCGCCACAGCCGGGCCTATATCCGTCACTTGTTTCAGGCCCACGAAATCCTGGGGCCGACCCTCGCGACGATCCACAACCTGCACTACTACCAGGAGCTGATGGCGGAAATCCGGCTGGCCATCGGCGAGGACCGTTATCCGGCCTATGCGACTGCCGCAATCGGCCGCTGGGAGGCCGGAGAAGAGGCTCGCCTGGCTGCCGCGCGCAGTGCCAGCCCCAAGGGCCACCGGACCAAATAGCCCAAAGTTGACCAATCCCCGCTCGCACACCATTTTGGTGGGGCGAGTTTCGTCCCGCGGCGCGGTAATCACTGCCGTTGCCGTCGAATCCCATTCTTTCTGCTGAGGAGAGTTTCATGCTCCTGATGAATCTGTTGGCCATGGGCAGTCCGAGCGCCGGTGGCGGTGGCGGCGGTAGCGGCCTGATGACCATGCTGATGTTCGGTTCCATCTTCGCGATTTTTTACTTCATGATCATCCGGCCCCAGAAAAAGCAGGCCGATCAGCGCAAGGCCATGATTGAGGCCATCAAGCGCGGTGACAAAGTGGTCACCACCGGCGGCATCTTCGGCACAGTAAAAGACGTCAAGGCCGACCGCATCATCGTCACGATTGCCGAGGGCGTGAAGGTCGAAGTGGCCAAGTCGGCCGTCAACGGAGTCGTGACCGAAAGCGAGTAGGTTCAGGTGGCCATCGCGAAGATCCGTCTGTTTGGTGATCGGTGTCTGCGGCGCCGGGCCCAGGAAGCGCCAGCCGGGGCGGAGGATACCCGCGCCCTGCTGGAGACCCTATGGGAAACCCTCGCCGACGACGGCGGTGTCGGTTTGGCCGCGCCCCAGATCGGGGTTGATCGCCGCGTCGTGGTGATTCGGGATCCGGATCGGCCCGAGGGGCAGCAGCGGTTAGACCTGGTGAACCCGGTGGTCCAGCGAACCTTTGGCTCGGTGACGCCTTTCGAAGAAGGTTGCCTCAGCTTTCCTGGCTTGTACACCGATGTCATACGGCCCCAGGGTGTGGAGTTGGTTTACGAAACGCCGGACCAGAGCGAGCCGAAGCGCCTGCGCACCGACAAGGTCCTGGCGCGGATCATTCTGCACGAAGTGGATCATCTGGACGGCGTGCTGTTTGTCGATCACCTCACCGCAGTGGACCGGTGGCTGTTGGGTCCGCGGCTTTTGTGGATCACGTTGCGGCGCCTGATGGGCAGGTTGAAACTGTGAGAGAAAACCGTTCCCCAATGATAAGGAACCGGCGATGAGAATCGTATTCATGGGCTCTCCCGATTTTGCGGTGCCCAGCCTGGAGGCTCTGGTCGAGGCGCGTTTTGAGGTCACCCTGGTGGTGACCCAGCCCGATCGCCGGGCCGGCCGGGGACGCAAGATGTTGCCCACAGCGGTCAAGGCCGCCGCCCAGGAGCACCACATCCCGGTCATGGATTTTGGCAAGGGGCAGGGCAAAGAGGTGGCCGCCGCGGTGATGGCCGAAAAACCCGATGCCGTGGTGGTCGTGGCCTTCGGTCACATCCTGCGCGAGCCCTTGCTTTCGGCGCCCACCTACGGCTGCATCAATGTGCACGCCAGTCTGCTGCCGCGGTGGCGGGGGGTATCGCCGGTGCAATATTCCATCCTGCATGGCGACAGCTGGACCGGGGTGACGATCATGCGCATGGACCCGGGTGTTGATACGGGCCCGGTGTTGGCCCAACGTTCCATCGCCATCGGCCCGGAGGACAACGGCGGCGAATTGCTCGACCGCATGGCTGGGCAGGGTGCTGATCTGTTGCTGCACACCCTGCGGGGCCTGCAAACCGGACACGTGGATCCCCAACCCCAAAATGATGAAGGGGCGGTTTACGCTCCCAAGCTGACCAAGACCTTGTCGGCGGTGCGTTGGGATCGCGACGTGGTCACGGTGCACAACCAGATTCGCGCCCTGCAGCCTTGGCCCGGCACGACCACATATCTTGGCGAGCAGGTGCTGAAAGTGAGCGAAGCCCGTCCGATGTCATTCCTGTCTTCGGGCAAGGAGCCCGGCACGGTGTTGAGGGTGGCCGCCGAAGGTGTCGAGGTGGCTTGCGGAGAAGGCTCGCTGCTGTTGACAGGGCTGCAGTGTCCCGGCCGCAAGACTTTGCCCATCGCTGAATTTCTGCGCGGCTTTGCCCTGCAGGCCGGTGACGTGTTGCGTTCATGAGCTGCGAACCAGTACGCCTGCAGGCTCTCGAAGTCCTCTTGGCCGTTGAAGCCGGCGAAAACCTCGACCCGGTATTGGATCGCGCCCTGGGCAAGTCGCCGGATCCGCGCGGGGCCGCCTTCCTGGCCGAACTGGTGCGCGGCACCCTGCAATGGCAGGGGCGCTATGACCATGTGATCACCGAATTCAGCCGCAAACGCCCGCCCAATGATCCGGTGCTGGTCTGTATCCTGCGCCTGGCCCTGCACCAGATGCTGGGCCTGGACGGGGTGCCGGCCTATGCGGCGATCCATCAGGCCGGCGAGTTGTGCCGCCTCAAGGCCGGCCGCAACAAGGTGGGCTTTGTCAACGGCATGCTGCAGGCCATCCGGCGGCAGGTGCTGGGGGAGAACCCCACGCCCGAGCGGCGCGAAGTGGGCCTGCGCAATGTCTTTGCCGATTTCGAAAGTGACCGGCCGCGCTGGTTGTCTGCCTGGTACAGCCTGCCGCCCTGGCTGGTCACCCGCTGGGTGAAGAATTTCGGTCCCGAGGGGGCCGCGGCCCTTTGCGCCTGGACCAACGAGTCGGTCGAGTTGCATTTGCATGTCTTGGGCGAGTATTCGGTGGCCGACGCCCGGGCCCAACTGGGCGCCGCGGGTATGGGAGCGGTGGCGGGGGCAGGTCCGCGTACGCTGACGGTAACAGAACGTCCGGCCCGCGCCCTGCTGCGCGAATGCCTGGAACGCATGCCTTTTCTCATTGTTCAGGATGCCACCGTGCAGCAGGCCACCCACTGGTTGGCCGCCGGGCTGGATACCGAACAACCGGTGCTCGACATGTGCGCCGCGCCCGGGGGCAAGACAGCTCACCTGCGGGCCATTTTGCCCGAGGCGACCGCGCTGGTGGCGATGGACAACCGGCCGGAACGGCTGAACCTTCTGCGCGATACCATTGAACGGACGGCGGCGGGCCAGGTGCCCCTACTGATGGCTGACGGGGAATATCCTCCCTTTGCGCCGGGCATGTTTGGCGGTATCCTGCTGGACGGACCCTGCAGCGGCACCGGCGTGCTGAGGCACCACCCGGATGGGCGCTGGCGTTTGAAGGCCAAAACCCCTGAACGCAAGGCCGTCACGCTGCTGATGCTGGCACGCCGGGCGGCGGATCTGCTGGCGGTGGGCGGGCGCCTGATGTACGCCACCTGTTCACTGGAGCCCGAAGAGAACGATCTGGTGCTGACCAAATTGCTGAAGGACCGCACCGACCTGGTGCCTGATCCTGATGCCGATGGCGTCTGGCGCCGGTACTGGTTGCCGCAGGATGCCGGATCGACGGACCTGACGGGCGACGGATTTTTTGCGGCCCGGCTGCGCAAGACCGACGAGATGTGACCCACTGATCGGCGAAGGAACGCACGTGAAACTTTGGAAATTCATTCTCCTGCTCATGGGCCTGGTTGTCGCTGGCGGTGTACTGCTGTTGAGCGTGAATTTCCTCGTGCTGCCTTCGGTGATCCACAGCAACAAGGTGGTCACCATGCCCGATGTGCGGGGCATGAGCGAGACCGGCGCCAGCACCCAGCTGCGTGCCGTCGGGTTGGAAGTCGAGGTGGTTCGGCAGCGGGCCCACCCGACTATCCCCGAGGGCATGATTCTCGACCAGATTCCCGGGCCGTCGTCCCGCATTCGCGGCGGGCGCACCGTCCGGGTGATCACCAGCAGTGGTCCGCCGGCCGGCGCGGTGCCGCACCTGGTGGGGCTGTCCCTGCGGCAGGCCGAGATCACCCTGCAGCGGGAAAATTACCGCTTGGGCCGAGTGCTGCATGTGCAGCGGACTGGCGTGACCGAACCGGTGGTGGATTTCCAGAACCCCGTGTCCGGCATTGAACTTTACAAGGGGGCGGTGGTGGATCTGGTGGTGGCCGAACCGGCGGCAACCGTGCTGCTGCGCATGCCCGACCTGCGCGGCGTGCCGTTGTATCAGGCACGGCAATCCATTGCCGACGCCGGCTTTGTCCTGGCGCCGGTGACCTACCAGCGCACCTCCCGTTCGGCCCCCAATATGGTGTTGTCCCAGGAGCCGCCCGCCGGCCAGCGCATCCGCAAAGGAGAACGTCTTGAACTGGTTGCCTCGTCCCGCTGAGGGCCAAGCCTGGGTCGCCCCGTCGTTGCTTTCGGCTGATTTTGCCGCCCTGAAAGTCGATGTGGACAACATGACGGCCGCCGGGGCGGACCTGCTGCATTTGGACGTGATGGACGGCCACTTCGTGCCCAATATTTCCTTTGGACCGTTTGTCTGCAAATTCGTGCGCCGCATGAGTGATCTGCCCCTCGATGCCCACCTGATGATCAGCCATGCCGATCAGTACCTTGAGGCTTTCGCCAAGGCGGGCGTCGATGGCCTGACGATCCACGTCGAGGCCGAGGCCAAAATCGGGCCCACGCTCAGGCGTATCGTGGAATTGGGCCTGAAGCCCGGCATCAGCCTGAATCCGGGCACGCCCCTGGCCGACATCCTGCCCTGGCTGGACCAGGTGGAGTTGGTGCTGGTGATGAGCGTGCAGCCGGGTTTTGGTGGCCAGAAATTCAACCCGGTGGCGCTGGAGAAAATTGCCGAACTGAAGCAGCGGCGCACCAGCGAAGGCCATGATTTCCAGATCAACGTTGATGGCGGTATCAACGATGTGACCGGGCCCCAGTGCCGCGAGGCGGGGGCCGACATTCTTGTCAGTGGCTCCTGGTTATTCGGTGCCACCGATCGGGCCGAGCGGATTGCTCTGCTGCGGGGCTAGTCGGCCAAGTGATAGCCGGCCAAGTGATAGCCGGCCAAGTGAAAACGGGCGCCAGATGGGCCTCACCTCGCCTGGCGTGGAAATCCGCTGAAACCCCGCCTATCCTTGCCAAAACAGCCCCCAACTGTTAGATTTTTCGATCCACACAAAGTCGGGGACGGGCCGAATGCCTGTCGTTGGATTTTTGTGCTGTGTAAGTCTTGAAATGACAATACCTTGTCGCAACGGCTTCGCCTTTTGCCCGATTACGGACAGGGGGCTGATTCGGTGCGCATTTGTGCGCGCAAACCCCGGGCTAACTCTGCCCGAGGGCTTGAGTCGCCATTTTCCGTTGTCCGAAGGCTCCGGTTTGGCCGGATTCTCGAACAGCGAAGCGGAGAGCGGAAGCGGAGAGCAATAGTGTTCCAGGATCTGACCAGGCGCCTCGACCAGACCATGAAAAAGCTGGCCGGGGCCGATCGCCTGAGCGAGGACAACATCAAAGAGGCCCTGCGCGAAGTGCGCCTGGCCCTGCTCGAGGCCGACGTCAATTTTGCCGTGGCCAAGAAGCTGGTGGCGTCCATCCGGGAAAAGGCCCTGGGCCAAGAGGTTCTGGGCAGCCTTTCGCCGGCACAGCAGGTTGTCAAGATCGTCAATGACGAATTGACCGCGCTGTTAGGCGGCCAAACGGCCGAGTTGAACCTGGACCTGGAAAACGCGCAGAACAAGGCCATGACCACGGTCATGGTGATGGGCCTGCAGGGTTCGGGTAAGACGACCTTCTGCGGCAAGCTGGCCCTGCGCCTGAAAAAAGAAGGCCGGCGGCCCATGCTGGTCGCCGCGGATATCTACCGCCCGGCGGCCATCGACCAGTTGCACGTGATTGGCGACAGCATCGAAGTGCCGGTGCACAGCGATCGCGAGCGCAAGAACGCCGCCCAAATTGTCAAGCTGGGGCAGCGCAAGGCCAAGGACAACAAGTGCGACGTGCTGATCGTCGACACCGCCGGCCGCCTGCACATCGACGATACGCTGATGGGCGAGCTCGAGGACATCGCCAAGATGGTGGCCATGGACGAGAAACTTCTGGTTCTCGACGCCATGACCGGCCAGGAAGCGGTGAACATCGCCGAAACCTTCAGCCAGCGGCTGGACTTTGACGGCGCGATTTTGACCAAGATGGATGGCGACGCTCGCGGTGGCGCGGCCCTCAGCGTTTTGGAAGTGACGGGCAAGCCCGTCAAGATGATCGGCGTCGGGGAAAAAATGGAGGACCTGGAAGTCTTCCATCCCGACCGCATGGCGGGTCGCATTCTCGGCATGGGCGATGTGCTGTCGCTGATCGAGAAGGCCGAAGAGAGCATGGATTTGGGCGCGGCCGAAAACATGGCCGCGCGATTCGCTGAGGGCGAATTCAATCTGGAGGACTTCCAGAACCAGATCAAACAGATGAAAAAACTGGGCCCCATGAAGGGTGTCCTGAAGTACCGCGCCAACCGCTGACCGCAGCTACCTTTCCGCGAATCCACTTCTTCAACGCCCCGTTAGGGCATAACCATATCTATATCTATATC
>CAZLUL010000089.1:0-15618 GCA_964562635.1 uncultured Fibrobacteraceae bacterium | reverse complement strand
ATGTGGCTGGTGTAGCCGGCGTGGTCAACATCAAAACGCGCCAGCACCGGATCGATGACGTGGGTCTGCAGCGCGGACCGCAGGTCGTCATTGCTGATTTCATCATCGTGCTGGGTCGACAACACCACGGTGTCGATCTTGATGGGCTTGTCACCCTCGTACAGGCAGGTGACCTGGGTCTTGCCGTCAGGGCGCACCCAAGGCAGGGTGCCGTCCTTGCGCACGGCCGCCAATCGCTGGGCCATGCGGTGGGCCACGGTGATCGGCAAAGGCATCAGCACATCGGTTTCACGGCAAGCGTAACCGAACATCAGGCCCTGGTCACCGGCACCGCCGGTATCAACGCCCATGGCAATGTCGGGGCTCTGCTTGTCAATGGTCGTCAACACGGCGCAGCTGTCAGCATCGAAGCCGTAATCGGCGTTTGTGTAGCCAATGTTGCGGATGGTATTGCGGACCAGTTCCGGGATGTCCACATAGGTATCAGTCGTGATCTCACCGGCCAGACAGGCCATGCCTGTCGTCACCATGGTCTCGCAGGCGACGCGCCCCATGGGGTCTTGGGCCATGATGGCGTCGACAACGGAATCGGAAATCTGATCCGCGACCTTGTCGGGGTGCCCCTCGGTGACCGATTCACTGGTGAACAGGAACTTCTTGCTCATTACTTGATCTCCCTCTGCAGCCAGGGTTCCACTCGCACGAGTGGTCTGCTAGCCCAGCGCATTCTTGAGTTTGGTGATTCTATCAACCGGAACGGGATCGACCTCGTTCAGGCGGGCCAAATGGCAACTCAGGTAATCGCCATATTGCACCAGGGACAGCACCCGTTCCAGTGGCGTTTTGCCCTCGGAACGGATTTCATGGATGGACTCGAATTCGGACCGAAGCAGGTCACGGGTCACTTCGACCCGCCGGGTGATCCGGTCATTGTCGTCGGCGCCCCGCAGGATCAGCAATACAAACTGCTTCTTCTGCTGCGGGCTCAGACACCAGCCAACCAGATCATTGTGGTCAAGTTCCGGAAACGGCACCACCAGAGCCGGCATTTTGCTGTTCTCGTTGATCTGGGCCTTGAGCCGGATCCCCACCGCGTGGGCTTCGTGGCCCGCCGTGTAAATGATCGGCATGCGGCCGACCAACTGCTCGGCCAGAGCCCCGGCCGAGATGTTGCCCTCCAGGTCTTCGGCAGGTGCCGGTCCCGGGTTCATGGGCAACTGACGGGTGGCATTGGCCTGGCGCAACAAAGCTATAGCCGCTTTGATGTGTTCGCCACTGTCGGCGACTACCCCCAGCCCCTCCAGGACTCTCAACAAAGCTCCCAGACCGTATCCCAGGGAAGCCCGGGGCGGCAATCCCCCTGGCAGGCTGACCTTGGGAAAATGATCGGTGGCGGCCATTTCGGCAAGCTGGCCGCCCGAAGTGATGGCCACCCGCTGACAGCCCCGTTCGCCAGCCAGGACCGCTCCGGACAGGGATTCTTCGGTATTGCCGGAATAACTGCAACACAGAACCAGGTCGTCGGCATCGACCCAATGCGGCAAACCGTAATCACGCCATACTGTTAGTGAGACAGTGCCGTCCTGAAGCAGCGGCTGCACCAGATCCCCGGCAATCGCCGAACCGCCCATGCCACACAGGATCAAGCGCTTGGTACCGACTTTGGCGGTTTGTATCTTATCCAGACCGGCCAGATCGGCACTCAACGCCAGTTGTTCCGGCAGGCTGTCGATCAGCTGGTACATTTTTCCCAGGCCGTCGGCGGGCCACTCTCCCATGTCAGTCTCCTTCGACATCACGCTGGCGTTTTCGGTCGGCAATATAGTCCGCCAACCAGCGGTTGGCGTCGTCGGCGGTGGGCAAATCGATCAGGGCATCGACCACAGCTTTCGCCTCGGTAAAGGACGTCCAACGGATCACTTGTTTGATTTTGGGCAAAGCCGCGCCATGCAGACTGATTTCGTCCAGCCCCAGCCCAAGCAAAACTTCGGCCAATCTTGTCTCCGAACCCATTTCTCCACACAGCCCAACCCAGATGCCCGCTTTGTGGCCCGCCTCGACCGTGAGTCGGATGCTGCGCAGGATGGCCGGATGCAACGGCTGATACAGGTACGATACCCGCGAATTTCCCCGGTCCATGGCCAGGGTGTATTGGATCAGATCGTTGGAGCCGATGCTCAGGAAATCACACTCGGCCGCCAGCAGGTCAGCCGCCAGCACCGCCGATGGCGTCTCGATCATGATGCCGACTTCCAGGTCGTCACGATGCGGCACGCCATCGCGTTTCAGCTCGGCCAGGCCTTCGGCCAGCACTTCGCGCGCCTGCCGCAATTCCTGCACGCCGGTGATCATGGGAAACATGATCTTGGCGTTGCCTGCGGTTGCCGCGCGGCAGATGGCCTTCATCTGGTTCTTGAACAACTGGCGGTTGGCCAAGCTGAAGCGGATGCCGCGCCAGCCCAGAAACGGATTGTATTCGCGCTTGGCCCCCAGGTAGTCAGAGACCTTGTCGCCCCCCACGTCCAGGGTGCGAAAAATGACCGGGCGATCGCCCATGCGGCGCACCATTTCGGTGTACATCTGCACCTGGTCGTCTTCGGTGGGGATGGTCTGGTGCTGAAAAAACAGAAATTCCGTGCGCAGCAGGCCAATGCCTTCAGCGCCCCTGGCCAGGGCCTCGTCCACCTCGACGGGCAGTTCGATATTGGCCATCATGCGCACCTGGTGGCCGTCCGGCGTGATGGCTGGCAAATCTTTCAGGCCGACCAATTTCTCGTTGACGACGATCTGCTGGCGCGTCAGCAGGTTGAACTGCTCGGTCGTCTCTGCGTCCGGCTCGACGACGCAGCGGCCGTCGGTGCCGTCGATGGCCACGGTCTGGCCTTCGGGTTGGGCCACTGCCGCACCCCTGAGACCCACGATGGCCGGCACGCCGATCGAACGCGCCAGGATCGCCACATGACTGGTATTGCCGCCTTCATCCATGATGAAGCCCAGGACATTGTGCCGGCCGAGCGCAGCCGTATCACTGGGAGTCAGGTTCACCGCTGAGATGATCGAGGGCACATCCGGACTGTTCAATTGGTCACTGGTGACGCCCTCGAAGGCCCGCAGAACCCTCTGTTCGACATCCCGCAGATCATTGACCCGTTCGCGGAAGGTCTCGTCCTCGATCTCCAGAAACCGGGTGGCCACTTCGCCCACGGTGCGGGCAAAAGCTGCCTCGGCATTGACTTTTTCGTGCCGGATGGCCGCCAGAGTGGCATCCCACACCATTTCGTCTTCCAAAATGAGCAGTTGGCTGGTCAGGATATCGGCTTCTTCGGGGCCCAATTCGGTCGTCAGGCGCTCAATCAGAACTTCCAGTTCGGCCCGGGCAAGATCCACCGCGCCCCGAAAACGGTCGCTCTCGGCGGCCAAATCGGCCAATTCCAGGCTGCGCCGCACCGGCACAATGGATTTGCGGCGGACCGGATAGACCGGACCGACAGCATACCCGGGCGAGGCTGCGATTCCCTTGAAGGTTCTCATGAGGCTTTCATATCAGCTGGGATTGGCGCCGGGGGCCGCTTCGGGTTCAGCCAGATCCACGGCAATCAACTGGACCAGGCGCTGGGTCGCTTCCTCTTCATCGGAACCGGAAACTTCGATCTCCACTTCGGTCCCAAATTCTGCCGCCAGACTAGCTAACCCCATAATGCTCTTGGCATTGGCCATACGACCATTGTATCGGATAGTCACATCCGACGCAAAGGTCTTGGTCAGCTTGACGATTCGGCCGGCAGCGCGCAGATGAAAGCCCACCGGATCGGCCACAGTAGCGGTCACAGTCTTCAATTGAGGATTCCCTTGTGGATACAGAAAATGATTGTCAGGGGCATAATTTAACTCCCGGAGAGCAAAACCGCAAAGGCGAGCAGCACCGCCAGGACCGATCCCACCAGGATCAGCACTTCACCGGGCAAACGGCGCCGCAGAACAATGGGCAGGCCCAGACCAGCCAGCACGCCAAACCACAGCATTCCATCGTGCACGGGCATTCCGGGTCGGGTCAACATGGCCAGGTAAGTGCCAGCTGTTATGCCGGTTAGCAGCATACCCAAACGCTCGGCGAGGGCAATCCCCCGGTGCCAATGCCGATGGTTTAGCAACTCCACCAGATCAAAGCCCAGGTCGTAGCCCCGGTCGAGGCTGCGCCAGCGCAAAACCAACTGGCCGATCGCAAAGATTCCGACCAGTACGATCACGGCGAGCATTTGCCCGTGCAGGCCCAACAGACAGATTGCCATGGCCATGGCCGGCCGGATGCCCAGCCAGAACAATTGGTCTCCCAGGCTGGCAAAAGCACGTCCCAACGAATCGCGGAACATAGCAGTGGTGCCCGGGGCCAGGTCCTGCGCCTGGATCCGGTCATCCTCCAGCCGGACCAAACCGCCGATCACGAAATTGGCCAAATAGGGATTGGTGTTGAAAAACTCATAATATCGCCGGCAGAAAACACGGTCCTGATTCAGGTCCCGCCGCTGCGTGCGGGCCCACGGCAACATCACCGTCAGCAGGCCGAGGTTCTGCATGCGCTCATGATTCCAACTGGCCTGCAGGCTGAGGCTGCGCACAAAAAGCCGGAGTTTCAGGCCGAAGGGTAATCCACCGGACCGGGCGGTCGATTTTCCGTCGTTCCTGCTCATAATACAAACCTCGTCACCACATAGGAGATAGCCGTGCCCGAAACCAACCACGGCCAACTCGAACGCAAGCCGTATCGGTCGATGAGATTGCCGATGCCCAGGCCAGGCAACAACAACGGCAACATTCCCAGGGCCCCGAGCAGCAACAACGGCAGGTGATCAAACAACGGGATCCACAGGCGTCGCAACACCAGGAACATGATTATCGCGGTGACGAACCCCCGCAGAAAAGTCGCAAACAGGCAGCGGGCGTGGATGTATTCGATTCGGCTCAGCCGCCCATCCCGCAACGTGCGGTGGCCCTCAAGCATCCAGGCGGAATGGGCGCGGCGTTCGATCTGGATCAGAAAATGGCCGGCGCTGCTGAGCACGCCCACCGCTACAACCATCCAGCCAATAAAAGGAATTTCACTGAGTGTTTCGGCGCCCATCGCCAGTCCCAGTTCGCGACCCGACAGGACCACTGATCCGATCACGGCCACCAACGCGGTCACGTGGTCACCGGTGAAGGTCTGCCCCACCGGCAGGTTACCCGCCAGGATCAGTTGCACGGGCAGGCCAATGGCCAGGCCCACCAGGGGATCTCCACAAAAGGCGCCCGTCAGTACGGCGACCGGCAACGGTTGGCTGAACCAGGTCTGGGCCAGGGCGGTGTCGTCCAGGCTGAGCAGGCCCGCGAGGGCTCCCAGCAACAGAATCGAGGTCCAGGATGGGTCAGCAGCGGGCGCTAACCCCAGGACAGCCAAGGGGATTGCGGGCAAGGCCGACAGCGCCGACCCCAATGCCAGCGAAGCCATCAAAAACCAGCCTCCATCTCCTCCAGGCGCTCGCGGTCCAGGGTGTACTCACGCCCGCCGGGCACTTGCTGCGCCGAGAGTGTGGTCCCCATGTCCAGCAGGCGCCGAAAAGCCTTCAAGTCGGGTTGATCGACAAAAACAAAAGGGAGCATTTCCTTCTTGCCCGCGCTGAAGTGCAGCCCGCCCACGTTGACCGTGGCCACCGGCGCGCCGATGCGCACCAGTTCGTTCATCTCTTCGGCCGAGCCAGTCAAAAGCAGAATACGTTCATCGAGGTTGGCCGGGTCAGCCAACTCGGCCGCCACTCGCGACACCGGCAGGATCGAAACCTTGATTTCGGGGGGGACACTGCTGGCATAGACCCGACTTTGCCAGGCATCGGCGGCAATGGCGTTGTTGGCCAGGATGATGCGATCGGGCCGCAGCTGGCGGCTCCATCCGACGGTCACCTGGCCATGTATCAATCGGTCGTCAATTCGGGCGAGAACGACGGGCATCAACGGCCTCCTACAAGGATGATGGCTTCGCGGCCCTTCTGCACCAGCTTGGCCGCCAGTTCGCGATGGTCATCCCGGTCGCGCCATGTCGTATAGGCCAGCAGCATGGCCAGATTGACCCCGCTGATGATAGCTCGTTGGCAGTTTTCGCCGCAGGCAAGAATGGCCGCATTGGCGCAACTTCCCCCATAATCGTCAATGAAGATGAGCTCGCCATCTTCGCTGTCACCAGCGTCCAACCAGGCCTTCACATCAGCCTGCAGGTCAGGCCCGGATTTGCCCCCGTTACTCAGGGCGGTCAAACCCTCGACCGGACCGAGAATCAACTCGACCACCCGCACCAGTTCCGCGCCGATGTTGCCATGTGTCATGACCAGGCACCTGATCATTGTTGTCCTTCCAGAGCCGGGCTACTCCCGGTCATGATCGAGGTAGTTGTGCAGTCGGTTGCTCGAGCGCATCGTGTCCAGAATGCGGTCATTGAGAACTTGCGCCGCATCGTAGCCATATATCTTGAGCATGAAATTCAGGGCAATCACTTCACTGATCACCGTGATATTCTTGCCGGGAAACAACGGTAGCGCGACCTGGGGTATATTGACCCCCAGAATTTCGGTGTACCGGTTCTCCGAACCGATTCGTTCGTAGTCGACCGTATCATCCCACTCCTGCAGCTGGACTTCGACCTCCACCCGCTTTTGCATCCGGATGGCCCGGATGCCAAACAGCGCCTGCACATCGATCACGCCCACCCCCCGGATCTCCAGGTGGTGCCGCAAAGCCTCACGGTAGCGGCCGATCAACACATCCTCGTTGGTACGGGTCAGCTCGACGATGTCATCGGCCACCAGGCGGTGTCCGCGTTCGATCAGGTCCATGGCGCATTCGCTTTTGCCGATCCCACTGCGCCCGGTGAACAAGAGCCCGACACCATAGACATCAACCAGCGTGCCGTGCACTTCGGTGCGCGGCGAAAACGCTCGTTCGAGATGATGAGTGATTTCGGCCATGAATTCGACCGCCGGCAAGGCCGAACGGATCAGCGGGAATTTCTTTTGCCGCGCCAAACTGATGATCACTTCGGGCACCGTCTGATCCATCGCCACAAAAATGACCGGCGGATCCAGGCCGAGCACCCGTTCGACGGCTTCACACTGGGCCGTGGTATCGAGGGTATTGAGGTAAGCCATTTCCGACTCGCCAAAAACCTGGATGCGGCTGGGCAGGAAATTATTGGCATAACCCATCAGGGCCATGCCCGGGCGATGCACATCAGCTGCGCTGACGGCAATCGGCTCGGCAGGCAGGGCCGCCAGCAGTTCCAGCAACAGGGACTCCTTGAGCTCGCGGTAGATCCGTTGGACCGTCACTCCGCTCATGGAGTCCCCCTATCCGAGGCAGCGTCTGGGTTTTTCTCTGCGGTCTTCAACCTTCCACCGACTCCATATGTCCCAGGCCGCCGTCTTCCAGCCGATAGATCACCGCGACGCGACTGTTGGCCACGTTGCGGAAGACCAAAAATGGATCATCGGCACTCTGGAAGCTCTCCTTCGCCGTGTCAATATCCATATCCTTCAGGACGAAGGCCAGCGGCCCGTCGTCACCGCCGCCAACACCAACCAGATCGCCCATCATCGCCCGGCCCAGGCCACCGTCGGCACCCTTCTGCTTGCCGCTGGTCTTGCCTTTGTACTTGCTCAACTGGGTGCGCAGGTTTTCGATCATTGCCGCCACGGCAATTTCGGGTTCCATACCATCGGCATTGGCCCGGAATTCGTGGGCTTTCAAATGCAAAACGGAATCGGCGGTGAACCGACCAGCGTCGTGATCGATCGTCAGGTTCAGGGACTGCACCGGCCGCGGGCTGAATTTTTCCAGCTTCTCCAGGGCCGCTTCAATATTCTCGCGTTGCTCTTCTCCCAAATTGAAATGACGGGCCTTGATTTCCATCTGCATCGGCGTCCTCCTCGGCTTAGGGACTTTATGATCCCGGTCAGGCTAAAACTGCTTGCGCATCCGCGCACTCAGAATGCCCATCTGCTCCCGGTATTTGGCTACGGTCCGGCGGGCGATCTTGAGCCCGCTTTTCTGCAGCATATCGACAATTTTCTTATCGGACAGCGGCTTGGCCGTATTCTCGGCCTCGATGATTTCCTTGATCATGATCTTCACCGCTTTGGCCGCCACTTCGGTGCCGCCTTCGGAATCCAGACCCGCACTGAAAAAGAACTTCAAGGGGAAAACACCCCGCGGAGTCTGCACATACTTCTGCCGGGTCACCCGCGACACTGTTGACTCGTGCATACCGATGGTCGAAGCCACCTGTTGCAGGGTCAGCGGGCGCAGGGCGATGGCACCCTTTTCGAAAAAATCATTTTGCTCAACGACAATGGCTTCCATGACCTTGATCATCGTGCGCCGGCGTTGCTCGATGGTCTTGATGACCCACTCGGCATGGCGCTTCTTCTCATCGATGAATTTGATGGTGTCTTCGCTGCCCTTGCCGGCCCCTTCATAGGCTTGGCTGACCCGCAACCGCGGCAGGTTTGAATCATTCAGGTAGACGGCATATTCTTCACCGTCGTCGTCAACCTTCACCACTTCGAGATCGGGCACGACCGCGCGGGCCCCTTCGACGTTCAAAGACAAGCCGGGCCGGGGATCGAGCTCCCCGATGCGCTGGGCAATTTCCTGCACATCCTTGGGCGTGTTTTTCATTTCCTTGGCGATGTCGGCGAACTTGCGGTTCTTGAGGGATTCGAAATGGTTCTTGATGACATGGGCCTCGTCCGAGTCCTCGTAGCCACGGGCCTCCAGCTGCAGCAACAGGCATTCCTGCAGGTCACGCGCGGCAACGCCGGCCGGGTCAAATCCCTGAACCACGTGCAGGACCGCCTCGACGACTTTCTCTTCCACTTCATAATAGGCCGCGATCTCACTGACCGGGCAACCCAGCAGTCCGTCCTCGTTCAGGCAACCGATGATGTACTCGCCGATGCGCCGTTCGATGCCTTCGGGCAAGGCCATCTGCAACTGTTCGGACAGATCCTCCTGGCCCGAGGGGATGTATTTCTGCGGGCGTTCAAGATCGTCGTCTTCGTCGTAGCTCGAATTGTTGGTCGCCCCGCGAAATCCTTCATCCCAGCTGTCGCCCCAGTCGCGCTCCTGGTCTTCAGAATTCATTTCCGTTTCGCGTTCTTTTTCATCCATGGCCGCGATATCGTCTTCGTGCCGAATTTCATCTTCGAGCTCATCTTCGGGTTCAATTTCTTCCAGGAGGGGATTGCCTTGCAGTTCGTGGCGCAGGATCTGCTCAAGTTCCAGGGTCGGAACCTGCAAAAGCTTGAGAGCCTGTTGGAGCCTCTGCGTCATCACCAGGTTTTGGCGCAACGAGAGGGATTGTCGTAATCCGATATTCGCCATGGGGTCTTGCCTTCCTCGATCAGCCTGCCGCCCAGGATCCTTCCCGGGCCATGGATATGACTACAGCCTATTAAAGCCTGAACTTTTCGCCCAGATATATTTCCCGGGCCTTGTCTGACGAGACAATTTCCTCGGCGGTGCCTGCCAGCTCGATACATCCTTCAAACAGGATATACGCTCGATCGGTAATCGTCAGTGTTTCTCTCACATTATGATCGGTGATCAATACGCCCAGCCCCTGGTCCCGCAATTGAGATACGACCGATTGCAGATCGGCCACCGCAATGGGGTCAATGCCGGCAAACGGCTCATCCAGCAGCATGAACTTGGGTTCGGTGACCAGGGCGCGGGCGATTTCCACCCGCCGGCGCTCGCCGCCGCTCAATTCGTAGCCCTTGTTCTTGCGAATATGGGTCACGCCCATCAGGCCGAGCAGTTCGTCTTGCCGCCGGTGCCGCTCCTTGCGCGACAGGCCGCGGCTCTGCAGAACCGCCATGATGTTGTGCTCAACCGACAACTGGCGGAAGATGCTGGACTCCTGGGGCAGATAGCCGATGCCCAGGCGGGCCCGCTTGTACATGGGCAAACGCGAGATATCCCGGTCATCAAGATAGACCTGGCCGCCATCGGGCGTGATGAAACCCACGATCATGTAGAAGGAGGTGGTCTTGCCGGCACCGTTGGGGCCAAGCAGACCGACGATCTCGCCCTGCTTCAGTTGCAGGTCGACCCCATCGACCACGGCCCGGTTCCGGTACACCTTGCGCAGGCCGGTGGCCCTGAGGATGCTGGAATTCGTTCTGGAGTTCGGGGCCGTGCTCAAGGTTGTCCGCCCTCGGATTTGGGGGGTGTGCCCGCCTCGCTCTTCAGTTCAGTACTGTCGTCAACTTCGGCCTGCACATCACGTTTCAACTCAATGTACTCCAGATCAGGAGTGGCCTCCAGCCCGATTCCGGTCATCACGTCAAATTGTCGGGTAAAACGATTGAAGACGTCGTTGTGGATCAGTTCGGTCTCGTTGTTGAAGTACAGCTGTTCAGTCTCCAGTTTGCGGCCGTCGTCGGTGATGATCACGACATCGCCCCAGGTGTGGATATTTTTGGTGTGCAGATTGGCCCGGCCACTGTCAGCTGTCAGGACTGAAAAGTGTTCCCCGTCCTGGAAAAAATCCATGTGCACATCGACCAGGATAGCGTCGCGTTGGCCGGTGAACTTCTGCATCTCGGCACTTTCGAGCACCCACTGGCGCACGCCCGCGTTGGACTCGATCAAGCGGTAGTCAAAAAATTGCTGGGCGGGTTTTTCGGCCACGGGCTCGTCGGTCTCCGTGGTCGCCGTTGCGGTGGTTTTGGCATCCGGTTCGCAGGCGCTCAGCACCAAGACCAGCAGGCCCAGGAGGGCCGCAGTTTCCAGGATTTGCAGGGGTCGATTCGCGGTCATCGGTTGTTCTTCCTCGTACGCTGATTGCCTGTTATGGCAGTATCGCCACTTGTCTCAAGATAAGCCATCACGGCTCGGGATTCCATCGTCGATGAAACCAGACCCATTGCTCAGGGTTCCGCCGAATAAATTCTTCCAGGGCCCCGTTGCATCTCGTCAGAAAGCCCAACTGGTCATCCGGCGCAAATTCTTCGGGCCGGATCGGGGGCTGATGATGCATGACCACCACTTGCCGCTGCTCGTCCCACACGCCAGCGACCGGCAGCACCGGCACCCCATATTTCAGGGCCAGGGCAGCCATGCCAGTGGGCGTGGGCGCCGGAATACCAAAGAAGGGCACGTCCCGATTGCGCACGCTCGTGCGCTGATCCTGCAAAACGGCCACATAGCCCCCTGCCCTGAGCAGGCGAATCAAAGGCGCGGCCCCCTGCTCGCGCGGCAGGACTTGAAACCCCAGAGCGCGCCGACGGTTCTGAACCAACCGGTCCACCGGCGGGTTGTGAATCGTGCCGGTAATGGCTGCCGCAGGGCCCAGCCCCTGGGCGGACAGAGTCTGGGCAATCCAGCCTCCGGCCAATTCCCAGCAGCCGATATGACCGGTGAGAATGAAGACACCCCGACCGGCGGACCCCAGCTCGCGCAGGAGTTCGGCGATCGATTTGTTATCGGCACCAGACGGAATTTCTTCAATCACCGCCCCCGGTTTTCTCAACAGCCGCGGGGCAGCCAGGGTATTGAACAGATTGCGTCCCAGGTAATCGGCGGCATCACGCAACAGCTTTTGGCGTTCGGCGAGCGACCGCTCCGGCAACGCGCGGGCGAGATTAGCCTCGGCCAGGCGGCGTTCCCGCCCTCGCAACCGCAGCCCCAGGCGGGCCAGCCCGGTGCACAGACCACGCCCCCAACGCAGCGGGATGATCGCCGTGAGCACCAGCAATTTCCAGGTCAACAACCAGTAGAACCGGCGGCGCAGGCGGCGCCACCAGGGGAGGCGGGCAGGGGTCGTCTGGCCGTTGCCGCTCAGAGCAGACCCGCCCGCAGGACGTCATGAATGTGCAACAGGCCCACCGGGCGCTGGTCATCGTCCACGGCAATCAGCAGGGTCACCGGGCCGCGCTTGCGCTGTTCCATCATGCGCAGGGCATCGATGGCCAGCATCTGCGGCGTGATTGTGGTCGGCCGGTCGTTCATGGCCTTGGTGATCGAAAGATCCAGGGCATTATCGTATTCCAACAGCACTCGTTTGACGTCGCCATCGACCACCAGACCAGCCAGGCGGCCATCCTGGTCCACCACGCAAACACCGCCGAGGCGCTTGGCGACAATTTCCGGCAGCGACTCGCGCAGCGTCAGGCTGTCCAGCACCACCGGCAATTCGTCACCGGTGTGCATCAACTCGTCGACCTTCATCACCAGGCTGCGACCCAGCGTGCCGCTCGGATGGAAGAGCGCAAAGTCTGCAGCCTCAAAACCGCGCAGACGGATCAGGCTGGTGACCAGGGCGTCACCCATGGCCATGGCAGCCACCGCAGAGCTGGTCGGCGTCAGGTTCAGGGGGCAGGCCTCCCGCGCCACCGGCGTGTGCAGAACAAAATCCGCAGCCACCGCCAGATGGGATTTACCACCGCCGGTGATCGCCATGGTCGTCATGCCGAATTGGTGGCAACGCTGAAGCAGAGCCACGACCTCGTCGTTGTTTCCGCTGCGCGAAATGGCGATCAGGATGTCCGCGCCCCGCACCACGCCCAGGTCGCCATGGGCCGCTTCGACCGGATGAATAAAATGACTCGGCGTGCCCGTGCTCGTCAGGGTGGCGGCCAGCTTGCGCGCCACGATGCCCGACTTGCCCAGCCCCGTCACCAGGACCCGCCCACTGCATTCGAACAGGGCCCTGACCGCACCGGCAAACTCGCCCGACAGGCTGGCGCCGACAGCCCGTAAGGTTTCGGCTTCCTGGTCGAACGTTTCGCGGCCCATTTTGATCAGGGCTTCGTCCTTCAATTCAGCGGTGGCCGGTTGCCGGCGGGGCTTGTTCATCATGAATCCATCTTTCCGCGCTCGCCCGGTTGCCCCGCATCGGAGGACAGCTCTTTTTGGGTCGGATGCCAGGCCTTGTCCAACAGACGTTCCAAAGCCAGGGTGTACAGGCCGGAGCTCTTGAGCACCAGGTCGATGATCTCGCGCACGGCGCCCTGCCCGCCGGCGGTTGTCGTCACGTAGCAGCTGTTCTGGCGGACTTCAACCGGGGCCGCCGGCACCGCCACCGGCACCGCCACAGCGAACATGGCGGGCAAGTCGATCAAGTCATCACCCACGTAAAGGGTTTCTTCCGCCTTGCAGCCGGTCTCGGCCAGGATCTCCTCCAGGGCCACCACCTTGTCGAAACGTGCCAATTTGATGGCGTCGAAGCGCAACTCGGTGCAGCGACGGGCCACGATGTCGCTGTTGCGACCGGTCAATACCGCCAGCTTGATGCCCGCCACCCGCGCCATGACGATGCCCAGACCATCGTGGGCATGAAATTCCTTGAGGGCTTCGCCATCCGGACCATAGATCAGGTTGCCGGGAGTCAAAACGCCGTCGGCATCAAAAACCATCAGGCGCACGGTGCTGAGCTGGTCAGCGAGTTCTTCGCCCAAGCGCACGACCGCTTCCTGCCGGTAGTCGGTGTCGGTGCGCGGCGGCCAGGTGGGGTCCGGTCGGGTCTCAGTCATGCTTCACCCTCCAGGAACAGGTTGCGGTAGCGGATCAGGTTGGCCACCAAAGGCTCGAAAGCCGCCAGGGGCAATTGGCTGCCCGCGTCGCTTTTGGCCCGGGCCGGTGCGGGGTGCACTTCCAGAAAAAGCACGTCACTGCCGGCGGCCATTCCGCAGCGGGCCAACATGGGAATCAACTCGGGCGTGCCACCGGTGGTGGTGCCGGTGCTGCCGGGTGATTGCACCGAATGGGTGGCGTCGAAGACCACCGGGTGCCCCAGCTCGCGCATGATCTGGATGGAGCGGAAATCCACCGTCAGATCGCGGTAGCCCAGGAAGGTGCCGCGTTCGGTGAACATGATGCGCTCGGCGCCCGTGCTCTGCAGCTTGCCCGCGGCATGGGCCATATCGGCCGCCGCCAGGAATTGTCCCTTTTTCACGTTCACAACCCTGCCCGTGCGACCGGCAGCCTCCAACAAGCTGGTTTGCCGACACAGGAAAGCGGGGATCTGCAGGATTTCGGCCACCTCGGCCACCGCCTCAGCCTCTTCGGGGTGATGGATATCCGTCAGGATCGGCGCGCCGATCGACTCGCCGATGCGCTCGAGCAGGGCCAACCCCTGGTCCAGGCCGGGGCCGCGGTACGAAGCCGAACTGGTGCGGTTGTCTTTGTGGTAACTTGCCTTGAAACAGTAGCCCACGCCCAGCCGATCGCAGGCCGCAGCAATGGTCTCGGCCGTCTCGAGCATTTCGTCCGGATCTTCAAGCACGCAAGGTCCCGCTATGATATAGAGCGGTTTGCCCTGCCCCACTTCGTGCCGGCCGATGGTGATGGGTTTCGCGATAGCCATGACATTCCCTGTCTGCTGGGGCCGTGTTTAACCAGCGGCCGTTTCCTCGGTATTCTGGATTGCCGGCGGGGCCGACTTTTCGTTTTTGTTTTCTGGTTTCGACTGCTCTTCTTTTTTCAGCTTCGCAACCTGCTGCCGGACCAGTTCCTGATGCGCGACAGCCGCCGCGACAAATTCGCGAAACAGCGGATGCGGGCGGCTCGGACGGGACTTCAACTCGGGATGGAATTGGACCGCCAGGAAGAACGGGTGGGTCGGCAGTTCCAACATCTCCACCAGTTCACCATCCGGTGACAGGCCCGAAAACACCACACCCTTTTCTTCGAAGGCCTCGCGGTAGGCGTTGTTCACTTCATAGCGATGCCGGTGCCGCTCGGCAATTTCCAGCTCGCCATAGGCGTGGTAGGCCCGGCTGTTGGGCTTGACCACACAGGGGTAACTGCCCAACCGCATGGTGCCGCCTTTTTCGGTGACACCCTTCTGCGACTCCATCAGGTGAATGACCGGATGGGTAGTCGAGGCGTCGAACTCGGCGCTGTTGGCCATCTCCAGGCCAGCCAGGTCACGCCCCATTTCGATCATGGCGCACTGCAGGCCCAGACATATGCCAAAAAACGGAATCTTGTTCTCGCGCGCATACCGGATGGCGTTCACCTTGCCGGGAATGCCGCGATCGCCAAAGCCGCCGGGCACCAGGATGCCGTGGCAGTCGTCAAAAATTTCGCGCAGTTTCCGATCGCCGACTTCGTCCCCCTCCAGGGATTCCGAATCGACCCACACCTGCTCGACGCCCACATGGTTGGGAATTCCCGCGTGGATGAAACTCTCGATGATGCTCTTGTAGGCATCCTTCAATTCGGTGTACTTGCCGACGATGGCAATCCGAACCTTATCCGGCGGATTGAGAATCACGCTGACCATGCGTTCCCAGTCGCCCAACTCGGGCTCGGTGGTGTCGAAACCCAGCCGTTCGCAGAGCAAACGATCGAAGTGTTGCTCGTGCAGGTTCAAGGGAACCTGGTAGATGCTCTCGACATCCCGGCCGTCAAAAACACTTTCGTAGGGCAGGTTGCAGAACAAGGCAATCTTGCGGCGGGCCTCTTCGCCAATGGTGTGGTCGGCGCGGCACATCAGGAAATCCGGTTGGATGCCGATGCTGCGCAACTCGCGCACCGAATGCTGGGTGGGCTTGGTCTTGATCTCACCCGCGGCCTTGATATAGGGCA
>CAZLUL010000088.1:0-15828 GCA_964562635.1 uncultured Fibrobacteraceae bacterium | reverse complement strand
CTCGGTGACCACAGGTCCCGACGGTACCTACAGCTTCCTCCGGCCCGGCGGCGCCGACCTCTCTCGTCACCTGGTGGCCTGGGGGCCGTGGGAAGGCGACGAGTCGTCCGATTTTGAACTGAACGCCGACCGGACCGTGGATTTTGCCCTGTCGGCGAAGCTCGGCGACGGATTCGAGACCGGCGGGTTCCAACAATACGACTGGTCTGTCGCCGGTGATGGCGCCTGGGTTGTGGACGAGTCGCTGCCGCGGACCGGGCTGTACGGCGCCCACTCACCGGATCTGGCCCGGGGCGGCCTTGCCACCCTCTCCCTCGAATTCTGGGCCGAGGAGGCCGGCCAGTTGACCTTCCAATTCCGGGTCGACAATTACCTGGACTACGATTTCCTGATCTTCCATATGGACGGCGATTTTCAGGGGGACTGGACGGGCGAAGTGCCCTGGACCGAGTTCACCGTCGACGTCACGCCGGGTCACCACGTCTTCCAGTGGTACCACCTGCAGCAATCCGGAGGATTTTTCCACCCCACGGTCTGGCTGGACGACATCACCCTGCCTGCGACCGCCGAAGAGCCTCTGGCCGTCATCACCGTGGCGCCGCAGAGTCTTGCCGCGGTAGCTCCCCAGTTGGGTTCGGCGACCGCCTCTTTCGATATCACCAACACCGGGACCCATCCCCTGGACGTCGCCATCCTGCCCGAGCCCGCGGCCAAGGCGGCCGGTGGGCCGGATGGTTGGGGCTACACCTGGGTGGACAGCGACGAGGCCGGCGGCCCGGCCTACGAGTGGATCGACATCACCAACGACGGCATACCCCTGGGACTGGGCAACGAAGAGGCCGCCTTCGAGGTTGACCTCGGCATCCCTTTCCTGTTCTACGGGGAACTGTTCGACGAGCTCAACATCATGTCGAACGGGTACATGTCCTTCACCCACACGAACAACCTTTATTTCAACCGGGCCATTCCCAACGTCGGTAACCCCAATGCCCTGATCTGCCCCTTCTGGGATGACCTGAATCCGGGCACTGGCACCGGCGAGGTCTATTTCAAGGCCGAGCCCGAGAACGGGCGTTTCATCGTTACTTGGGACGGAGTTGACCACGACGGTACCTCGGTGACCGAAACGTTCCAGGCCATCCTGTATGTGGACGGAACCATCGTCTTCCAGTACGCCGAGGCCAACAGCGTTGCCAGTTGCACGGTAGGGATCGAAAGTGTCGACGGTTGGGACGGCCTGCAGGTCGCCTGGAATGACCCCGATTATCTCCGTCCCGGACTGGCCGTTCGAATCGACCCGGTGCCGCCGGTGCCTTGGGTCGTGTGTGATCCCTGGGCCGTCCGCGTCATGCCGGGCGAGACCAGAGCGGTCGAGGTGAACCTGGACGCCACGGAATTGGCTCCGGGCGTCCACAAGGCCAACCTGCGGATCACGTCCAACGACCGGGCAGCCGGTGAACAGTTGCTGAACCTCACCTTCACTGTGTCCGACATCAGTGGTGTGGGCGACGTTCCCGGCGCGGTGGCCTTCAAGGGCGCCGTGCCCAACCCGTTCAACCCCCGGACGACCCTCCACTTCAGTCTGCCTGAGCGGGGGCGCGTCTCCCTGAAGGTTTACGATGTGATGGGACGGCTGGTCCAGACGCTCGAGGAAGGCTGGGTCGAGGCAGGGCAGCACCAGGCGGTCTGGAACGGTTCCGATGGCAGTGGCCGAAGCGTGGCCTCGGGCCGTTATATCGCCCGGCTGGTGGTTGACGGGGTTCCGTTGGTGAAGCCCATGACCCTGGTGCGCTGAGCTCGGCAAAAACAGCCTTGGCCCGGCCGCTCGCCGGTCGGCTCAAGGCTGCGGATTTTCAATGAGCTTGCAGTTGGGATTGCCGCGGTGGATTCGGCCATTTTCTGGCCGGCGTGACTGGCATAGTCTGCTTTCGCGGTCGTCCAGATGGAGAGATCAGACCTTGAAGGGCAAAAGACAACCCCTGGCCCGAGTGGGCGGACCGGACCTCCGAACCGAGGTCACTGAACAGGTCTACCGTCTCAACAAGGCCGTGGCTCGACTGCGGGCAAACATCCGGAACATGGAAATTCTTCTCGATGACCTGCACGGAGTCCAGCCCGAGTTCGCCCGCCTCCTGGCGGAAAATAACCGGGAGATCGACGCCTTCTACCGCACCATGGTCCGCCTGCGGTGGGCCGCCCTCAGGGTACCGCCCGCCCCGGAGTCCGACCGACTCTCCCGCGGCGAGACGTGGGGCAGCCCCGCAAGAGATCACAGAGAACCCACGCCGACCATTTACGTGGTGGACCGCGATCCCGCGGTCAGAATGGCCCTGTCGCGGCTGTTCCGGTCGGTGGGCTACCGGGTTGACACATTTGCCTCGACCCGCCTGTTGGTGGAGGCCGAGCCGGGGGCTCGTCCAGCCTGTCTCGTCCAGAACGTCCACCTGCCCCGCCTGGAGGGAATCGATCTTCACCGATTGACTCGCGAGACCGAAACGGACTTGCCGGTGGTCTTCATCACCGACCAGGAAGACGCGGAACCCGCCGTCCGGGCAATTCGGGTCGGGGCCATCGATTTCCTCGCCAAGCCCATCGACGACCAGGACCTGCTCGAAGCGGTTGTCCGCGCTTTGTTGGTCTCAAATGACTAAAGGAAACCACTAGTTGTCCGAAAAGTGAGGAAACGGATAGGCCACTACGCGAGTGTCCTTTCGGCTATAACCTGCAGCAGACGGGATACGATAGTCGTGTCATTTGTCCGCATCAGCACCACGGATCATCTGCGCCGAGCCACAGTGCTGCCTCTGGTTCTGGCTTTGGCTGCCCTGCTGGGGTTGGCTGTCTGGGGCGTCAACCAACTGATGCGACTACAGCTTGCGCAGGATCAGGCCAGCCGTCTGGAGCGCTTTGACAGCCAGTTCCAGCGTGAACTTTCCTACGAAACGTCTCCGCTCGGCCTGAGCCTTGACCTGCTGCAGGCCGACACCGAATTGCAATCCGCCTGGCTTGCCCGCGATTGGGACCGGCTCCACCAGACCGCATTGCCGATATTCGAACACCTGAAGGAACACCACGAAATCACCCACGTCTATTTTGTCGATCCGGATCGCGTCTGCTTCCTGCGGGTCCACAACCCGGGCTTTTCCGGCGATACGATCAAGCGCTACACCATGCGGACTGCGGCCGAGACCGGGAATGAGGTCTGGGGTCTCGAACTGGGCGGTAAGGGGGCTTTCGACCTGCGCATCGTACGCCCCTGGCGCATTGACGGCCAGGTCGTGGGCTACTTGGAACTCGGCAGCGAAATCCAACAGGTCACTGAGGGCATCCAGCAGACGTTGGACCTCGAAATGACGACGCTGCTGGACAAGAGCTCCGTCGATGAAGCCGGTTGGCAGACGGGCAAGAAGGTGTTCGGCTTCAGCGGTGAATGGGAAGATTTCCCCCACCACGTTGTGGCCGGCGGTTCGGCGCGCAATCTGCCGCCCGCGGTGCGCACGGCTTTGCGGGCCCACCGGGACGGTCCCCTGCTGCTTGAGAAGAAGACATACCCGCACGGTAAGGACACCTACGCTGCGGCGGTCCGCCCCATGCTTGATGTGACCGGCGTCGAGGTCGGTCACTACCTGCTGACCTGGGATGTGACCGAGGCCAGTGCGGCGCGCGCCAGGATCCTTTCAATCGTGGCGGTCACGTTGGCTGTTCTCGGTGGTGTCCTGGTCCTGTTCTTCTGGTTCTACATGGGTCGCATCCAGGCCGGAATCAGTCGCAATCAGCTCGAACTGAATGATGCCAAGGAGCAGGCGGTATATTCCAGCCAGGCCAAGAGCGAGTTCCTCGCGAACATGAGCCACGAGATTCGCACCCCCATGAACGGCGTCGTGGGCATGGTGGATCTGCTGCTGGAAACAAAACTGGATCCGCAACAGGAAGACCACGCCATTCTGGCGCGGGATAGCGCCTTGTCCCTGCTCGGTCTGATCAACGACATCCTGGATTTTTCCAAGATCGAGGTTGGCAAACTCAATATCGAGCACATCGCCTTCGATCTGCACGAGACCGTGACCAGATTCGCGGCAACGGCGGCCATGTCCGTCGAAAAAAAGGGCCTGGAATTCGTGCAGAAAATCGACGCGGGGGTGCCCCGCTATGTCATGGGCGATCCGGTGCGGCTGCGCCAGGTCCTGACCAACCTGGTCGGCAACGCGGTAAAATTCACGTCCGAGGGAAAGGTTGGGCTCAAAGTCATGGTTGACGTTTCGGAGCCGTCCACGCCCCTGCTGCGCTTCGTTGTTACGGACACCGGCATCGGTGTCGCACGTGAGAAGCAGGCGCAGCTCTTCGAGGCTTTTACGCAGGCGGACGGTTCGACCACCCGGCACTTCGGCGGGACCGGTCTGGGCCTGACGATCTCGCGCCAGTTGACGACTCTGATGGGCGGGCAGATCGGCGTTATCAGCAGCGAGGGCGTGGGGTCGGAATTCTGGTTTACGCTACCGCAGGAAGTCGTCGCAGAAATCGCGACCGAAGCCACCGAACCCGAAGCCGAGCGCCTGAGCGATTTCGACGACCTGCTGCGCATTCTGCTGGTGGAAGACAACGTCGTGAACCAGAAATTGGCCCTCGGCGCCCTGCGGAAGGTGGCGGTCTCGGTCGACACCGCGCTGAACGGAGTGGAGGCCGTCGCCGCCCTGTCCCGGGACGACTACGACCTGGTACTCATGGATTGCCTAATGCCGGAAATGGATGGCTACGAGGCTACGCGCATCATCCGGACAGAGTCCAGCTCTGTCCGCAATCATCAGGTCCCCATCATCGCCATGACAGCCAATGCCATGGACGGTGACCGCGAAAAGTGTTTCGCCGCCGGCATGGACGACTACCTCAGCAAGCCTGTGCGCCCGAGAGTCCTGCGTGCCGCGGTCACAAAGTGGTTGGCTTCTCAGCCGGTCGCCTAGCCCTGCGCATAGTCAGGTGCCTGACTTGGGCCCCATTGAGCTCAGCGGGTCACGAGCCCCCAGGGCTTGCATCGGAGTTGTCATTGACAGTGACGATCTCGTCGCAATTCGGGCATTGCCGAACGAGCCCTTCCAGTTCACGATTGAAGGAAATGGAGGTCCCGCAGTCTGGACACGGGAAGGTGATTTTTAACCACGCCTTCCCCGGCGCTCCCGCCCGGGTCGGGAGAACGGCCACGAGCCCCAGAGTCAACAGGGGGATGCCGATTTCGGCCAGCGTGATGAGCAGGGCCATTGCGTCCGAATGGGGCCTAAGAACCACATCTATTGCCACAGCAATGGAGGCAGGGATTCCCGCCGCAAAGACGAACAATCTCCCGCTATAGCCTTTCGAGCGAGCAATGCGCCAGATCGGAATCAAAAAGATGAGGGCTAGCAATATCATAGTAGTCTCCAGTCTCTACCAACTCATCCATCGGCAATGGATTTCCGTCCGAGGGTCCCACCGCTGTCACCGCTCCAACGCCGACACCCAGTTCTGGATCAGCCTGGCGCCGACCATGTCCTGCTCGGTTGGGGGCAGTTCATTGGTCAGTATGCGTTGGCCGTCAACGCTGACGCTATAATCGGAACTCGCTGTCGTGACACTCACGTTGAACAGGTTCTGCGGTTCACCGAAGGAGAACGAGGGTTCTTCCGTCACCGGGACCGCCACGATCAAGCTTCCTCTGATGTAGAACAGCTCGCGACCATCACTGCGCCACACCGGGCGGGTGACATTGCCGGGCCCGGAATCGCTGGAAACCATCCAGCGTCCGGTGGCCTCCGGGTAGGACTGGACATGGACCTCGTTCTTGCCCGACTCATCCGAAGTGAAAGCGAGCCACTTGCCATCAGGAGACAAGTTGGCATCCTCAAACCAATGCCCCGCCAAAAGCAGCGCCGTTTCAGTGGTCTGCAGGTCGTAGGTCCAGATTTCGGAGGCACCTTCACTGGGATTGATGCGATTGAAAAAGATCAGGCGCCCGTCGTCGGACCAATCGGTCAGCTCGATCTGCACGTCGGCGGAATATTGCAGGGTGGCGCTGCCTTGCCCGGATGCCGGACGGATATAGAGGCGCCCCTCGCCCTCCTCCGTCGATGAATACGCCAACTGGCTGTCGTCCGGGGACCACAGAGGGGTTCTATCGTCGGTGGGATTGAAGGTGAAGCGCGTCCGCAGATCCCGTTCCAGATCGTATATCCAGATGTCTCCTGAGGATTGCCCGACCGAGACGGCGAGCTGTTTGCCATCGTGGGAGAGTTTGGGTTCAAAAAATCCGGTCAGGTCGCCGACCGTGCCCAATACCTGCCCGCCGCGGTCGCGCCAATTGAGCACGGTGTTGGTGGCCCGGGATCCTCGCATGTGAACGATCATGCCGGTTGCCGAGGCGCCGAACTGGGCGCCGCCCCAGGAGATCGTTCCGCCCGGAATGTCGGTGGACACGGGGTTGGGGTCTCCGGTGAACCGTTGCTCAGACGGGTCGAAGGGGTGGGCCATGAGGGTTGATCCGACGCGGTAAAGAAGGTGTTCCTGGGCGTAGACGGCCCGGGATTCGGATTTCAGAAGCAGTCGCGGCTCATCCCCAGCCAGGGTTCCGATATAAAGGCCGGTGTATTCACTCGTCTCGGGAGTCGTGGTGCTGACGGCATAGAACAGAAAATGGCGGCCATCGGGCAGAAAGTGCGGCCACCGGTGGGCCAAATGAGAATGTTCTTTGTTCAGGGTCGTCAGCGGCTCGGGCGTGCCGCCCCGAGCGGGGATTTGCGTCAGGGCCTCGCTCCAGCCTCGCTGGAAAATGATCATGCCGGTGGTGCTCCATGAGCCACCGCGCCCATCGGTGGCATCACACAGAGCAATGACCGGCCCGCCTCGCGCTTCGATTTTGTTGAGTTTGCCGCCGCCATAGAATCCGAGCCACCGGCCATCGGGCGACCAAAACGGGTACGCGTCGCCATTGGATTCAGCCAGTTGGCGGGCCTCCGCCTGGTCCAGATCGCGTATCCAAACGCTGTTGGAGCCGGGCGATACGGTTTCGTTTTCGGGCCTCGCGACAGCCACAAAGGCGACCATGCTCCCGTCGGGGCTCACGGCAAAGGGCGAGGCCGGTGCGAAGTCCCAGCCATCGGGCGGCAGGATCGTCGATTGGATCAGCGGAGCGACCGGCGCGGAGGGACGCAGGGCGGTCAGGCCGCCGACCGCAGCCATCAACGCGACCACAGCCACAATCCAGGCCAGCCGTTCGCGACCGAAACGGGAGGGGCGCTCAGCAATGGTCGCGGGTGCCGATTCATCACTGCGCCCTTCTTTCAGATCATCCAACGCAATGCGCGCCTCGGCGATGGCCTGCAAGCGGCGCGACGGGTCGCGCTCAAGGCAGCGCTCCAGCAGACGCCGCAGCGTGGGCGCAGTGTCCTTGGGGAGTTGGTCCCAGGGCAGCTCGGCGCGCAGCACGCCCGCCAGCGTATCAGATACGGTGTCGCCTTCAAAGACCCGACCGCCCGTCAGCATCCCAAAGAGCACAACGCCGAAGGCCCAGATGTCGGCGCGATGATCGACGTGCGTGCCGCGGGCCTGTTCGGGGGACATGTAGGCCGCCGTACCCAGGATGACCCCTGGCATGGTCATGGCGGTCAAGGTCGGCGAATGTTCGAGGGCTGAATCGGGCCCACCGTCGGTACCGGCCGCACGAGCGAGGCCAAAATCCAGAATCTTGAGCTTGCCGTCAGTGGAAATCTTGATGTTGGCGGGTTTCAGATCACGATGGATGATGCCGACTGTGTGGGCCGCGGCCAGACCCTTGGCAATCTGGATGGCCAGGTCGACCGTTTCTTCGGCCGGGATGGCCCCGCGTTTCAGCCGTTCGCTCAGGTCCTCGCCGTCGGCCAGTTCCATGACCAGGTAGGGGGCGTCGCCTGCGGATTCGAAGCCGTAGATGCTGGCGACATTGGCGTGCTGCAGAGTGGCCAGGGTGCGGGCTTCGCGGTCGAAGCGGGCGAGGCGCTCTGGGTCCTGGGACATGTCGGTGGGCAAAACCTTAATGGCCACATCCCGCCCGAGTTTTGAGTCGCGGGCGCGATAGACTTCGCCCATGCCGCCCTTGCCCAGTGGCCCGGTGATTTCGTAATGGTCCAGTTTGGTGCCGGGCTGCATGGGACTCCAGTTTTGGTTGTTGGGTGGCCGACAGAATAGGTTCGTTGGCCATTTTTGTCCATGGGTCAGTCGGGGACTGCGATCGCAGGCATTTCTGAGGGAAACCAAAGAATGGGAGCAACAATTCGAACTGGAGTCATTGGCGGTCGAAGACGTATTTGACGACGGAGCAACGGCAGCCCAATAGCTGCCGCACCCTTGCTCCAAACTAGGAAGCCAGCTTCTGGCGGGTCGCACCGATATATTCCAGGGAAGCGACGCCCAGCGCCACAGCTACACCCAGATCCACGCCGCCAAGGGCGCCTAGACCAGCGCCGTTGCCGACAAAAACGCGTTTCAGCACGGCCATGAGGATCACCATCGTCACGATGAAAATCAGCAGCGGCAGAGGGTAGAGCTGCCAGGGCCACATTTTCTTGGTGGATGAGGACAGGCGGGCGATATTGGCGCGCATGCGCTTGCGCATCACCATGCGGGCCTTGCCAGCTCCGACGATGATGGCCACCGGAATGATCCAGTAGAGGTGCTGGGGGTTCAGGCCCGCTTCCATGGCGTGGCGGAACAATTTGGTACTGGCGTAAACAAGGCTCACTGCGCCGAGTACGAGCCAGGTCTGGGCCAAAATCAGCAGTATCCGTGGGCTTATCATTCAGTCATCCAATCGGAGAGAAGTTGTCTTGTCTGAAGATCCTAAGATAGGAAATCCGGAACTGTGCGCAATCCCTCTCTCAGTCAGTGCGCCGACAATTTCCGGGAAAAACGGAGTAGAGACATGAGGCCTTGTTGGTCGGGAAGCAAATTTCTGCTGTGGGCGTTGCCATTTGTTTTGGTGGCCCCTGGTCTATTGCAGGCCCAGACGGCACCGTACGAATTTTCGCTCATCGACGCCGGATCGGGACTGACCCTGCATAAGGAGATGTTTCTGCAGCCGTTTACGTATTCGAACAAGTACCACGGCAAGCAGACCGAAATCGTTTTTCAATTGAGTGGCAAATATCAGATTCTCGGCTCACCTCTCTATTTGGGCTACACTCAGATTTCCTACTGGCAGGCCTACGATTTCAAAAATTCGTCACCGTTTCGCGAGACGAATTACAATCCCGAACTTTTTTATCGGTTCCAAAAGCGGCGCACGGGCGTCGGTTTGCTGGGCGTCGATGTGGGGTTCGAGCACGAGTCGAACGGCCAGGCCATACCCCTGTCGCGCAGCTGGAATCTGCTCTATGCGGCCCCATATTGGCAGGGCGACAACTGGTTGGCCTATGTCAAACTGCGCTACCGGATCCCCGAGAGTGCCAAGGAAACCCCGGAATCGGGCGAGGGGGATGACAATCCGGATATCACCGACTATCTGGGCTGGAGTGACATCCATCTCTACTATCATTTCCCCAACCGCAGTCTGGTGCACGTGCTGATGCGCGGATATATCGGCACCGACAAGGGGCTGGTCAGCCTGAAGTGGAGCGTGCCGCTGTTGTCGTTCGAGAACACCTGGCTGGTGATCAGCGGTTCCAGTGGTTATGGCGAAAGTCTGGTCGACTACAACCGGTCGGTCAAACGAGTTGGTATTGGCGTAATGTTCAATCGCTGATATCTTTGCCGTGTCTTGGAGAGCAAAGCCCGTTCCTTGTTCGAAAAAGTGAAAGCCAAAATGCCGGACCTGAGCACGACCGAAGACATCACGAAATTCATGGAAGATTTCTACGCCGTATTGCTGGCCGACCCGGTTGCCGCGCCGGTTTTTGAAGGCGTGGACATGCAGGCCCACATGCCGCGAGTGGTGGCTTTCTGGGGCAATATGATATTCGGTGGGGGCCGATACAGTGGTTCGCCCTTCGAACGGCACGTTCCCTTGGACTTGACCACTGAACACTTCGTCATCTGGTACGAGGCGTTTTGCAAAACGCTGGACGCTCTTTTTGCCGGGCCCAATGCGACAATGTTGAAACAGCGTGCCTACTCGATCGCCTTCATCTTTTCACAAAAACTGGGGCTGGAACCGCCTGCCATCTAGGGAGAATTTCGGATGCGTCTTGCACTTTTAATCAGTCTGCTTCTGCTTGGGGCTTTCTCTGCGGCCGCCGCAGAACCCACTGCGCCGCGCGAAGTGTCCGTCGGCATGTACCTTGTCGACATCACCAGCGTGGACGAAACCCGCAATACCTTCACCGTGGAAATGGACGTTTTTGTTTCCTGGCGCGACCCCGAACTGGCTTTTGACGCCGCAGTTGAAGGCGTGGAACGGTTGGTCTATTCCGGCGAGGAAGTAGAGGCGCGGCGCAAAGGCCTCTGGCGGGCTGAAATCTACCCCACCAATCCGGTTGGGCAATTTTCGTCCAGTGGTCAAAAAATGGTGGTGTATCCGGACGGTTTGACCGAATTGACCGGTCGCATGACGACCACCCTGCGGGCCAGATTGGATTATCGGCGCTTCCCTTTTGATACCCAGGTCCTGCCCATCGAACTGGAGAGCTTTCCCTGGAATCGGGACGAATTGCAGTTGGTGCTGGACGAGCCGCACACCGGTTTCGAGAAATTCAATGCCTTGACCGAGTGGGAGCTCGAAGGGCTGACCACCGATCAGTTTGAAATGACCCGGGTGCGGGACGTGGTGCCGTTTTCCAATCTCGTGTTCGCCATTACCATCACGCGCGATTCGGGATTCTATCTTTGGAAAATATTCCTGACGGTATTGATCATTGTCTCGTTGACCTGGGTTGTGTTTTGGATGAGCGGAGAAGCGTTGGGGCGGCGGGCCGGTGTGTCCAGCAGCGGTATTCTGACCGTTATCGCCTATCAGTTCGTCACGACCTCGTCCTTGCCCAAGGTCAGCTATCTGACGGTGGCGGACAAGGTGATGATCCTGTCGGTATTGATGATTGCCGCGACCATGCTGGAGAGTCTGCTGGTCGATGGGCTGACCCACACCAATCCGGAACGCAAACTGAAGATCGACCGGATTTGCCGGGTGGCGTTTCCGGCCACCTATTTGCTGGCCTTGCTGGCTCTGGCCCTAAGAAACGGGTTGCTCGGGTAGTTCGCCCTGATCGAGGATCTGCCGCACCTTGTGCAGCAGGTCGGTGATGCCGTAGGGCTTCATCAGGATATTCTGCTGGTCAGTCGGCAGGCCCTCGCCTGCCAGAGTTGCCGGATCGTAGCCCGAGGCAAAAAGCACCGGGATGTCGGGCTGCAAGGCCACGATGGCGTTGCGGGCTTCGCGGCCATCGACATTGGGCATGACCAGGTCCAGGATCACCAGGTCGACCTGGCCCTGATTGGCGGTGAACAGGTCAATGGCCTGTTGACCGTCTTCGGCGACCAGCACCTTGTAGTTCGCTTTCTGCAACACCCGCACGGCCAAATTCCGAACGCTGCGGTCGTCCTCGGCCATCAATATGGTTTCAAAGTTGCCGGTGCTGGGCTGAGCCTGCGCCTCGGGTGTGCCGTTTTCGTCTTGGCTGTCGTGTGGCAGATATACCGAGAACCGGCTGCCTTGCTGCACGGTGCTGGTCGCCAGGATGGTGCCGTAGTGTTGCTGGACGATGCCATAGATGGTGGCCAATCCCAGCCCGGTGCCGGCCCCGACTTCCCGGGTGGTGTAGAAGGGCTCAAAGGCGCGTTCCAAAACTTCGGGTGGCATGCCGTGCCCGTCGTCGCCCACCGTCAGAACCACATACTGGCCGGCCTGCAGGTCAAGGTACTTGTCGCAAAAATCCTCATCCAGGGTTCGCACCTCAGTGCCGACTTTAATGGTTCCGGCCGAAGTGATGGCGTCCCGCGCATTGTCGACCAGGTTCTGGACGATCTGTTCGATCTGTCCACCGTCGATCCGCACCGGTGTTTTGTTGCCTGTCGCCTCAAAATTGAGAATGATCGCCGAGCGCAGCGTGCTCCGGAATCGGTGCAGGGTGCTTTCGACAACGGTATTGAGATCTTCCTGTTTGGGTTCGAATGCCTGTTTGCGGCTGAAGGCGAGCAATTGCCGGGTGAGGATCATGGCCCGGTCGATGCCCTTCTCAATTTCCTTGATGTCGGCTGCGGTCTGGCCCGTGGGCTGGGTGTCCTGTTCGACAAACTGCAAGTTGCCGAGCATGGCCTGCAGCAGGTTGTTGAAATCATGGGCGATGCCGCCAGCAAGTTGACCCACCGCTTGCATCTTGCGGGAGAGGGCCAACTGGTCTTCCAGTTCCCGACGGCGGGTGATGTCACGCCCGACAGCGGTGATGGCTTCCAGGTTGCCGTCCTTATCCAGAACGGCAGCATTTGTCCAGGCTTGCCAGATGACTTCGGCGCTGGTTATCGACCGCTGCTCGTTGTAGGAGCGATGGGGCGGTTGGGCCAATTCGGCCAGGGAGGCCTGGGCTTTTTTCCGGTCCTCGGGGTGGACCAGGTGTTTGAAATTTGTGCCCAGCAATTCTTCTTCAGTCAAATCAAATGCTTCGCAATAGCTGGGGCTGACATACAGGAAGTTTCCGGCCGGGTCGAGCTTGACCACCAGGTCGATCTGATTCTCCACCAGCAATCGGTATTTGGCCTGGCTCTCGCGCAAGGCATCCTGGCGGGTCAGCAGTATCCGTAAGAGCAGCGCCAGGACCGCCGCAAGGACCAAGCCCAAACCCGCCATGATTTCATCGGCGGCAGTGGAGGATGCCGCCTGATATTCGGCGCTGGGCAATAGCTCAAGATTCCAGCTTCGGTCCACGATCCGAACGGGCAGAACGATGCGGCTGTCACTCTTGATATCCTGGTCGGCTGGCAGGTGGGAATACGCAACCCCACCATCGTGGGCGACCAGGCGAAACCAGAAACGCTCGCGCAAAACCTTTTCATACAGGCAGGCATCGACCAGTTCCTGCACCCGGAAAACTCCGTTGACGAACCCATGTTTTTGGCCCCGAAGGTCCATCAGGGGATGATAGGTTGCAAAGCCCTTGCCACTCTGCAGCAGCTCCATGATGGGCGAGCGGGTGAATTCTCCGGTAGTCTCGGCCCTCTGCAGGGCCGCCACAACCCCAGGGCTGGGGTGATTGTGCAGATCCTTATTCAACGCCGGCGCGTTGGATTGAGCCGGCACGACCTTTCGAATGACCCACTGTCGGTCGATGAAATTCACGGCCTGGATGTCGGGATACAGGTCGACAATGGTGAGCGCATGGTGCCGAAAGTTCTGCGCTATATCGGTTTCATCTACAAACTGATGCTGGCTCAGGTGTTCAAACAGACCGGTGCGGGTGTCGATCCAGGCCTCGAGGCGCAGGCGAACCTGCTCAGCGGTGATTTCGGCCTCCGACTGCAAACGCCGCTTCTCGTTGGCTTCGATGGTTTGATAGAGAATTCCGGTGCCGATGAGACCGCACAGAAAAAACGCGACAGGAGTGATGACTGTATGCAGGCGAATACTCAAAAAATGCTCCTACGGGCGATTGGTTCGATCCCAGATGGACCGAAGGGAAGAGGCCAAGCGTTGCGATCCTATTCTACTGCCGGTATATCTTAGGGTTCAACTTGTCTTTTGGGCTGGGTCCTCTCTTCTGACGGAGCATCATGAGCGCACGCACTTTTCTGGTCTTCATTGATGGACTCGGTTGGGGCCATCCGGATCCGGCGACCAACCCGCAGTATTCCTACGGTGGGCAGCTGCTTCGTCTGCCGGTGGCGGCAGGTGAAACCCCCGTCGCAATAGCCGGCGGCGGCTGGGCACGTCCCATCGATGCGGTCCTCCGCGTCCCCGGGGTGCCGCAGAGTGCCACCGGGCAAACGACTCTGTTGTCCGGTGTCAGCGGCCAGGGCGCGCTGGGCAAGCATTTGACCGGGTTTCCCAATGAGAAACTGCGCGAGATCCTGCTGGAGCATTCGATTCTCAAGACCCTGACCGAGCGGGGCCAGCGGGCGGCCTTCCTGAACGCTTTTCGCCCCCGATTCTGGGAGTTGTCCCGCGAACGCCAGCTCACCTTGTCGGCCACCACGGTGGCCAATCTGGCGGCCGACCTGCCCTTCTTTGGCCTGGATGACATCCGGGCCGGACGCTCGATCTATCAGGAAATGACCAATACGGAATTGAAGGGGCGGGGCTTCGATCTGGAGCCGCTGGCCCCCGCCGAGGCCGGTCGCATCGCCGGCCGCACTGCGCGCCAATACGATTTTCTGCTCTACGAATATTTCCAGACCGACAAGGCGGGCCACAGCGGAGAAATGGCCCGGATCGAAGCGGAGCTGGGACTGGTCGACGAATTTTTGCAGGGTGTGCTGGCAGAGTTGAAAGCGGAGTTGGCCGAGGAGACCCTGATCGTATTGACCAGCGATCACGGGAACCTGGAAGACGGCACGACCCGGCGCCACACCACCAATCCGATTCCGTTGCTGGCCTGGGGGAAGGGTGCCCGCGAATTCGTGGCGGACGTCAGCCGCCTTGATCAGGTCACGCCGCAAATCCTGACCCGCCACGAGGTCCGCTAGCAACCGGCTAAGGCAGCCGACCTTCGAGGTAGAAAACCTCGAACACCTTTTCGTGGAAGATCGGCCCGTGACCGAAGTAACCATCTTCGCCGAACAACTCACCGTGATCGGACATGATCATGAAGTGAGTATTGCTCGGGCAACGGTCCATGAGCTTGCCCACCACGCCGTCGAGGTGCTCCACACAGGCGATCTGCTTGTCGTAGAAGGCCCGGAACTGTTCGGGCGTGAAAAACTCATCCTGCTTCGATTTTTCCAGGGCTTCGGAGGGGTTCTTCAGGAATTCGTCGAGATTCTTGAAAACGCCGTGCACACCGCTGATGTGGGGCAGATCCTTGCCCGACTCGCCGGGCAACAGATACGGGTAGTGAGTCTCGCCGGTATTCAGGAAGTAGAAGGTCGGCTCGTCCGCCTTGGGCGTGATGCCCTTGAAAGTATCCGAGCCATCGAGGATCAGCGACAGGTCGTTGTGACTGGGGGCCAGTTCGTAGCGATCGAAGTGCTGGCTCATGGCGGTCATGGGATTCAAGACCGGCAGGCTGACCACGCCTTCAGTGCGGTAGCCCTGACTGCGCAGGAAATAGGGCAGTGAGAGTTGGGGCACGAACTTGCCGAAGTCGACCTCCTGCACATTCAGGCGCTTGGACCACTGCGCAAATTCATCCCGGTACACATTCGATGCAAAGACACCTTTGGGGCTCTGGTGCGGCACCATGCCCATCAGAAAAGTGAAGTGGCTGGGGCTAGTCCAGCTGGCGTAGCTGTAGCGTTTTTCCGCTTTGCCGATGCGGTCCATGTTGGGTGTCTTGGCGGCCTGGTAGGCGTCAAAGCGGCAGCTGTCAAAGACGATGAAAAACACATTGTTCATCTTGCCGTCGCTGCGGAAAATTTTCTTCACACCATCGATGAATCCAGCCATGAGCGTCCTCTGTTGGGTCGGTTGGGAAGTCTGTTGCTTTGACAATGTCATGCCTGAGGGGGAAATCGGCAAGTGGGCGCCAGCAACCGATACAGGGGGCAAGGAAAAAGGCCGCTCCCTGTTGGTCGGGGGCGGCCTTGATCCTGCTCGTCTCGCGTGTGAGTCTACAGAGCGTCGTTGATGGCTCCGGCGAGGTCTTCCTTGGACTTCAGACCGACGAAGCTGTTGAGCGTCTCGCCGTTCTTGAAGAGCATCACCGTGGGGATGCCGCGGATGCCGAACTTGGCCGCCAGGTCCTGGTT
>CAZLUL010000087.1:0-15857 GCA_964562635.1 uncultured Fibrobacteraceae bacterium | reverse complement strand
GGCTTCACGAAGGCTGAGGGTCGTTGCAGTCATGGGTCCTGTCATCGGTTTGGGCGCAGAAGGACCATTCGCCAACGGCCGCTATTTCTTCAATTCCATCGAAGAAATCACCATACGCTGGGCCTCGCTTGTGCCCTCATAAATCTCCGTGATCTTCGCGTCACGGAAGTGGCGCTCGACCGGAAACTCCTTGGAATACCCGTTGCCGCCAAAAATCTGCACCGCTTCGTTGGTGATGAAATGGCTGGCTTCGCTGGCGTACAGCTTGGCCATGGCCGCTTCTTCACTGTAGCGCGTGCCCTGATCCTTGGTCCAGGCCGCGCGGTAGGTCAGCAACCGGGACGCCTCCAACCGGGTGGCCATGTCGGCAATCTTCCACTGGATCGCCTGGAACTTGGCAATGGGCCGTCCGAACTGTTCGCGTTCCTTGCTGTAGGCCAGCGCCGCTTCGTACGCCGCCGCACTGATGCCCAAGGCCTGGCTCGCGATGCCAATGCGCCCGCCGTCCAACGTGCTCATGGCGATCTTGAAGCCCGTGCCTTCGCCACCGAGCACCTGGTCATTCGGCACCCGCACATTGTCGAAGGCCAGTTGGGCGGTGTCCGAAGCCCGGATGCCCATCTTTTCCTCTTTGCGAATGACCGAAAACCCGTCGGCCGTATTTTCGACGATGAACGCCCGGATACCCTTGTGCTTCAGCTCACCGTTGGTCTGGGCAAAGACGAGCAGGACGTCGGCATTGGCACCGTTGGTAATGAAGTTCTTCATCCCATTGATGACCCACTGATCGCCGTCCTGTTTGGCGGTCGTGATCTGGGCCGCCGCATCGGTGCCCGCGCCGGGTTCGCTCAGGCAATACGCCCCCAGCTTCTGGCCACTGGCCAGCGGGGTCAGCCATTTCTTTTTTTGCTCGTCGGTGGCGTAGGTTTCCAGCGGCCAACAAACCAGGCTGTTGTTCACCGACATGATCACGCCGCACGACGCACACGCTTTGCTGATTTCTTCCATGGCCAGCACATAGCACACGCTGTCCAGGGCCGAGCCGCCAAATTCCTCGGCCACGTTCATGCCCATGAAACCCAGTTCGCCCATCTTCTTGACCACATCGAAAGGAAAACGTTCTTCCTCGTCGATTGCCGCGGCAATGGGCGCGATCTCGCGGGCGGCAAAATCCCGGGCCATGTCCCGGATCATGCGTTGCTGTTCGTTCAGTTCGAAAATCACGGTGCGGCTCCTTATGAGTAGTCGTAGAATCCCAGACCCGATTTGCGTCCCAGATGCCCGGCATCCACCATGCGGCGCAGCAACGGACAGGGGCGATATTTGCTGTCGCCAAAGCCTTCGTAGAGCACCTCCATGATGTCCAGGCAGATATCCAGCCCAATGAAATCAGCCAGCGTCAGCGGCCCCATGGGGTGCGCCAGGCCCAGTTTCATGACCGTATCGATGGCCTCTTTGGTCGCCACGCCCTCCATCAGGCTGTAGGCGGCCTCATTGATCATCGGCATCAACAGCCGGTTGGCGATGAAGCCGGGATAGTCCTGCACCGTGACTGGCACCTTGTTCAGATCTTCGGCCATCTTAGTGACCTTGGCCAGGGTCCCCTTGCTGGTGGCCTGGCCGCAGATGACTTCGACCAGCTTCATGATGGGCACGGGATTCATGAAGTGCATGCCGATGACATCCTGCGGACGTTTTGTACAGGCGGCGATCTTGGTCAGGCTGATGCTCGAAGTGTTCGAGGCCAGGATCGCGCCCGGCTTGCACACCTCGTCCAGTTTGGTGAAGATCTCTTTCTTCACTTCGTAGTTCTCGAACACCGCTTCGACAACCAGGTCGCTGTCGGCGGCATTCTCCAGGCCCACAACTCCGTTCAACCGATTTAGGGTGGCCGTCGCGTCGTCCTGACTGATTTTTTCCTTCTTCACCATGCGGCCCAGGTTCTTTTCGACCGTGCCGAGGGCGCGGTCCAGGAATTCCTGTTTCACATCGATCAAATTCACGTCGTGGCCGAACTGGGCGAAGACCTGGGCGATGCCGTTGCCCATGGTGCCACCACCGATTACGGAAACTTTCATCTCGCGTTCCTTTCGCAATTTCAGTTCAGTTACGGACGACTGATGGCCATGCTCACCGCGTCGCCACCACCGAGGCACAGGCTGGCGATGCCCTTGTCCACGCCGCGGTCTTCCATGGCGTGCAGCAGGGTCACCAGAATACGGGCGCCAGAACAACCGATGGGATGCCCCAGGCTGACACCGCCTCCGTTCACGTTCACGATTTCATCATCCAGTTCCAACTCGCGCACGACAGCGACACTTTGCGCCGCGAACGCCTCGTTCAATTCGAACAGGCCATAGTCCTGCACCTTGGTGCCTGTCTTGGCCAACAGGTTTTTGATGCTCGTCACCGGAGCCATCATCACTTGCTTGGGTTCGACCGCGCCGGTCGTCGCGCCATCGATGTAGGCCCGGATGGTCAGGCCATTGGCTTTGGCAAATTCTTCGCTGCAGATCAGCAGAGCTGCGGCACCATCGTTGATCGAAGAGGCGTTGCCGGCCGTCACTGTGCCGCCGTCACGCTTGAAGGCCGGGCGCAGTTTGGCCATTTTTTCGGCGCTGACATCGGCGCGCGGGCCTTCGTCGCGGTTGACCACCACCGGATCGCCACGGCGCTGGGGCACTTCAACCGGCACCACTTCAGCGTCGAATTTTCCGTTGTCCCAGGCGGCGATGGCGCGCTCGTGACTACGGGCGGCAAAGGCGTCCTGTTGTTCGCGGGTCACATTGTAGTTGTCGACCACCCACTCGGCGGTCATGCCCATGTGGAAGTCGTTGTAAACATCCCACAAGCCGTCGTGCACCAGCAAGTCGGTGATCTTGCCATCACCCAGGCGCTGCCCCGTGCGGGCCTTCATCAGGGCGTAGGGAATCTGGCTCATGTTCTCCATACCACCGGCGATGACGCATTCCTTGTCGCCGGCCCGGATGGCCTGGTCGGCCAAGGCCACCGCCTTGAGGCCCGAGCCACATACCTTGTTGATGGTCATGGCGCTCACGTTGTCAGGCACGCCGCCGTAGATGGCCGCCTGGCGAGCCGGGTTCTGGTGCAGACCGGCCTGGCACACGCAACCCATGATCACTTCGTCGATCTTGCCCGCGTCGACGCCCGCGCGTTCGAGCAGGGCCTTGATGGTCAGGGCGCCCAACTGGGGCGAACGGATCGAAGACAAACCACCTTGGAAGGCGCCGATCGGGGTGCGCACACCACCGCAAATTACGGATCGTTTACTCATGGTCCTACTCCTTTAAGTCACAACGCCGGGACATCACTGCCCCTCGAAATATCTAGTCACTCAACTCGTGGCGCCCGATGACCAGGCGCAGGATTTCGCTCGTGCCTTCACCGATCGTGCACAGCTTGGCATCGCGGTACATGCGCTCGACCGGGTATTCGGTCGTGAAGCCGTAGCCGCCCAGAATCTGGATGGCCCGGTCGGTCACGAACATGGCCGTCTCACTGGCGTGCAGCTTGGCCATGGCCGACAGGTGGCCGTATTTCTCGCCGGCATCCTTCAGGCGGCAGGCTTCATACAGCATCATGCGCGAGGCCTTGATCTGGGTCGCCATGTCCGCGAGCATGAACTCGATGGCCTGGAATTTGGCGATGGGTTTGCCGAACTGGTGGCGTTCCTTGGCGTAATTGCGGGCCACATCGTAGGCACCCACGGCCAGGCCCAGGGCCACGGCGGCAATGGAGATGCGCCCGCCCTCAAGGGTCATCATGAAGTATTTGAAGCCCTCCCCCTCTTCGCCCAGCAGGTATTCGTGGGGCACGCGCACGTCAATCAGGGTCAACGGCGCCGTGTCCGAAGCCCGCATGCCCAATTTGTTTTCCTTTTTCTCAACCGTGAAGCCCGGAGTATCAGTCGGCACAATGAAGGCCGTGATCCCACGACTGCCCTTGGCTTCGGGGTCGGTCTTGGCCGTGATGATCAATGCGTCTGCGTAGTGGGAGTTGGTGATCCACATTTTTGAGCCGTTCAACACCCAGTGGTCACCATCGCGCACCGCCATGGTGCGGGTGCCACCGGCGTCGCTGCCGGCCCCCGCTTCGGTCAGGCCAAAGCTGAGCAGGCTTTTGCCCACGGCAGCCGGCGGCAGGAATTTTTCTTTCTGCGCCTGGGTGCCCAAAGCCGCAATGGGCCAGCAGCCCAAGCTGTTGTGGGCCGCAACGGTCAGGCCGTGGCTGCCACACACCCGCGAGACTTCTTCGACCACCAGGGCATAGCTGGTCACATCGGTGCCGACGCCGCCAAATTCTTCGGGCACCGTCAGCCCCAGAAATCCCAAGCTCCCCATTTCCTTGATCGTCGCCTCGGGGAACTCTCCGCTGCGGTCAATCTCGGCCGCAATGGGCGCGATCTTGGCGGCGGCAAAGTCACGGGCCATCTGGCGGATCATTTTCTGGTTTTCATTGAGCGGCATGAATACTCCTGGCAGATGGGTCCTGGCCTGATGGATCCTGGCCACACGGATCAATGAGCATAAAAACGGACCAGAAGGTTGCACTACCCTGGTCAATCGTCGGGTGGCTACGGCTACTCCGGAGACTACCCGAACAAAGCCAAATATTAAAGACAAATCAAGGGTTTCGCCGTTGCGGGGCTTCAATATGCAGGAAATTGCAACCTATCGCGCCACATCACAAAGAGGACGGTCCGAGACTCCTTTCCCGGACCGTCCTCGATGCCGGCGAAACAGGGCCGCCGGATGGGGCTCAGCTGTGCCAATCAGCGAAAAGTCGCCTTCACGCTACCAAAACTGGCCGCCTCGTTGGCCACCGGAGCGGGGCAGATATTCGGCGCGCCAGGCGTCGGCGCGCAGCCATTGCCCGCTGGCAAAAGGGTGCCCGTGTACGGCAGCATCGCGTCGAACAAATCCCAATCGTAGAGGTTCAGGTTGAAGCCGCTGCTGCGGTCGTCCTCGGCCATGTGGTCTTCGTAATGGGCCACGAACATCAGCTCCAATTCCGTGCTGCCGGGAATACTGCGCAACAAACGCACCACATCACCCGAGTTGTTGAGGCTGAAACCGACAGTGGACAGGCCTTGGGTCGCCTGCCAGGCCACCGACTCCGAGCCGTAAAACACGGCCACTTCGCCCGGGTTGATCAGGCCGTAGAGCTGCAGGTGAGGTTCGTCGCCGGTATCGTCCCTCAGCCAGTAGGTAGCCAGGTCGATCACGTCCGGCCCCACGTTCATCACTTCGATCCACTCGTCGTTCTTGAAGTCGACCGTGCCGTCACCATCCCAGTCGGTGGCCGGATCGGCCAGGATCTCGTTGAGGATGATCGGTTCCTGGGCCACCGCGCCGCCGACTGTCAGCATCAGCAATACCACCGAGGCCATGGCGGGCAGACATTTCATGGAGAGATTTTTCATGCTAGAATCCGTTCCCGGGAGGTCACAAGCACCGGCTGGCAGCCACACGTCCCTGTGTGACCGCACCGGCATGGACTTTTTGCCAGAAACGGACCAGACGTGAAATTCAGAATCGGAGTCATCGGAGCCGGAGCCCACGGCGAGCGATATGTGCGGCATGGGCTCAACGACGTGCCCGGCATGGCGGTCACCGCCCTCTGCCGCCGGCAGCAAGAGCCCGGCCGAGTTCTGGCCGCTGTGCACGGCGTGCGTTACCACCGGGAGGCAGCCGATCTCATTGCGGACCCCGCGGTTGACGGGGTGGTGATCTGCACCCCGCCGTCCACCCACTTTTCCCTGTCAGAGCAGGTGCTGGCTGCCGGCAAGCCTCTGCTGCTGGAAAAACCCATGACCGGATCGCTGGCCGAAGCTGAGCGTCTGGCAAAATTGGACGCCGCCGCGCCCCACCCCCTGATGCTCGGCCAGTCCCTGCGTTGGAATCCGGTGATCGAAAAAGTGCGCGCGTTGTGGCCGCGCCTCGGCACAGTGCGATTGATCCGGCTGGCCCAGCGCCTGGCCCCCACCACCCTGGCCTGGCAACAGGACCTTGCCCAGACCGTGGGCGGGTCGGTGCTATTGACCGGCGTGCACATTTTTGACCTGACTCGCTGGTTGACCGGAGCCGAATTCGTGAGCGTCGATTCGCGCCAGCGGCAGGTTCACAATCCGGTGGTTGAAGACCAGTTCCTGGCGCGGGCCGTATTGACCGACGGCTGCTGGGCCAGCCTGGAGGTCAGCAAACACACCCAGTCGCGGGCCTGCATTGTCGAGGCTGTGGGCGATGCGGGGCAGTTGCGGGCCGACTATCTCAAAGGTGGCCTGCAGTGGCGAAGTGGAGCTGAAGAAGAGAATTTTGAAGTCTCGGCCCTGGTGCCGACGCTGCCCGTGGTGCTGGCTGATTGGCTCGATGCCATCAACAACAACCGACCACCGCCGGTGACCGTGCAGGACGGCCTGGCCACCCTGCAGGTTGTTGACGCCTGCTACCGCTCAGCCGCCGCCGGCACCGAAGTCCGGATCGACCGGCCCTGAAGCTCCTGAATCTCTCCTGAATTTAGAGCGTGGGCAGTACTTCCACGCCGCTCAGGACGTCCTGGATCACAAGACCCGATAGGAACATGCCAAAACTGGCGGTGATGTGCACCGCCGAGCCATGGATCACATTCTTGGTCGCGCACCAGTCCTTGTGCTCGCTGCCGTCGTCCGGCACATAGGCCGGGCAGTGGCATTTGTGCGTGCCACAGGCCACACTGGTTTGTTCGGCCAGGGTCACTGGTTCGTTGGAAAAGACAGCCTGGAAGTCGCCCCCAAAATGCACCGCCCGCAAGCGCCGCCGGATGATGCGCGCCAGGGGGCAGTGGCCCTGGGTTTCCCAGATCGAAGCCACTCTAATTTGGGTCGCGTCCAGTTTTCCGGAGGCACCGAGAGCCGAATACAACGTCGTCCCGGCCGACACCGTGCGCGAGATCAGGTCCACCTTGCAGCTGATGCTGTCGATGCAGTCGAGCACATAGTCATACGAACCCAGCTCAAATTCCCCCGGTTTGTTGGGGTCGTACACCTTCTGGATCGGCGTGATCTTGCAGCGGGGGTTCAGCGTCTGCAACCGTTCGGCCAACTCGGCCACCTTCGAGCGGCCCACGTTTTTGGTCGTGGCCTGCAGTTGCCGGTTCACATTCGTGATGCACACCACGTCGTTGTCGACCAGGGTGATGTCCAGAATGCCCGAGCGCACCAGGGCCTCGGCGGCCCAACTGCCCACCCCGCCGACACCAAAAATGGCCACGCGGGTATTGTTCAAGGCCCGCAGCCCCGGCGTGCCGGTCAGCAATTGGGTGCGCTGGTAGATGGGATTGACGCTCATGAATCTGTCCTGGTTTTCCGGTTGGAGACTCGGCTGATTTAAAGACTTGGCTGATTTAGAGCCTTGGCTGATAAGGTGACGGCCCGAACCGAAGTCCGGGCCGTCACCAACTCATCGTATTTTCAGGACCTAGCCGTTGACGATCCGCTCAATGCCCCCGCGGGCAATGGGGTGATAGCCGCCGGCATTGGCTGCGAAAATCTCCGCCCCCAGGGCCTTGGTCTTTTCCCCACCAATGAGCGCGCTGTACAAAGGCTTCAGGTACTTCATGCGACCGACTTCACTGAGGAACGAACGCATGCGATCAAAAGTCGGCTCGTAGCCGCTGCCGGCCGCAATGACCAGCCAGTTGCTCAGGATCTCGCAATTGCCCTGACCCGTCAGATCGAAGTTTTCGTCCAGCCAGGCACAGTCGGCTTCGGGCAACGTGCGCGGCAACGCCTGCATGAAGATCTGCCAATCGTCCGGCGTCCAGGCCTTGGCCGCCGCCACGTCCGGACGCTGGCCATCGCTCCAGCCCTTGGCCAGGCCCTCGAGCATGGTCAGTTGGCTCGAAGTGAAGACCGGCGCGTTGTCCGGCAGGCCCGGCTGGTGAATCCACTGTTCAGCCCCCACCTTCTCGGCCACACCAGGCAGTTCCCGGTTCAGGAATTCCTCGAACTGAGCGGTCGTAAGTGATGTGAAGCTAAACTCTTTGATGTACTTCTTCACAAAGTCGTCAAACTTCTCGCGGCCCACGGTCTCTTCCAGCAAGGCCACGAACAGGAAGCCTTTTTCGTAGGGCACCAGGGAGTAGAACTCGTCCGGATCGGTGCCGGCGCCGTCGATCTCCAGCTTGGTGAAGTCCGAGTCCATGCCAAAAGTTTCCATGGCTTCCATCAGGCCATTGCGCCCAATGGCCGAAGACAACGCCTTGGCCTCCAGGCCGTGCATGTTCTCCAGGATGCGGCGCTCGGCCCACACGGTGAAGCCTTCGTTCAGCCAAAAGTCGTTGATCGAGGCGTTGGTCACCAGGTTGCCCGTCCAACTGTGGGCCAACTCATGGGCCAGCACATTGACCAGCGAACGGTCACCAGCCAGCAACGTGGGCGTCAGGAAGGTCAGGCGCGGGTTTTCCATGCCGCCGTAGGGGAAGCTGCCCGGCATCACCAGGAAGTCAAAACGGTCCCACAGGTAAGGTCCAAAAACGGCCTCGGCGTTGGTCAGCATGGTGTCGACTTCGGCGAACTCCCAGGCCGATTTCGCCAGGGTCTCGGGCTCGGTGTAAACCCGCGAACGCGGTCCGAGGTCTTCCGAAACGATGTTGCCCACCGCAAAGGCGAACAGGTAGGGCGGGATGCTCTGCGGCATCTCAAAGGCAAAAGTGCGGGTGCCGGCGGTAGCCCCATCGCGGGCCTCGCCGGGCGCTGCGGCCATCACGACGGTCAAGGCCTCGGGCACGGTCATGTCGCATTTGAACGTGAACCGCGCCAGGGGCGAATCCTGACAGGGGATGACGCTGCGGGCGTGGATCGCCTGGCACTGGCTGAACAGGTACGGGTGCTTGCCACCATCGGTCTGGGCCGGCTCCAGCCACTGCAGGGCACTGGCGTCGGGGCTGGTCAGGAACTTCACCGTGAAGCTCATGGTGCCCTCTGGCAACTGCACCCGCAGGCGCGTGCCGATGATCTCGTCGGTGTGGTCGGTATCGAAGTCGAGGCTGGTGCCGTCCGCGGCGGTGATCGCCTGGATTTCCAAATCACGGCTGTCCATATCCAGCGGACCACCGGCGGCCTCGGCCAGTTGGCATTCGGCCGCGCCCTGGATCCGGCTGCTGCCAAAATCCACGTTCAGATCCAGGTTCATGTGGGCAATCCGACCCTGGTCCAGGTCGGTAAAAGAATGGGGATCGCGACAACTCAAGAGCGCACCTCCGGATTATCCAGGTAGCAAGACTTCAGGGGATTCGTCCAATTGATATCTATTGTCGCGTGGATTGTCCGGATCCGCAAGTTCAGGCCTGAATTTCGCCGTTGTCCAAGGCGCTGACCAGGCCCCTGATGGGGTCAAATACGGAGATTTTGTCACTTGCAGCCCGGTCGCAATACCATCCTCGGCGCGAACTGGCCGGACAGGCAGTTTGCAGGATGCCCCGAAAATGCTAAGATTTAACCAACACCATCCCAAGGAGACACCATGCGCTACGGCATGACCAGAGTGGAAACCTTCCTCAACGAACTCGACGCCGAGATTGCCCTGGGGCGACTCGAATCCCTGGGCGTCACCGCAGTGATGGAAAAGGACAATTGTGGCGGGATGCGCCCTCACCTGGACTTGCAGCGGGGTGTGCGCCTGCTGGTTGTCGACGCGGACCTGGAAAAAGCCCGGGGTATCCTCGCGACCGATAATGATGCCGCAAAAACACCGGCCTGGACCTGTCCCAACTGCAGCGAAAACATCGCAAGTGGCTTCGACGCGTGTTGGCAATGCGGTCACCAGCAGGCCTGAACTTGCGCCAAATCTGCTTATGGCAAATCTGCTTATGGTCCGTGATATGGGCTGGGTTGGCCGTGGGTTGCCCCACTGGTGCCCATGCCCTCGACCAAGGACAGGCGCCTGCCCCGGCGCCCCCCTATTGCAAGCCTGCCCTGGAAATGACACCGGCCAACAAGGCCGACTTCCCCCCGCCCCCGGCCGACTCCCGCGACTACGACGTGCTGACCTATGACCTGGACCTGCGCCTCGAACCGGTCTCCAGCTTGATCTCAGGGCAAGTGACGATCGGCCTGGTGGCCGAACCGGACGCCGGCGGCGCCGAATTGTCCCGCGTGCAATTGGATCTGGTGCCTGAAATGACCGTCGCGAGCGTGACTGACCGCCAGGGGCCGTTGGCGTTCGTCCACGAAGCCAGCAGCCTGGTGGTCACCCTGCGGCAACCCCTGGCCGCGGGGCAGGTGGACTCCTTCGCCGTGCAGTGGTCCGGACAACCGCCCCGGCATGGCAGCTTCAGCGCCGGATTGATGTTTCGCACCCACGACCCCGGCACTCCGGGCGATACCTCGGACGACGTGCCCATCGTGGCGAATCTGAGCCAGACCTGGTCGGCGCACAGCTGGTGGCCCTGCAAGGACCATCCGGCGGACAAGGCGCAGGTTTCCCTGACCGTGACGGTGCCCGAAGCCTTGTCGGCAGTTTCCAACGGATCGCTTCTATCGGTCACGGACGCCGAACCGGGCTGGCGGCGCTACGCCTGGCAGGAAGCTTATCCCATCCCGACCTACCTCGTTTCCGTGGCGGTCAGCAACTACGCCACCTGGACCGAAAACTGTCTGCCCTTCAGCGGACCTGCCGTCCGCCTGGACTACCACATCTTTCCCGAAGACCGGGCCCACGCCGAAATCGACCTCGCGCCCACCTGCGACATGATGGCCTACCTGACCGAAGTCTTTGGCCCCTGGCCCTACCCGGGCGAAAAATATGCCCAGGTCGAATTCAAATGGATCGGCGGTATGGAACACACCACCGCCAGCAGCCTGGCCCAACTGCTGTTCACCGGCGACGGCCGCTTCGAGAACATCTTCGTGCACGAACTGGTGCACCAGTGGTTCGGCGACAGCCTGACCCCAGCGGCCTGGAGCGACATCTGGCTCAACGAAGGTTTTGCCCGTTATGGTGAGGCGTTGTGGGTTGAACACCGCTATGGCCGCCAGGCCTACCTGGACTTCATGGCCGATATCGGACCGCAAGGTCATCCGGAGTTGTTTCGCGGCGACGGTGTGCTGAGCAACCCCAACCCCATCCTGCCCAATACGCTGGTTTACGACAAAGGGGCTTGGGTGCTGCATATGCTGCGCGAGTTGGAGGGCGACGCGGTGTTCCGGGCTTTCCTGCGGGACTACGCCAACGACCCGCGACTGAAGCACGGCCTGGTCACCGAAGCGGAAATGATCGCGGTGGCCGAAGCGGCGGCCGGACGGTCGCTGCACGCCTTCTTCCGGCCCTGGCTGGACACCGATCTGGTGCCGGTGATCAGCCACACCGTCAGGCAGTCCAGCGCCGGCACCGTCGAGGTGACGTTGACCCAGCATCGGGATCCCGTGTTCGAGATCCCGGTGCCGGTGGTTCTGCATTCCGGCTGCGCGGAGGTGCGGACCACCCTGGCTTTGACCAGTGCGCAGCAGACGTTTCGGTTGGAACTCGACTGTCCGATCGACTCGGTGAGCATTGATCCGGATGGCCTGGCCCTGGTGCGCACGCTGGACAGCCCACCGCCGGCCTTGACCGTCACCGGACCGGCGCCAAATCCCCTGGGGGCAGGCGGCGGCAGCTTCATGATACTTCTCACCAGAGAGTCACAAGTTATGGTTAATATTTACAATATAAAAGGCTCACTGATTTCCAGAGAAGACCTGGGCCTCCTGCACAGCACGGCCCCCGAAGGGGTGCCTATCGCCCCGGGCCACCTATGGGATTGGGCCCCCAGTCCTGATGATGGCCTGGCCTCGGGCCTGTATTTCTTTGAATTTCTCGGTGGCGGCTCACGCCAGGTCCGCCCAGTGACTCTGGTTCGATAAGTGACCCTGGTTCGTTAAGTGACCCTGGTTCGATAAGTCCCAACCAGATATCAATCGATCGGCACCAACGGCGCAAAGCGGGGGTTGATGTGCTTGCGCCCAGCGCTGCTGAAATCCACCGTGACCATCATGTCGTCGCCCACGCCCTCGACCCGACTGACGGTGCCGGAGCCGAAGATGCCGTGGCTGACGGTCTGGCCTTCGTAGTAGGGCGCATCCTGCACCACATCGGCGTCCCAGGAGGCCGTTGGCTCTTTGGTCTGGCCGGGCTTTTGGCGATTGCCCCACTCGTCAGGGCGCACCGGAGTGCTGGTCGAGTGGGAGCGCGAACCGATATGCGAAGGTGTCGACTGGGGCGTCTTGGGGCTTTGACCGGCCTGGCGCCGGTTGCGAGCCACTGATCCTCCGGGCCACCCCCCACCACCACCGCCGCTGGAATTGCCAAAGAGACTGCGAGCCACCGGCTGCTGGATATCACTGTGGTCCAGGTGACGCCTTTCGATCAGCGCGTCGGGCACTTCTTTCAGAAAGCGCGAAGGCAGGCTGTCCTGCCAGGTGCCAAAACGCCGGCGCCGCGCCGCGTGCAGCAGATAAAGGCGCTTCTCCGCTCGGGTGATGGCCACGTAGAACAGGCGGCGCTCTTCTTCGAGTCCGGCTTCGTCTTCAGCGGCATTGATATGGGGCAGAATGTCGTCCTCACAACCGGCAATGACCACCACGGGAAACTCAAGCCCCTTGGCTGTGTGGATGGTCATCAGGCGCACCACGCCTTCGTCATCCTTGATGGTATCGGGATCCGAAACCAGCGCCACCTGCTCCAGGAACTGGTCGACGGTACCGCCGCCGCTGGACTCGTGAAAACTGGCCGCCGCGTTGATCAATTCCGCAATATTCTCGTTGCGGGTTCCGGCGCTTTCGGGGTCATCGGCCTCGAGGTGGCTCTGGTACCCGATATCACTGACAATGGCCGTTAGCAATTCGTGGATGGGCTCAGAGTTGCTGGCCTTCATCCGCCAGCGGGTGGCCATGTCAAAGAAGGCCCGCACCCGTTTGCAGCCTGCCGGGGCAATTTCGCCCTCCATCAGGCCCTGTTCGGCCGCAGCCTGGCCCATGGTCAGGTCGTGGGCCGCCGCCAGGCTCACCAGACGGCCAATGGTCGTCTCGCCGATCTTGCGCTTGGGCACATTGATCACCCGCTGCACCGCGATCATATCGGCGGGATTGGCCACCATCTTCAGGTAGGCCAACAGATCCCGCACTTCCTTGCGGGCATAGAAGTGCAGACTGCCGACGATCTGGTAGGGAATGCTGGCCCGCCTGAGCGCGTCTTCCAGAACCCGGGACTGGGCGTTGGTCCGGTACAGCACAGTGATATCACCGCGGGTCCGGCCACTTTGGGTTTCGGCACGGATGATGTCCACCAAGCGCGCGGCTTCATCCTCATCATCGAAAAATTCCTCTTCGGTGAGCTTGTCGCCGTCTTCGTCGCTGGTCCACAGATTCTTGCCCTTGCGCTGCTTGTTGTGGGCGATCACGTCGTTGGCCGCATTCAGAATATTGCCCGTGCTGCGGTAGTTCTGCTCCAGGCGGAAGGTCGCCGCACCGGGAAAATACTCGTCAAAATTGAGCATGTTCTCGATGCGGGCCCCGCGCCAGCTGTAGATACTCTGGTCATCGTCCCCCACGGCAAACACATTGCCGTGATGGCTGCTGAACAGCTTGATCATCAGCATCTGCAACGGGTTGGTATCCTGGAACTCGTCGACCATCACGTAACGAAAGCGCCGGGCGTATTTCTCGCGCACCTCGTCCACCTGTTCGAGCAGATGCACCGCGCGCAATATCAAATCGTCAAAATCCAGGGCGTTGCATTTGACCAGGGCTGCCTGATAGCCCTCGTACATCGCCGCATACTTCTCGTCGATAAAGCTGCCGGCCTGGGCCAACGCCTTCTCGGGCGTCAGATCATCGTTCTTCCACTTGCTGATCACGCCGCGAGTCGCGTTGGGCGTGAACTGCTTGGGGTCGATGTTCAGGTCCTTCATCACCTGCTTCAACAAGCGCTTGCTATCATCGGTATCAAATATCGAAAAGCCCGACTGGACACCGATGTGGGCCCCGTCACTGCGCAAGATTTTCAGGCCCGTGGCGTGAAAAGTGCCGATCCAGAATGGCGCGTTGCCTTCGCCAACGGTCTCGGCCACGCGGTCCTTCATTTCCTTGGCGGCCTTGTTGGTGAAGGTGAAGGCCAGGATTTCACCGGCGTGCACCCCTTGCTCCCCCATCAGCCAGGCAATGCGGGTCGTCAGAACGCGGGTCTTGCCACTGCCGGCGCCGGCGACCACCAGCACGGGGCCGTCGGGGGCGGTCACGGATTCGCTTTGGGGAGCGTTCATACGGGAAAGGAAGTCGGTCACGGGTGCTCCGTCGGCAGGATGTCGGGAATTGCGGGCGTCAAAAACTGAAGGGGCAAGATGACATTTATTGCCGCCGGTGGCAACCCCGGAACCAGAGCGTGCCCCCAATCAGCCCTCCCGGTCCCATCCGGCCCTTATGGCAAATAAATCGCAAACGCTCGCACGTATTGCCGCGTCTCGTCGGAGCTTTGCACAACCGTGTGCGGCGCGGTATCGTCAACATTGGTCTGCCCCACGCCGCCCAGATCCCGGGTCTGGTCAGAGCTCATGACAATGACTCCATTGGCTCCAGACCGACCAGCCCAGTCACGCAGCTCGGCGACGTGCTTCTTCTTTTCGATTTTCATGTAGGTCACGGAATTGAGTGGGTAGTCGAAATACGAATCCCGGGTTTCCAGAAGCATATACGGCTCGGTCGGGACAGCGTCAAACACCCGCACGTTATTGGCCGCCTGCACCTTCAGACTGCTTTTATCGAGCCCAAAATCCTGGCTGGATTCTGCCACGATATTGGTCGACAAGGTCGGTCCCCCACAGGCGCAGACCCCACCCAGCAACGCCAACATCCCCAAGCAAGACAGAGAACGAATCAGATTTCGTGCGCACATACCATGGCCCCTTAGTTTTGGTGTCAGAAATTCAGTTTTGCACCATAAGCAAGCCGGGGGCAACGTTTTTATGGATCCTATTGCGGAGGTGAGAAGGGAAGGCTCCATGTGGGGGGATGTCATGCGCATGCTCCCTCCTGCAGAAAAGGGGCGGTCCAATCACCTTATCTTGGTGTCCACCATACTCGGTACAGGTCACACCAATTCCGCTCCAGTTACCAGCTAAAGCGGGTGGGCAAGTTGCTTAGCCGGCCGCGTCAACAGGGGATGTTGACGCGGCCAATCGGCCATTTTCCATTGTGCCAGTCCCTCTATTTCGCCAGGATCAGTTTCATCACCCCATGCTCCGCACCGGCGGTCACGCGCACCAGATATACGCCACTGGGCATTCCCCGGCCCTGTTCGTTGCGGCCGTCCCACATCAAATCGTGTTCACCAGCCGCCAGGTCCTGCGCTAACAATTGCCTTACCAACCGCCCCCGCGTATCAAAAACCTTGACCGTGGTCACACCTGCCCGCGCGATCGAAAAGTGCAAAGTTGTCACCGGATTAAACGGATTGGGCGTCGCACCGGTCAGCCGGAAGGCCAGCGGCGTTAGGTCGCCAACGGCGCTGACGCCTGTTTGCAACTGGGCCTCGTTGCTGGGCGCACTTTCGTTGCCGTTGAAATCCTCGGCCGTCACCTGGTAGTGCCAGATACCGGCCGGCAATCCTGCATCCACAAAGCTTGTATCGGCCGTCGTACCCACGAAAGTCCCGGCGTCAGGAGTAAAGCCCGGCAGTTCCGAGCGATAGATGCGGTAGCCGGCCAAATCCGGGGCCATTCGGGCAGCCGTTGACCATTCCAAGACGCCATCCGGCGAAGCGTAGCCGGCCGTCAGTTGCAACGGCATACCCGGCGCCAGGTTGTCCACAGAATAGCCGGCGACGGGG
>CAZLUL010000086.1:0-15952 GCA_964562635.1 uncultured Fibrobacteraceae bacterium | reverse complement strand
GGGCCTGGTGGTGCATCCGGCGGTGGGGCATCCGGATGGCACGCTGGTCAATGGCTTACTGCATCATTTTCGTGACCTAAAAGACGTGGGGGACCCGCTGCGGCCCGGCATCGTACACCGCCTGGACCGCGATACCAGCGGGCTGTTGGCTGTTGCCCTGACGCCCGAAGCTCATCGCCATCTGGCGGACCAATTGCAGGAACGCCGGATGGGGCGCACCTATATGGCCCTGAACTGGGGCAGCTGGCCTGAGGGAAAGGGCACCCTCACCGGTGACATCGGCCGGCATCCGCGTTTCCGTCAGAAAATGGCCGTGGTCGAAAGTGGGGGCCGCACCGCCAGGACCCACTACGAGGTGATCGACGACTTCGGCTTCGTCCAGCTCTGCCGGGTCCAGCTGGAAACCGGCCGCACTCACCAGATTCGGGTGCACTTTGCTTTCAAGGGCCATCCCATCGTGGGCGATTCGATGTATGGCGAGGACAAACGGGCCCGCGGCATCCATAATCTGGACCGCCGCCAGGCTGACCAAATGGTGCGCGATACCCATCGCCAATTGCTGCACGCGGCGGAATTGCGCCTCATTCATCCGGCCACAGGAGAGGAAATGACATTTGAGGCCCCCCTGCCGGCGGATATGGAACATGTGTTGCGCGGCCTGCGCGCCGAGGACTGATGGTGGGGTAAGTGGTTCTGACAGTGGACAGACCGCCGATGTTGGCCTATTCTCTTTAAAACTTTGTTCATGGACAAGATGTCCCAGAAGCAGAAAAGCGAGAACTTCGTGAAGCTCAAGGAACGAAAACGCGACGGTGTGGCCATTCTCGAAATGAGTGGCAAGTTGATGGGCGGCCCCGATGCCGAGTCCTTCGACGAGACACTCAAGACCCTCATCCATGAAGGCTGTTGCAATGTGGTCGTCAGCATGGAAAAGGTGAAATGGGTCAACAGCACCGGCCTGGGGATCCTCATTTCCGGCTACACCACTTTGAAAAAAAGTGGGGGCGAGCTGAAACTGCTGAGGGTTTCCGACCGTATCGAGAACATCTTTATTGTTTCAAAACTGTACACGGTTTTTGAATCATTCCAGGATGAAGACGAGGCTGTTCAGAGCTTTTCGTGAAACCAATGAGCATCTTTCCACCGGCGACGGGTTTGACCGGCGACTGATTAAATGGGCAGGTAAATGTGGGTTCCAGAATAGAGATCAGATTACCAAGCAACATGGAGTACCTCGGGGTGCCCGATGCGGTGCTGATGGAAATCGGCAGCGACATGGAATGTTGCCAGAAGTCTCTCGAAGAACTCGGGACCTCGGTTATCGAGGCCTGCACCAACGCCATGGAACACGGCAACGAACTGGATGACCATCTGCCCATCCAGGTGATCTACGAAGTGGAAGAAGAACAGATCACCATCACGGTGCTGGACGAGGGCCCGGGCTTCGATCACCAGCACTGGGAACCCTCGGACGAATTGATGCGGCAGCGTGGCCGGGGCATACAGATCATGCGCGAATTCACCGACGAACTTGAATTCAGCCGCCATGAAGACGGACGTTTTCAGATCCGCATGGTGAAAAAGCTCGTCCCCACCGACGAAGATTCCTGACTCATGCCCGCCTGCCTCGGACTGGACTATGGTTTGCGCCGCATCGGCATTGCCGCCTGCGATGCCGAGGCGTCCCTGGCTTTTGCCATCGGCACCCATGTTGAAGGTCGCGACGGCTCGGTGATGGAGATGCTTACTGCCCTGGTCACCGACCGAAGCATCACGACGATCGTGGTGGGGTTGCCCCTGACGACTGCCGGTGAAGAGGCGGAGTTGGCCCGCAAAGCCCGCGCTTTCGCCGACAAACTGGCGGCAAAAATCGCCGTTGATATCGTGATGTGGGATGAGCGCTATTCGAGCCAGGAAGCGGACCGCTGGTTGCAACAGGCCAGTCGACCGAGCCGCGAAGACCGCGACGCCCTCGCCGCCGAGATCATCCTGCAAAGCTATCTGGACAGCTTGCAGGCTGGACCCCAGGGATCAGAATCATGAAGAAACTCCTGCTGGTTGCATTGGCCGCTTTTCTGACCGGAGTGCTGTGCTTGATCTGGGCACAACGCCAATGGACCGGTCCGGGCCCCGCCGCCCCGGCCGGCCTGGTTGGTGAGCAGGGCACCCAGGTCAGGATTCCCGCGGGGATGAGTCTCTCGGCAGCCGCAGACACCCTGGTGGCCCGGGGCCTGTTGCGTGACCGCCGCATCCTGTTGCTTGGAGCCCGCGCCACGGGTCTGGATCGCGGCTTGCGGGCTGGTTTGTACGAACTGGCCTACGGCCAATCCCCACGCGATTTGCTGACAGACCTGACCAGCGGCCTGTCGGTCCAGGTGGTCCTGACGATTCCCGAAGGACTCGACAGCAACGAAATCTCGGAACTGGTGGCCGCAGCGACCGGTATTTCCGCCCGGCGTTTCCTGACCGTGGCCGACTCCCTGGCCCGTCAGGCCTTTGTTGATCGCCGATTGCTGGGACCTTCGGTTTCGGTGGCCTCTTTTGATTCGTTGCTGCGCGCCAGCTCCGGTGCTGGGGGCGCCCGCAAGTTTTACTGGTGTGAAGGCTTACTGGCGCCCGATACCTACCATTTTGCTGAAGGTGCCGAGCCGCCGGCAGTGGCCACATTCCTGCTGGAGACCCAGCTGGAACGTTTGCAATTGGCTGTGGATGCAGGTGGGGGCGGGCCCAATGCCGATCTGGCTCCCCTGGGGCTGTTGACCCTTGCGTCTGTCATTGAGACCGAGGCGCGGCGCGACGACGAACGGGCATTGATCGCTGCGGTCTACACCAACCGGCTGCAACGCAATTGGCGGTTGGAGGCTGACCCCACGGTGGCCTTTGTGTTGGATAAAAAGGGTGAGCGCTTGTTCTACAAGGACCTGAAAGTGGATTCGCCCTACAACACTTATCGCCGCAAAGGCCTGCCACCCGGACCGATCGGCACGCCGGGTCTGGCCAGCCTGTTGGCCGCCGCCCAGCCCGACTCGACCTGCGAGGCGATGTATTTTGTTTCGGACGGGAAGGATCGTCATGTCTTTTCCCGCACCGCCAGGGAGCACGAGGCGGCAGTGCAGAAATTCCGGGCCGCCCGCTCTCGGGCTCGGCAGGGAAATTGATGGGCAAATCGCCACATTGACGGAACCTGCTCCGCCTCTTATTGTAGGCTCCTGTTGCAGAAGAAAACCGACCCCTCGAGCCGGAAACGGATGACGATGGACCTTGTCAAAAAATTCTGGTTGTTGCTGGTGGCCCTGGGGGCCATTGGCCTGGGATTCCTGTTTTTGTCAGCTGGCCGCCTTTCGATGGGGCCGATCCTGCTGGTGACGGGATATTGCGTCTTGTTGCCGAGTTTTCTCTGGCAGTCCTTTCAGAAAAGTGTGGGCGAGTAGTTCAGCTGGTTAGAGCGCCTGCTTTACACGCAGGAAGTCACAGGTTCGAATCCTGTCTCGCCTACCAAAAAATAAAATATTCTTCTATTATTGGTAAAAATGCTCCTAGAGGCGCCTTCAAGGCGGTTTTGGGAGTTTTTTTTGTATATTCGCACGTGTGTATGTCATTTTCCCCTCAATTTTACACCCGAGACAAAAAAATACGGGCTTTAGATGCGAGTATGTGGTAGTATTCTCGCGTCAAGTGCTCGCTTTGCGAGTGGAAAGGAGTGCACAACGCATACGTTTATCACCCGCTCGGGCTAGCCACCCCCGCATCCTGAATCCCCCGTATGGAGGTATCCTAATGGCTCTGAATAAAATCATGGGTATTTTTGCAATTACCCTGATGATCGGTGCCGCGTCTTTCGCTACCGCTGGCGTGCCCGACCTGGACTTGTCCACGGCCGGTCGCGCTTATGCAGGTCCCGAGACCGCGGTCATGTTCAACATCCCCAATGGTGGCGGAGTCGCCTTCACCAGTGCAGCCATCGTTGGCGGCCCTGTTGATGCGACCATCACCCTGACTCTTCTGGACGGCGCTGGCGTACCTATCGCCAACTTCCCGGCCGAAGATGCCTGGATCGAATCCGCTGATGGCGGTCTGGCTGCTTGCACCGGTGGTGCAACTTCCGACTTCAACACCGATGCCTCTGGCGTGACCTCTTGGGTTAATCCTCTGCAGGCCGGTGGCTCCAGCGAAGCCCTGACTGTCGTGATGATCTCCGGCGCGGCTCTGACGAGCGGTGCTGGCTTGGCCATCAGCCACAACAGTGCGGACATCAACGGTGACGGCAACGTCAACCTGACCGATGTGCCTCTGTTCGCTGGCGACTTCTACGGCGGCGTTTACGATTTCCGTTCGGACTTCCAGTTCGATGGTTTCGTCAACCTGTCCGACGTTGTGCGTCTGGCTCAGGCTCTCGGTGCATCTTGCCCGTAAGCTTGTTTTCGTGATTTTGGGTGGCCCAGCAGATGCAGGAAGCTGGGCCACTCTCTTGCCCATGGAATAGTTGCACGGCCGAAACAACTGATCCCTATACCCCTTTGAGAAAAAACAACATGAAGACGTTGGTAGTACTGCTGATGGTTAGCCTGATGGCGACTTCGGCTTTTGCCGTGGTGGATGAAGATCCTGATATGATTGGCGTTTACTTTGATGCAAACGCTGATCTGAATGAATTCAACGTTGACGCAAACGTTCCGTTCTTTGCCTACGTTATGATCACCAACCCTTCTGCCGACTCGGTTGACCTGGGCAACAGCGTCGACAAACTGTCCGGCGACTATGTTGTCGGTCTGGCCAGCCCGTTGCCGGGTGCCCCGGCCAAGACGTTTATCACCTGGCAGTTTATGCTGCTGTCTCCGATGACCGTGGAAATCTTCCTCGGTCCTTCGAACGTCCAGTCCATCGATGATGGTCTGCCCGCGTACGAAATCGGTGGCTCGATCCTGCCTTTGGGTCTGTCCACCGGTGGCGCCAATGTGCCTGTCGCCGTGGTCAACGGTGCCGGTCCTGTGGCTGTCGAGGAAGCTGCTTTGGTAGCGTGAAGAGCCTTTTCCGTTAGGAAATAGCTTTTTTGGCGCCCTGAGTGCCCAGCCCGGACGGGAAACTGCCCGGGCTGTTTTTTGTTATTTGCAATGCTATTAAGTGATGATATCAGAAGCTATTTCGTCAATTTACCACAGTAGACAAAAAAAAATCTATTGCGCGACGTGGGGCACTGTGGTAATCTCATTATGTCAAGTGATGGACATGTGAGTGGGAAGGAGTGCTCAACGCAGTTGTCAATGTGTCCGCTTGGGTTAGCCACCCTCGCTAATTTTGCCTTTTTTGGAGGTGTCCTATATGGTTCTTAGGAAACTCATGGGTATTTTTGCAATTACCCTGATGGTCGGCGCCGCGTCCTTCGCTACTGCTGGCGTGCCTGACTTGGACTTGTCCACGGCCGGTCGCGCTTATGCGGGTCCGGAGACTGCGGTCATGTTCAACATTCCCAATGGTGGCGGAGTCGCCTTCACCAGTGCAGCCATCGTTGGCGGCCCTGTTGATGCGACCATCACCCTGACTCTTCTGGACGGCGCTGGCGTACCTATCGCCAACTTCCCGGCCGAAGATGCCTGGATCGAATCCGCTGATGGCGGTCTGGCTGCTTGCACCGGTGGTGCAACTTCCGACTTCAACACCGATGCCTCTGGCGTGACCTCTTGGGTTAATCCTCTGCAGGCCGGTGGCTCCAGCGAAGCCCTGACTGTCGTGATGATCTCCGGCGCGGCTCTGACGAGCGGTGCTGGCTTGGCCATCAGCCACAACAGTGCGGACATCAACGGTGACGGCAACGTCAACCTGACCGATGTGCCTCTGTTCGCTGGCGACTTCTACGGCGGCGTTTACGATTTCCGTTCGGACTTCCAGTTCGATGGTTTCGTCAACCTGTCCGACGTTGTGCGTCTGGCTCAGGCCCTTGGTGCTTCCTGCCCGTAGGCGTTAACCAGGCCGGTTCGCCGGTTTGATTACGCTGAATGGTTGGAACGCCGTATTGCTCCGGCGTGAGTTGGAGCGGGATTCTTCAAGATTTGCACCTTATGGTTCGACATCTTGGTTTCCCACCCGGTGAGAAGATCCCTTCGTGGCCCTGCAGATGCAGGTTGTAGGGCCACATTCAGACTCGCCCGTCTCGCGCGGCGACATACAACACTAGAGCCTGCATCAGTTTTGAGGAGATTGAACATGAAAAAGTTGGTAGTTCTGCTGCTTGTCAGCCTGATGGCCACTTCGGCTTTTGCGGTTATTGATCTGGACACCGACATGCTCGGCGTCTACTTCGATATGACCGCTGATAACAATTGCACGACCGCTGGGACGGATCCTTTCTTCGCTTATGTGACGATCACGAATCCCAGTGCCACTGAGGTGCATGGTATTGAGTTCGGTTACAACTTGGTTAGCTCCGTGGGTCCTGGCCAGATGTTCCGCCTTGCGAACAATCTGCCTGCCGGCGCGGTGGATCTTGGCACCAACACCGATCTGATGCTTGGTGACTATGTTGTTGGTCTGGCCTCGCCGCTTCCGGCTACGGAAGCTGTGCAGTTCGTCACGTGGCAGTTCCTGCTGCTGGTCCCGCAGACGGTGGACATCTTCCTGGGCCCGTCGACGATTCAGTCGATCGATGATGGTCTGCCTGCCTACGAAATCGGTGGCTCGATCCAGTCCCTGGGTCTGTCCACTGGTTGGCCTTCGGCTGGCTTCCCCGTTGCAACGATCAACGGCGACTGCCCTGTGGCTGTCGAAGACGCTTCCTTCGGTAGCGTCAAGAGCCTGTTCCGTTAAACGAATCGGGTTCTGAAAAATAGCGACTTCGGTCGTTGGCCCGGATGGTTCGCCATCCGGGCCTTTTTTGGCTTTGTTCAGCCTGACAATTGCGCCCCTCGGGCACTTTTTTCGACCTGGCGGCATGGTTTGACCTCCGGATGCCGCTCCAGTTTCTCAAATCACCTCATAGTTCAACTATTGACAGGACCAATCTTTGTATCGATATTTATGGTGGGTTCCGTCAGGGGCCGACAATTGGCGACTTTGCAGCACAGTTACCGGTTTGACCGGGGCTGTACAGCAAACGGCACAGTGGGAAGAAGCGGTCCGAAAAAACCGAAAACTTCCAAAACAATGCTTGTCGGCACCGGACACACCCTGTATGTTTCCGCTGTTGCGTTTTTGGTGGCCCGTAGGCGAGGTTTGCTCGGAATTCGGCGTGATATGGATGTTCGCCCGTCGATTTCCGCAGGGCTGCCCCGTTGATCAACCGGCTTACCATGGTCCCAGGGCTGAAAAATGGATTTTCCGAGAAAGAGGAACCACAAATGAAGAAACTGTTCTTTGCTGTCTCCGCGCTGGCTGCCTTGGCCTTGCTGGCCCCGAGTGCTGGCTTCGCCCAGACGGCTTTCAATCAAATGGGCATCTACACCGACGTGGCTGGTACACCGGAATCGGCTAACTACGCGGCGACGGTCAATGTTCCGTTCTTTGCTTATCTGGTAGTCACCAATCCTTACAACCACAGTTTTGGAGTTGGCGGCGCGGTGGAGCAGCCCATTACAAACATTGATGGGTTTGAGACTAAGTTGATTCTTCCGGCTGATGCCACTTTCTTTATGTTGAGCGAATCTTTTGCTGTCCCCGGCATCAATATCGGAACCGTGCCTGACTATGTTGTGGGCTTCGGGGCCTCGGTCCCCGTGACTGGAGTGGCCACGGTGCTTGCTACCTTCCAGTTCATGGCGCTGGCTCCGACGACGTTTGATATATTCCTGGGTGTGACGAGTATCCCGTCGATTGCAGGAACCTTGGCAATCGTCGACGGCGACGATCCGACGGCCGCGAACCTGCAAAGCGTTTATCCGTCCACGGGCGATTTCGCGGTTCCCGTGTTTTCGGTCAATGGAACGAACGCGGTTGCCGTGGAAAACGAGTCCTGGGGCAACGTGAAGTCTCTGTACCGTTAGTTCGGAACAGGATTGAATTGATGATTGGGGCCTGGGTATTCCAGGCCCCAATTTTTTTTTTGAGGTTGACCCGGGACGGCCAACGGTAAAGTCCGTTTTGGTGAAACAAGAGGCCCGGAGGGATGCCGGGATTCATTCTACTGCCAGCCCATTGACCGAAACGCTTTTCCGTCCTATAATATAGACATGCCCCCTGGGCATAGACCCTCCCCTGATCGCTTATTCAGCATCAATATTGCAGGAGACAATAATGGGCCGTTTTGTACGTACCGTTGGCGGAAATGAACTTCACCGCAGGAGCCGTTTGCTCGGCGCGTGCCTGGTGGGTTTGCTGATGATCAGTGGTTGGGGAGCTGCGGCAGTAGCGGCCACGGGTGCCCTCGAAGTTCAATCCAGTTCGCGCGAAAGTATCCGTTTTTCCTTAGCGGGTTTGCAGGCTCATTGGCAACCGATCAATGTGCGTGATGGGGCTCTGACTCTTTACAATCTTGAGTTGAGCGGTTTTTCGACGGCGGGTCCGGTGGGTGGGCCACGAGTGCCAACGCAGGGTGGCTGGTTGGTCGTGCCACCTGGAACCCATCCAGAAGTGCGGGTTGTTTCCGAGCAGTGGGAAGCCGCCGCCGGCCAAGCCCTGATGGTTGAGCCGACCCCGGCGATCCAGAGGGGCGCCGAAAGCTACGACACTGGAGTCACAGAAATATTGGTCCTGCCGGGCGAGTCGGTACCCGCAGGTTACGACATCCCGGCCGGCGCCCAAGCAGCCCTGGCCAAGCGTGGGGGGCCTGTGGCCACGACCGCGGTGACGCTGGGCGAACCGGGCTGGTGGCGTGGCCACCGCGTGGTGCCATACCGGATCACCGGCGTATTGACCGATGGCGCGGGCCGAGCCACCCGGACCTTGTCCGGTGGTACCTGGGAAGTGCGGTTTGTCCCCGAGAAGGCTTTCTCTGCCGCGGCGGTGCCGCCGCAACAGGCCCGGCGCACCTCAAGCCGCAACGATCACAGATTTGGCGGCGGATTCCTGAATGCCGAACTGCTCGAACAGGTGAGCACCGAGGCGGCGTTTCATGGCACAGACCTGGCACCGACGAGCAAGGCCGCCGGCGCCCGCGGCAACAAATCCGGCACCTTGCTGGGCTTCGAATCGCGCCTGGCTGTCACCAAGACCAAAATGCACCGCGTCACCTACGACCGCCTGCGCACCCGCAACCTGCTGCCGGACGTGCCCCTGCAGGAGAGTGATATCCGCCTCTACCAGCGCCGCTACCTGCCTGCGCTGGATGATGGCAGTGGCGCCGCGCCCTATGTGGAAATTGAAGTGCCGATCCACATGGTCGGTGAGGGCGATGCCTTCGACGGCGACGATTTTTTCGTCTTCTACGGCTTGCGACTGCGTGATGACACCGATTTTACCGCCGATCTGGGCGACGGCCTGATCACCGTGCCGGGGGCGGGCGATCCCTTCGAACAGAACAACGAAACCAATTTCTACTGGGTCGCGGCCAGCACGCCTGCTGGGGGCCAGCCGTGGGCGCGTATGGAGGGCACCAGCCTACCGGCGGCCACGGGCACCCCCCTGGCCAACTACCGGCGCAGCGAACACGTCGAAGAGCAGGAGGCCTTCCGGGAGAACCTGCCCAACGTGGGCACTGACCGTCTGTACTACAACAACCATACGGCGCGGGAAGTCACCGCCTCGATCAATCCGCTGTATGGGCCGGATCAGACCGGCACCAACGTGCAACTGCAGGTGGCGATCACCGGCTTCAATACCGTTTCGCGCGTCTTGCGGTTTGAACTGCTGACGGGCACGACAACCACCCTGTTGGAGGATTACACCCTGGCCAGCACGGGCGAAGTGGTGCGCACTTATTCTTTGCCTCCGGCGGCCATTGACGGGCCCTCGACCCGGGTGCGCATGGTGACCAACCCGGAAGGTGGGTTCATCTTTTCCTACTTGAACTGGATGAAGATTTCCTACGATGCCCTTTTCCAGGCCACCAGCAATCGTCTGGATTTTCAGGTGGGAACCGACGCTGGTGCGCGTCCGGTCGAGGTGACCGGATTTGACGACAGTGATTTGGGCCTCTACGAAATCACCAATCCGCGGGCGCCGAAGTTGGTGCAACTGGGGGCGGGCAACATCGTGGCCGATGGCGCCACCTGGAAATTGTCGGTGATGCCGAATCAGGCCATCGGCGAACAGCGCAGCTTTTTTGCCGTCGGCGACGCCGGTGGCGCCGGGATTGAGGAATTTGTCACTTTCCGCTCCGTGGCGGTGCCCGATCCTGTTTCGCCGGTCGAGACCGGTGGGCGCAATCCCGATTTGATCGTGATCACCCACGAAGACTTCAGCGACGCGATCGGCCGTTGGGTCGACCACCGCATCGCCCGTTCGGGTGGCACGCTGGATGTGCATGTGGTCAAGCTGCAGGACGTGTTCGACTGGTACAGCGGCGGCCTGAAGGACGCCTGGGCGATCAAGCGCTTCACGGCCCACGCCATTTCCGAATGGAACAGCTGGTCACTGATGATTGTCGGCGACGCCAACGAAAACGTGCTGGGCAAAGAGGTCATGGCTTCGGCCCGCGACTGGAGTCAGGACTGGGTGCCAACCCATTACCATGTGCAGCACGCCTCGGGTTTTGCGCCCGAACTGATGGCCTCGGACAAGTGGTACGCCAGCCTGCAGGCCGGTGGCAACTATCCCAATGATTCGTTCCCCTTTGATGTGAACGCCCCCTGGGATATGTACAGCGGGCGCTTTCCGTGCAACAGCGTGGGCGAATTGAACGTGATGATCGACAAGGTCATCACCGTGGAAAACGTGCAGGACAATCAGGACTGGCGCCGGCGCGGGATTTTCTTTGCGGATGACGAATGGTCCAATGGCTTGGGGATTCAAGCGCAGTCCGAGCTGACCTATAAATATGGGGAGATCACCTTCGGAGCCAGCGAACTCGATAGCCTGGGCTTCATGTGGGAGAACAGGGCCGCGGTGCCGCTCGAAGCGGTGGTTGTGCTGCTCAAATCCTATATGGATGTGGGCTTCCCCTACGTCTTGCCGCCTCCGCCGGGTGCTCCGGACCCGCGAGATCTTGGCGACGCTCGTGATTACGCCGCAGATTTTGCCATTGATCCTCTGATCCAGGCGCTGAGTGGGGGCGGGATCGTGTGCCACTACCAGGGCCACGCCAACCCGTACGTGCTCAGCTCCGAGTTCTGGTTTGAGGACCGCAAGGTGACCCTGGGCCGGGACGACGTTGATCGTCTGGCGAATTCCGGCAAGCCCTGGTTCTTCATGGGTATGGGTTGCCACATCGCAGATTGGGCGCAGAATGCCGTCCGGACCGAAGTGGTGCCCAATGAGCCGAGCCTTGCCGAAAAAATGCTGTCGCGAAACAACGCGGGTGCCAGCGCCATTTATGCCAGCTCTGGCTTCGAATTCATTTCGGCCAACAAGGAATTTGGCGAGTACATTTTCCGGCGCTGGGTCGACACGCCGCCGGCCGCACGCGAAGTGGGCAATGGCGGCGGATCAGACTTGCCCATCCGCAGCCGCTGGATGACCGGCGAATTGATGTGGGCGGCCGAAGCGGATGTCCGAGCGGACAAACCGTGGTATCCGTACCCCGAGATGATCGCCCAGTACGTTATCCTCGGTGACCCGTTGATGATGCTGGATGCCGGCCCGGCCCAGGTCACTGCCACCTTGGTCGGCGACCCCGATCAGGAAATCAGCGGCGAGGTGGAATTGGTAGCGATCGATGCTTCCAATATCCGCACGATCACCCTGGAGGCGCGGGACGAAGCGGGCATCGACCGGATCCAGATTGTGGATTCCAGTGGTGCCGATTTGACCGCCCAGATTGCGACCGAGGTGTTGCCCCAGGGGGCGATCAATCACCGTATCGTCAACTACAGTCTCGAAGTAGAGGTGCATCCGTACGATCACAGTCTGACCGTGCGGGTATACGATACCGGCGGTGCCCTGGCCAGCGACCGCCACTACGAACTGGTGCTGGATATGCCCCAGACCGCGGCGTTCGTAACCGGCGGCGTGGTCATCGACCCCGATAATTGGGTTTTTCAGGCGGAAGAACCGGTCAGCTTCAGTGCCCGCATCACCAGCAGCGCGCAGTTGAGCAATACCATGGAGATGAGCCTGACCAGTGAGACACTGTTTTTGAGCGACATTGTTTTCAGCTTCAACAAGGGGCGTGAACTGGATGTGGACTTTACGGCCCTGGCCACGGCGACCAATTCCGATGATACCCACGCGGTTGTTTTGACCATCAAGGATCTGCCGACCGAATTGGTCATGCAGTCGGGATCGGGTTCGGCACCGGTTGCGGGTATTGGGCGGGTCTACAATTTCCCCAATCCGATGAACGACAATACGCGTTTCGTCTTTGAATCCAGTGCCACCGGTGGCGCCGGTGTGATCCGGGTCTATTCGGTGGCGGGCAGCTCGGTGGCCCAGATCAATTTTGATCAGTCTGGCGCCGGTCGTGGCACCGTGACCTGGGATGGCCGCGACAGCCGCGGTGATGAACTTGGGAACGGAACCTACCTTTACCGCGTAGAAATCGAGGCGCCCGGTGGCCGCATCGTCAGCGAGATGCAGCGGCTGGTGATGATGCGCTGATCGGCAGGGCTCGGCCTTGGCTGATTGGAGATTTGACGGGCTGGACATTCGACAGACTGGACATTCGACAGACTTGACGGGACACGAGCCGCTTGGTATGGCTTGTGTCCCGTTTTTCACCTCTGCTGCAAAGGGATGCCATGAGAAGGATCTCGGCCCTCATCGTTGTTTTTGTCGTTCTGGCCGGTTGTGCCGGACCCAAGCGTCTGCCGCCAGTGATCGACGAGCCCGAAGGGCCCGCCGGACCGGGCCGCCTGATGCCCGACCTGTTGGGTGTGGGCCTGTTGGAAAATGCATTGGGCGTGGAAATTTACGCCGAAGGTCCGGCCCTGGTGCTCGATGGGCAAAGTGGCCGCACGTTGCTGCACCTGAACAAATCCGGACAACGCCTGGCCTGCGAGCGCGACGGAGACGAAGTCGTGTGGCGCCAGGAAGGCCACAGCGGGCGGGCAAAATCGGTGGTCCTGAGGCCCGTGGATCCCGATACGCGGGTCAGTCAGGGCGATTTCGAATACCGCGGTGAATTGCTGGTGATTTGCGCTCCAGTGGGGCGCGGGGTGACCCTGGTCAACAACGTCGATCTGGAGTCCTATCTCAAGGGCGTCGTGCCCTGGGAGATTGGGCGGCATCCGGCCGAACGCCTGGCCGCGATGCAGGCCCAGGCCGTGGCCGCGCGCACCTACACGGTTTCCCACTGGGGAGCCCGCCGCAACCGGGGCTTCGACGTTTTTGCCAGCGTGATGGATCAGGTCTACAAGGGCTCGGCTGACGAAGATGAAATGTGCAACAAGGCCGTGAATTCCACTGCCGGGTTGGTGCTCAAGGAAGGCGGCCGCGAGATCGAGGCCTACTACAGCGCTTGCTGCGGTGGCACTTCCAGCAACGTGCAGGAAGTGTGGGCCCGGGGCTCCCGGCCATATTTGGACTCGAATGCCGATGGGCCGGATCGCCAGGGGCAGGCTTTCTGTGCTGAATCCAAATATTACCACTGGCGCGAATCCTGGACGGTGGGGCAGCTGGAAGAAGTGCTGGCCAAGAGCCTGCCCGAATACCTGGACTGGATTGCCGCAAGCCCGGCCCGGGCCAAGTGGGCCGGACCGGTGTTTTCGCCACGCGATGGCAGCAGCGATTCCCACCGGCCGGGCAAACTCTGGAATCTGGAAATTCTGAGCCGCACCTCCAGTGGGCGGGTGGCCAATCTGGCGATCAGCACCGACGCCGGCGTGTACCACATCAAGGGCGACCGTACGCGCTGGGTGTTGGCACCGGCCAGCGGCAATCCTTTCATCATGCGCAGCGCGATGTTTGACCTGGAACTCGAAAGAGACGGTACGCGCCTGGTCCGGGTCGCGACGCGGGGCAAGGGCTTTGGCCACGGCATCGGCCTGTGCCAAACCGGTGCCCTGGAGCGGGCGACCCAGGGGCAGGGTTTCGAGGAGATTCTGGCTCACTACTACCGGGGCGCGGTGTTGACCCGATTGGCCGCCGGAGGCACGCGCTGATGGTGACCGCCCTGGCCAAACGATTGATTGTGGGGCTGTCGGGCCCGGTCTTGACGGCCAGTGAGGTGGCTTGGCTGGAGCACTACCAACCGGCCGGCGTGATCCTATTTTCCCGCAACTGCAGGGATTTTCAGCAATTGACTGGGTTGTGTGGGCTGCTGCAAACCTTGGTGCCTGGGCTGGAAATCATGGCCGATCACGAGGGTGGGCCCGTTTCACAGCTGGCCCGAGCCCTGGGCCGGCCGCCGGTCTTGCAGGCGCTGGGGTGCTTGGATGATCTGGCCTTGACCGCTCGGGTGCATGCCGAAACGGGCCGCCGCTTGCGGGCTGCCGGAGTGACGCGGGTATTGGCGCCGGTGGTCGATGTGCTGACCGAGAGCCACAACCCGGTGATCGGCGCGCGCGCGTTTGGCAGCGACGCCCAATTGGTGGAGAGGCACACCGTGGCTGCTGTGACCAGTCTGCTCGAAGAGGGCATTCTGGTCTGCCTGAAACACTGGCCGGGCCATGGCGGCAGCCGGCACGATACTCACCTGACTGGCGCGGTGGCGGGGGCGGGGGCCATCCCGGCTCCCTTTGTGGCGGGCCTGACCGCTGGTGCGGACGCCATCATGGTGGGGCACCTGCAGACCAGCGACGAGGCTGAATTGCCGGCAACCCTGGACGGACAATTTCTGCGAGAGACAGCGCGTGAGTTGCAGAAGGCCAGCGGGTGTCGACCCCGGCTGATCGCCGATGACATCACGATGGGCGGGCTGCGAGGGGCGATGTTGGCGCAGGGGATTGATCCCGGTGACGGGTTGGCTGCGGGCCTGGTTGAGCCGGCGGCCCTGCCCCTGGACTGGCTGAAGGCCCTGGTGAAGGCCGGGTGCGAGCAATTATTACTGCGCGGATTGCCGCTTGGGGCCTTGCCCGTTCCTGAGCGAAGCGCGAGCCCGGCGGTCGCGACGAGATCCACGAAACCGGTTGAACCCCATTTTGCCGAACAAGTCTACCGCGAAGCCAGACATCGTAGCTGGGCGGTGGCCGCCACTGATTTTGCCGCCCCGGCGGAGCCTTTGCTCTGGTTGGACCAGACGGTGGGTGACCGCTGGCAAGTGGCCGGCGGTGACGTGGGAACGGCCCAGGAGCAGTTGGGGCCGCTGTTGGACCCCCATTTTTCGGCTGTGCACCTCTGGGGTGAGGGCCCGACCGCGCTCGGTCTCTTCAGCCGGTTGCTGGTGACGGCGCATCGTCCGTTACTGGATCCTGGCCGGAGGGATGAGAGCTTGGCCGAGCGAGGGGTTTGTCTGGTCATGGGACACCCGTCGCTGGCAGACGACCTGCAGCGCTATCTGGGGCCAGGATGGACGGTTGGAGCGGTTTACGATGTTTCGGCAACGGACCTTTTTTCGACCGGTTGAAACCAGGTTCTCAGCGGAACAAAAATTTGACACAAGTCCGGAGGGCCGCTATATTGCGGTCTCTTTCGAGTCTAGGTGGGGGCGTAGTTCAGATTGGTTAGAACGCCGGCCTGTCAAGCCGGAGGTCGCGAGTTCGAGTCTCGTCGCTCCCGCCATCTCGACTCAAAATAATCGCATCGGTGGCCCTGACAAGCTCCATGTGTGCCGTGGCCTCTGGTCGCGGTTTTTTTTGCCCTCTTGATCCCAACGTCCAGTTCTCATTTCCCGTCATTTTTGTTATGCTGGCGGCGAAATCACGCCCCCGAATACCGGGCCGAAAAACACCTGTTCGAGGAGAAATCATGACGCGAAGTGCAGCGACTATCGCCGCCATCCTGTTGAGTGGCTTGCTGGCCGTCGGCAGTTGCGGTGGCAACGAGGGAGAGA
>CAZLUL010000085.1:0-15998 GCA_964562635.1 uncultured Fibrobacteraceae bacterium | reverse complement strand
CCGGTCTTGAGGTCGAATTTCTTGATCTGGGAAGGCGAAAGGTAGATGTCATCGGGGCCGGGCAGGTAGTTGTACTTGGCCGCTCGCAGAAAGCCATAGCCTTCGGCCAGCACCTGCAATACGCCCTCCGCGTAGATCAGGCCATTCTTTTCGGTCTGTCCCTCAAGTATCTTGAAGATCAGTTCGGATTTGCGCAGGGTGCTGAGCGCCTCGATGTTCATGCCGCGCGCCACTTCCACGAGCTCGTGGATGTTCATCTCCTGCAATTCCTTGATATCCATTGTTCTCCTCGCAACCAATCGGTTCACGTGGGTTTGGGGAAACGGGCCAACCGCTGCCATCCGGGTGCCATATATCCTGTCCATAGGTGCGAAAATCTTGCGCTGGAAGGAAAATGGTTCAGGACAGCCTGCAGAGTCCGGACAACCGGGGAGGTCGCCCTTCTAGCCAAATATTGATGTTCCCCTGGGTTAATCGGTTCGGGCCATTATCGCCCGAGGTGGTCTAAACCTTTGTTGGATGAGACAAGTCTAGCACAAATCAGTCCAGACGCCTCATTTCTTTTTCCATCCCGGCAAAATTCTTCTCTCTCCTGAAAAGAACCGTTACCGGATCTCATCGTTCCGGCCCACCCCACGGCAGACCGGAACGCTATCTGTGCACGCTGCCACGCCTAGAAGTCCGGCGTATCCTTCAGCTGCTCATAGGTCTTGAAGTTGACTTCCGAAGCCGAGAAATCGCCCAGTTCCATCTGCGAAAGGCTCAGGTAGAAGAACCCGTCGGCATTCGACGGCGAGCTGTTCGTCATCGCCACGCCAATGTCCACGGCGCGACCCAGCATGGTCTGGCTCTGGGCCTCCAGATCAGCCTTGAGCACCGGATCGGCCTCGGCTGCGGCCAGCCCCTTCAGGTGCTTGCCGAAGTTGTAGTAGGTGCGCACACGCATCAGCATGGTGTTGTCCGTCGGGATCAGCTCCATGTTGGCGGCGCGATCCAGCACCGCGATCGCATCTTCGAAACGCGAGACGTTGGGGCCCGAGTACCAGGTACCGGCACTGACCAGCATGGCCTTGTTGTCTTCGTCATTGGCGCCATCGGTATCGGCTTCACGCAAGTCCACGATGCGCACATAGAAGTCGGCAGCCCGGGCGTAGTCTCCGTCTTCGAGGGCCAGGTTGGCGATGTCCACCAGCAACCCGGTATCGTCGCCATGCTCAGCCAGGAGAGTATCGAAAATCTCGCCAGCTTCTTCATTGCGGCCCAGGGCCGCCAGCACGTTCGCCTTGTTCAGCTGCAGGTCATAGGCTTCGGGATTGGCCACCAGCACCTGATCCAACATGACCAGGGACTCACTCAGCAGGTCTTCCCGTTGCTCCAGATAGTCTTCTTCCTGGGACATCTGCATCTTCATGCGAGCAATCGCCTTGACCGGCGCCAGCGAATCGGGCAGTGCGGCATAGGCCAGGCGCAAGTGCCCTTCGGCCTGCTCGTAATACTTCTCGCTCATGTCCAGGCCGGCGTCGCGCATCCGGTTCTGGTAGTTGTGGTCCAGCGAACTGGCGACCTTGTCGGTGTACTCATCCGGGTTCAGTTCCACCGAGCGCATGTAAGCCTCGTAGGCAAGTTCGTAATTCTTGAAGGCCTCGTCGTAGGCATCCGCTTCAACGGACTCCTCGGCCAGATAGCTGTAGGCTTCGGCGAGGTAATAAAACGCGTCGGGTTCGTCGTCGCGATATTCAAACCCTTCGTGGATCACCTGCACGGCCTTGTCGTAGTTCTGTTCGTCGATGTACAGGATGGCGCTGGTGGTGTGGGCAGAACGGCATCCGGCCAACATGGAAACGCCTACCAAAACCATCAGCAGGCTGACCAATAACAGAAATCGCACTTTGGACATGAAGAATCCCCCCTCGGGAATATTTCGAGAAAAAGAGGCCCATTCGGAATTGTCGGATGCCCGGGACTGAATCCGCTGCAGCCGCATCGGACCCAGACTGGGGTGGGGAAGACACAACAACGGGGCACTGATGCCCTACATCGCACGTAATAATTAAGAAATCGGGGTCAAGGCTGTCAACCTGGATTATTGCCATGTACCAGGCCGGACAGCCCGATCAGGCTATTGCCCCTTCAGGTCGCGGCCCCGGCGTCCCCGGCCCGAATGACGACTTGGGCCCTCAGGCAGGAAATCCAGGTAGTGAACCCTCTGGTCGGGGTCCAGGATGTCCAATTCACCCAGCAGCGTTTCGGCGGCCAAGGAGTCCATCGCCACCTGCCGGCGCCCCATTTCGGCCATGGCGTGGCGCACAGCCGGACGGTCGATGGTTTCGGCGGCCATCAAATCGCCCAGCATTTTCCGGGCTTGGGACAGTTCCCGCCGCTTCAACCGCATCGCCTGACCGGTCGCCAGATGGGCTTCGCGGAAGTGTTCCACCTGCTCCGGGCTCAGGTCCAGGCGCTCCGCCAGGTGGTCAACCCGTCGCCCCATAAACTGACGCCAGGCCGTGGTATCGCCAGGGGCCGGGCGCTCCCAGCGCGGTCCTCCCCCGGCGCCCCCACCGGGTCCCGGCAGGGCTGCCTCTTGCCCAGGGCGCACCAATCGCGAGGCCAGACCCAGGTTCAGACCCAGGGAAATCAGCAGCAGGAACATCCATCCCTTTTTCACGAGTCACTCCCATCGGTTACCGCCGTCAGCCAAATGGTGCTGAATCCGGAATCAGATTGTTCGTCGACCCAGAATGAACTGCCCCACGAAGCGTCGCTATCACTGGCCAGAATATTTTCCCGGGCATCGCCGCTGGGCAGCAGGATGGCCAACGCCAACCCGGCCGCCAACGCCGTCGCCGCGATACCGGTCTTGGTCCACAGGCCCCCGCCGTAAAGCAGCGCGCCTCTGGCCTGACCGAAAGTGCGGGCCTGGACTGCCGGCCAGACGCTTGCGGTTGGTACGTCTGCCAACATTTCTCGCGGCATTTCCGCTTCACCCAACAGGTCCCACAGGTGGCGCGCCTCGGCGACTTCCCGGGCACAGGCCGGACAATTCGCCACATGGTCAGCCACCAGTTGCAGCTCGGCGTTGGACAACTCTCCCGCCACGAACGCCTGAATTTTGTCGTCCACGTGTTTCATCACCGATCACCCTTTCCGGCCAGTTCAATTTTCAAGGCGGCCATCGCTCTTTGTATCAGCGACTCCACCCCCGGCACCGTCGTCTCCATGGCTGCCGCCACTTCCTTGTATTTCAGTCCCTGGAACCGGTGCAGCACCAGGGCTTGCCTTTGGCGCGGCGGTAAGGCAGCCACCGCCGACTGGACTCTGGTTTTCGTTTCTTCCTGCTCCAGATGAGCCAGGGGGCCGGCATCGTTCGCCGCGATCTCGTGCTCGGTTGTATCGAATGGCACCCACTTGAGAACCTTGCGCCGCCGCAACCGGCTGCGGGCCTGGTTGCCCGCGATGCGAAAAAGCCAACTCTTAAACGTTCCCTGGGCCTGGTAGTCGGCGGCTTTGCGAAAGACCTGCACGAAAGTGTCCTGGACCAGATCTTCGGCTTCATCCACTGACCCGAGCATATGGATCAGGAAAGCCAGGACACCCTTCTGCCAGCGCTGGACGAGGAAACGGAATGCCGCCTCCTCGCCCTCTGCCGTCCGGATCATCAGAGTGTCGTCGTCCAGGTTCGAATACAAGCTTCACCCTACCGATCCGGGTTCAAACTACCAGTTGCCGCGACCAGATCCGTTTTCCCGCCGAGGGCCGTCGCAATCGTTGTTGCAGCCGCCACCGCCCTGGCCGCGGTTGTTGCCCTGGCCAAATTTTTGGCCCCGTTTGTCACCGCGCTTGTCGCCACGACCCTCACCGGACAGGAGCATCTTGTCGCGCTGATCAGGTGTCAACACCTGACGCACTTCCAGACGATTGCTCATGCGGTTGGTCTGCATCTTGGTGCGCAGGTTGCCGATCTCGGTGGTCAGTTCCAGAACCTTCTTCGTCGAAGGGTCGTCCTTCAGCATCTCGCCGTGCTTTTCGTTGCGCAGGCGCATCACCTGTTTGCGGGTTTCCATGTTTTCGGTGCGGCCGCTGGCCCGGATTTCCTTGATCGCGGTGATTTGATCGGCGCTCAGGTCGAGGCGCTTGGCCATACGTTCAACTTGCATCTGGGGACCAAACTCGCCCTGGCTCTGTCCCTGTCCGTTGCCCTTGCCGTTGCGTCCCTGGCCCTGGCCGGGGCCTTGAGCCATCGCCGTCGCCGTCAGGCCCACTATCAGCAGTGCCACCAGGGCACTGACCATGAATGTGTTGTTGCGTGTCTTCATTTTTCGACCTCCGATTTGGCGGTTGAGCCGCCGGTGTTCGTGCTCTTCGTCCGTTCAAAACACCAAACGCGGGGGTCGGAAGAAACCAGCGGAAAAATCGGGATTTTTTTCAATTCATATTCTCGGCAGCCGTGTCTAGCGCTCCACCTCTGCCAAGTTGTGCAGCAGCCCCGGGTTACCCGGGCAATGCCGCAATCCGTTTTCAAAAGCCGCTTTGGCCTCTTGGCGGCGGCCGGATCGGGCCAGCAGGACCCCGACGTCCAGGTGCCCCTGGGGATCGTCCGGGTAGAAGCTGCGCAGGGACTGTGCGTGAGCCAGTGCCCGTTCGGACTGCCCACTGCGCGACAACAAGACCACCGCGTTGTGCAGCGTCTCGGCCTCGTGCGGATGTTCGCGCAATATCGCCAAAGCCAAACCCAGGGCGGCGGCGGGATTGTCGGCAGCCAGTTCATGCGCCAATAACGCCTTCTGCAAGGCAAGAGCAGGAGACGCCTTGGCCACACCTTCGCGCAGAATCTCTCCGGCTTCGTCAGGCCGTTGCAATTCATTCAGCACCACCGCCAAACCCAACCAACTCGCGGGTCGCGTCTCCTCTATTGCCAGCGATTGCCGGTACAGCAACTCGGCTTGTTGCAGCGCCTCAACCGAGCCATCGGCGGCGCCCACATCAGCCCAGCGCAGCGCCTCGTTGGCCTGGCCCAGGGCGGCCCAGCTTTCGCGCACGCTGTTCAAACCCCAGGGCACCGCCAGGATCATCGCCACCAGGGCCAGCACCAGTGCCACACGCTGCCGCCGATACAAATGTACCGCCCCCACGCCGGCCAGCACCGACCACAGGGGAACCAGCACCAGGCGGTACCGGGACACCACAAAAAACAAACTCTGTCCCACCAACAGGACCGCCAGGGTTGCGACCACCAACCACGCCGTCCGGTTTCCCTTCAGGCTCACCAGTCCGGCGAACCCCAGCACCACCAGCAGGGCATATGGCGCCAGCAACACTCGCAGCGCTGGCACCTGCGCTTTCCACCCCGCCAAGGGCATCAGTTGGTCGATTTCCCAGCCCTGGATTTGCAACCAGATCTTGCGGCCCATCAACCCCACAACGCGCCCGGGATCATTCCGCATGTGGCGCCACGCCTCGTCCCTCCACATCCGGTCGGCCTCGGCCAACGAGACCGCGGGCAGGCCAAATCGCTGGGCCAAAAATTCGCGACCAGCCGGATCGTGGCGCCAATCCCCAGGCACCGCCGCCACGTAGAAGCCGTTGGCCTCGGGGCCGTTGCCAATGTAGAGATTCACCCCGCCATTGAGCGTCGGGCCCACCGGATGCCCCACCAGGCGGCTGTTATGGACCACCGCAGGGGCCAATGCCAGGGCCACACCGACGACCAATACGCCCAGGCTCAAGGCCGAGCGAAAGTTCACACCGCGCCACAAAAAGGCCATCGCCACCGGCACCAGCAGCAGCGTCGTGCCGCGCAACAGACCGGCCAGGCCCAAGCTCACACCCAGCAACAACACCCAGGCGGGTTTGGAGCCGCGCGCAGACATCAGGTACACCGAAAAAATCACCAAAAAAAGCAAGGGTGTTTCGAGCAATACCGCCAGCGCGTACACGGCCGCCGGGCGGTACAGGGCGAACAGGATGACCGGCAACCACAAGGCCGCTGCACGGGCCCGACCGGTCCAGTCGTCGGGCACCAGGCGAGCCGCCAACAGGCGGATCAAAATCAGGGTCCCCAACCAACAAAAAATTTGCAGCAGGCGCAGACCACGCAACTCAGCCCCGGCAAAAACCCGGTCTTCGGGCACACCGCCACCGGCGCCGGCGGCGGCCACCAGGCGCGGATACAAAGGCGACATGAAATAGGGCTCGGCCAGGGGAGTTTCCGCACCGGCCAGTTCGGCCGCCCGGTCCAGATAGTAGACTTCGTCCAGGATGGGCACGCGGCCAAAAACAGAGCGCTCGGTCTGTCCCAGCGCGAAGATCCAGAACAGCAAGACAAACGCCCCTGCCATCAGCAGAGGCGTTCGCCAGAATCGCCGCAATTCGCCGCCGCCTCTCACACGCTGAACCGGATTTCCAGGATGTCGCCATCCTGCACCACGTAGGCCTTGCCCTCGAGGCGCACCTGGTTGGCCGCCTTGGCCGCCGCCATACCGCCCGCTGCGATCAACTCTTCGTAGGCGGTGACCTCAGCCCGGATAAAACCGCGCTGCAGGTCCGAGTGGATAGCGCCGGCCGCTTCGGGGGCGGTCGAGCCTTTGCGCACCGCCCAAGCCCGGCATTCGTCCGGCCCGACGGTGAAAAAGCTCTGCAGGTTCAGGGCACCATACGCCGCCCGGATCATGCGATTGAGGGCCCGTTCGGTGATGCCCATGTCCGCCAGAAATTCCGCGGCATCGGCCTCGTCCAACTCGGCCAGCTCTTCTTCAACGGCGGCGCACAAAGCCACCGTTTCGGCGCCCATGGCCTCGGCCGCCGCAATGGTTTCGGCCGGCATCTCTTCGCCCTCGGCGTGATTCAGGACCGCGATCATGGGCTTGAGGGTCAGGAACGTATAACCTGCAGACATCTTGACTTCGTCTGGACTCAATTCCAATTCCCGCAGGGGCTTGTCGTTTTCCAACTGCTCCTTGAATCGCGTCATCATGGGCGGTTCCAGAGGGTTGGTAAACTTGCCCATGCGGGCCTTTTCCTTTTCCATTTTCTCCAGGCGGTTTTCGACGATCTGCAGGTCGGCCAAAGCCAACTCCAGGGCCATGGATTCCAATTCGCCCAAAGGGTCAGGGTCGCCGTAGCCGCCACCAAAACAGCGCACCACCTGGGCCAGGGCATCGACCTTGCGGCCATGCTCCAGGAATTTTGTTCCCTCCCGGGCGCCATCGGCTCCGGCACCGCCCTGGAAGCCCGGGATATCCACCCACTCGATGCTCGTATGGACTTCGCGTTTGGGATTGAACATGACGGTCAGGCGGGCCAGGCGAGGGTCCGGCACCTTGCCCACCGCCAGATGGAGATCCACGCCACCGGTGCCCGTAGGCCGCCCCGCGCCGGTGATCACGTTGAACAGGGTGGTCTTGCCGGTGAATTTGAATCCGATGATGCCGATTTGCACGTTCGCCTCCTGGCCCCGCTGCACGGGGCAGACCTTGTTGCGGTATCGAAGAGGGAGCCATCATGCCCCCCGGCAAGGGGGTTGTCCAGCGCGGGTGTGGCCAGCGGAAGTGTGGCCAGCGGAGGCTGCCTAGAAACTCGGCTCGTCGTGGTCCCGATCTTCAGCCAGGGACCATATTGACCAGGGACCAACACGGCCGGCAGAGTCAATACCCCGCACCCGCACCTCGTAGAGGGTCAACCAATCGACCGCGAAGGTCACCTGTTTGGTAGTGACCATCCGGGTCTCCACATCGGTGCTGTTCACGCCCCCGGTGCGGATCTCGACCTCGTATTTGTCAACGGCAGACCCGGTGGTCGGAGCGGTCCATTCGAAGACCATATCGTCCGGAGAATCGAGCAATTTTTCCAGAATTTCTTCACCGTAGACCAAGGCCCCCCCTGCGAGAACCGCCACGGCGAAGATCAACCCGTACATTACGGTCTTGTTTTTTCCGGTCATCATCTCTTCACCTTCACGGGTTGGCACCTTCATGCAGTTTCTAGGGCACGGGCAATATTCTGTTCACTCATCAATATATACCACTGCACCACCAATGTGGAGAATTGGCTCGTTGACAGCGAAAATCAGCTTCAATTCGCCTGTTACCCTCAAAATAATAGATTTTACGGTTTGCCACAACCCGGAATAGGACCGCATATTGCTCTGGCGGGACAAGGCAGTCCCCACAATACGGGCAGGATCCCCCACAAGTGGTCGCTGTTCGTCGGAATCCAGGGAGGAACCCTTTAGATGACCGGTAAAATCCTAACCATGAGCGCCCTTCTATTGGTCGCAACTTGGTTTTTAGGAAGCCCCGACGTCGCCCACGCCGCCACTCTTTCGGTTCCGGCCGACTATTCCACCATCAACGATGCCTTTGAAGCGGCCCGTTCAGGCGACCGCATTGAAGTGGCGCCTGGTGTTTACACCGAGGCGAATTTGTCGTTGCCCAACGGTGTGGCCTTTGTTGGCCTTGGCGATGGTCCTGGTGACGTGATTATTGATGGTCGTGGCCAGGGGCGTATCCTGCTGGCCGAAGGCGTGGACCGAGCCACCACCATTGCCAACTTCACATTCAAAAACGGTCGCGCGGCCGGGCACACCAGCTACGAACGCAGCGGTGGCGCCATTTTCAACAGCAACAGCGCGCTGCGCATAAGCAACTGCATTTTTCTGGACAATGCCAGTGATGGCCACGGCGGCGCCATCCGGTGCAACAACTCCACGCCTCTGATCACCGGTTGTGTGTTCAAGGGCAACGACGCGACCGGCGGTGGCGGTGGCGCCATCGACTGCAGTTTCGATTCTTCTCCCCTGGTTCGCGGTTGCCAGTTCGAAAACAATTCGGCTGCCTGGGGCGGGGCTCTCAGTTGCCGCGGTTTTTCCTCACCGACGGTCGTGGCCTCCACCTTCATCGCCAACGCAGCAGTCGGCAGCAAGGGCTACGGCGGGGCGGTTTTTGCCGACTTTGGTTCCGAACCCACCTTTCAGCAATCAACCTACGCCCAGAACACCGCGCGTTATGGCGGGGCCATCGCCTGTCTGTCCGACGCCCAGACCATTCTCGAAAATTGCACCCTCACCGCCAATACAGCCCAGGTGCTCGGTGGCGGTATTTTTGCCTACGACTCTGCGCCCCGCATCAACGGCACGATCATCGCCTTCCATGAAGGAACCGGCATCAGTGCCGAAGGTGGCCCCGCACCGGTCATCACCTGCTCGGATATCTTCGGCAACTCGCGCGGCGATTGGGTGGGCAGCATTGCCTCCCAGTTGGACGTGGGCACCAATATCAATGCCGACCCCCTGTTCTGTGACCCCACGTCAGGCTACTCGCTGATGGACGAAAGCCCGGCCAGCTCGCCAACCCTGGAGTGCGGCTACATGGGCGCCTGGCCCATCGGTTGCGATATCGTCGGCACCATGGTCTCGACCTTTGCTGCCGATTGGGAAAACCTGGACGCCCAGCTCACCTGGCAGGTGCGCAGCATTGGCGGCAGCGCCCCGACCTTCCGCCTGACCGGGTCGCTCAGCGAAAGCCCCGAGACCGAATGGGATGTGCCGTTCCTGGATCTCGGCGGTGGCTTCTATACGGCGGTGGATCTCAACAGCAACTCCGGCAGCGGCGGCACCTATATCTATCGCCTTTACAGCGCCCAGGCCGGCGGCGATTGGGTGCTCATGGACGAAATCAACCTGATCTCGGTTCCCGAGTTCCCGGGCATTGGCGAACTGAATGCCTGGCCCAACCCGTTCAACCCCGTGACCACCATCAGCTTCCGCCTCGGACAATCCCAGCGGGCACGGATCTCGATCTACAGCCCCGATGGCCGGCGCATTGCCGTCCTGGCCGACCGTGTGTTTGCAGCCGGCCTGCAGAGCCAGACCTGGGACGGCCGCAATTCCCAGGGCAAGGCCGCCAGCTCGGGCATCTATATTGTCCTGGTTGAGGGAGAGCAGCAGATGCAGACCCAGAAAGTCACGTTGCTGAAATAGCCAGTTCTAGACGCGGCGACGAGCCACGATTCCGGCGGCCGGGCGGCCATCAGGATCGTGGCTTCTTTCGTGGGCCAGGATCTCGCAACGACCGGCAGGGAAATATCCCGGTAGCTCACAGGTCGCCAGGCGGTGCTTGGCCTGGGGATGGCCTTCGTAGCCGGGCGCTTCGCGGAAAGTGCGCACCAAAGCCACGCCGCCAGGGCACAGCATCCCCTCCAGGCGCGCCAACAGATCCCGTTGCAGAAAGCGAAAATTGAGCAATACGGCCCAGGGCCCGGCCGGCACCTGGTTGGGGTCGCGCAAATCGGCCGCCTGCCAATTCACGCTGACACCGCGGCTGGCGGCCAACTGGCGGCCGAATGCAAGGGCTTCGGGTTGCCAATCGACCCCGGTCACGTCATAACCGCGCTCGGCCAGCCAGACGGCCGCCCGACCACTGCCGCAGGCCAAATCCAGCACCGGCCCCATTGCCGGCGGCGGTAACAAGTCGGTGTGGTCTGTCAGCCACGGCGGCGCGGCCCACAGATGAGCCCGGGAAGAACCGGTCTCCGAGAGGCTCCCGGACGGCAGGGACAACGCCTCACTGACCCGGACCGTCGCCCGCCCCCGGCTTTGCAGGTGCTGGCCAAATTCGCTATTCCAGGCCAAATCACACCCCACAACCAGGAGCGGAACTTCGCGGGGAGGCAGGAAAATGGAAGGCACGTGATGCTCAAAATGCTCTGCCGCCGTTGTGGTTGTTGGCGGTGGGGGCACCGGATGAGAGACTGCCCCGGGCAGGTGACCAGCGGCAAAGTCCGCTGCCGGACGGATGTCCAGAATCCGCTCGGCGGCCCCGACGGGGGAATTTTTACCCAAATTTGACCTCAATTCCAATTGCCCTCAATTCTGACTGCCTTATTATATCTTCCAGCTTTATTATGGGACCGGGAAGCCGAAACCCTGTGTCAGTCATGATGTCAGCCATGATGCACTCAACTGTCGCCAACGTGGAGAGAATAATGCCAGCGATCCAGAAATTTGTTGTCACGCCCAACCTGCCCGACCCCCTGAAACCCCTGTTGGACATTGCCCGCAATGTTTGGTGGTCCTGGAACGTCGAGGCCATCAATCTGCTGCGCCGGGTGGACCCCAACCTCTGGGACCAGCACGAAGGCAATCCGGTGGCGGTGCTGGGCTCGCTCGCTCCCGAACGCGTGGCGGCCCTGGAAAAGGACAAAGCGTTTCTGGCTCACCTCGAGCGGGTGCGCCAGGACCTGAATCGCTATCTGGAGCGCCCCTCTTGGTACCAGAGTGAGCACGACTCGGCCAAGGAAGGCCGGGTCGGATATTTTTCCCTGGAATTTGGCCTGCACGAGTCGCTGCCCCTGTACTCAGGCGGCCTGGGCATCCTGGCTGGTGACCATCTCAAGTCGGCCACCGATTTGGGCCTGCCCCTGGTGGGCGTGGGCCTGGCCTATCAGGAAGGCTATTTCCGCCAGTACCTGAACCACGACGGCTGGCAGATGGAAGAATACGCCACCAACGATTTCTACAACATGTCCATGAGCCTGGAATGCGATGATGACGGCAAGCCCCTCACCATCGAGGTGCACTACCCGGGCCGGACGGTCACGGCGCAGGTGTGGCGGGTGCAGGTGGGCCGCAATCCCCTGTTGCTGCTGGACACCAATTTGCCGGTGAACCTGCCCGAAGACCGCGAGCTGACCCAGCGCCTGTACAGTGGTGCCGAGGACATGCGCATCCGGCAGGAAATCCTGCTGGGCATCGGTGGCCTGCGGGTCCTGATGACCATGGGCCTGGCGCCGACGGTGTGCCACCTGAACGAGGGCCACTCGGCTTTCCTGGGCCTCGAGCGCATCAATCTGCTGATGAAAGAACAGGGCCTCGATTTCGACACGGCTTTCGAAGTGGTCCGCGCCAGCAATGTCTTCACCACCCACACGCCGGTACCGGCGGGCAATGACCATTTCCAAAGCGAGTTGGTGCGCAAATACCTGACGGCGAAAGCTGATGAACTGGGCATAGGCATCGAACGGCTGCTGGCCCTTGGCCGGCAGAACCCCGCCGACGAGACCGAGACCTTCTGTATGACTGTGCTGGCGCTGCGCCTGAGCCGCTTTGTCAACGGGGTCAGCGAGCTGCACGGGCACGTTTCGCGGGGCATGTGGCAGAAAGTCTGGCCCGGTGCGCCGCGCGAAGAGGTCCCCATCAGCCACGTGACCAATGGCATCCACACCCGCAGCTGGCTGTGCAGCGAGATCGCCCGGCTGTATGACCGGTACCTTGGCCCCCGCTGGTACGAAGACGCCACCAATAAGACGATCTGGGACCGGGTCGACATGATTCCCGACGCCGAACTGTGGCGCGGACACGAGCGCATGCGCGAACGCCTGGTCAGCTTCGTGCGCGACCGGTTGCGCAGGCAGTTGCGCAAGCGCGGCACCAACCGCCTGTGGATCAAAAAGGCTTCCGAGGTGCTGGACCCCGAAGCATTGACCATCGGTTTTGCGCGGCGTTTTGCCACTTATAAGCGGGCCGCGCTGATTCTGAGTGACCCCGACCGCCTCGACAAGATTCTGAACAATCCCGAGCGGCCGGTGCAGTTGATTTTTGCCGGCAAGGCCCATCCGAAGGACCATCCGGGCAAGGAACTCATTCGCCAGTTGGTGCACATGGCCCAGGAAGACCGCTTCCGCAACCGGATCGTCTTCATTGAAGACTACAACATCGAAGTCGGCCGCTACATGGTGCAGGGCGTGGACGTGTGGTTGAACAACCCGCGCCGCCCCCTGGAAGCCAGTGGCACCAGCGGCATGAAAGTGCCGCCCAACGGTGGCGTGAACCTGAGCATCATGGACGGCTGGTGGTGCGAGGGTTACGACGTGGACAACGGCTGGTCTATCGGCGCCGGCGAAGATTACGACGACAATCCGGCCGAGCAGGCCTACCAAGACGACGTGGAGTCGACCAACCTGTACGACCTGTTGGAAAACGAAATCGTGCCCATCTTCTACGAGCGCGGCAGCGATGATGTGCCCCGCGAGTGGACACGCATCATGAAAAATTCCATGCGCACGGTGAACGCCGAGTTCAATACCAACCGCATGGTCGAAGAGTACACCGAGCGGTTCTATTTTCCCTGCATCGAAAATGCGACCCGGTTGAGTGCCGACAGCTATGCCAAGGCCCGCGAACTGGCGGACTGGCGCCGGCGCATGAGCACCGGCTGGCTTGGTGTATCGATCACCAATGTCGAGGCACCGCCCCTGACATCACACCCCATGGGCACCAGCCTGAAGGTTTCGGCGCAGGTGGCGTTGGGTGACATTCCGGTGGATGAAGTGCTGGTCGAGGTGTACCACGGCCTGCTAGCCACCACCGGCGAGATTGTCGACGGCGAAACCGCCACGCTGTTTGCCGGTGAAGCCGCTGCCGACGGAACCGTCACCTTCAGCGGAGACATCGCTTGCCGCCGGGCGGGACAGCGCGGCTTTACGGCGCGGGTTGTGCCACGGAAAGACGGCTATCCCCTGGGTCGCTTCGAAACCGGGCTGATTACCTGGTGGAAGGGTGCTTCGGCGGGTTCGGCGAGCCCAGCAGTGACCAAAGGGGAGCGGGTGACCCGCCGGGGCTAACCCATCCTGAAAAACAATCGTGTGATCACAACGGCCGTCGGTACCGGAATTGCGTATTCCGTACCGGCGGCCGTTTGAATTTTCCAGGCTCGGCCTTCGATCAGTCCAGCCCCGGCACAATCCCCTTCAATTCGGCCACATAGCGTTGAAATTCCCGCTTCCCCTTGGACGTGATCTTGACCAGCGTCTGGGACTTTTTGCCGACGAAAGAGCGGCTCAAATGGACCATTCCGGCCGCTTCCAGTTTGCCCAGATTGGCCGAAAGCAAGCCATCGGTGAAGCCCAATTGATTGCGCAGATTGGTGAAGGGATGTGAGCGGGGAGTGCGTAGCAGAAAGGACAGGATCAGCAATCTGGCCCTGCCATGAATCAGTGGTGATAGCGGAGCCTTGGTGCCACCCCCGGACAAACCGGACGTGTCGGGGCCCGCAAAAAATTTCGGTGCCACGCCAACCGGCCTCCTTGCCGGGCGTCATCACCTGTCCTGGGGCGGGGCCATCGCATCCTTGCAATTCCAGCCCGCCGCAGCACAACCCGCTGTCGGGTTTTCGCGGTACAGGGACCGGCCTTGTGAAGCTTGGCGCCTCACGACCGGTCCCTGATTCTCAGGCATGGCCGCCCTGCCATGGCCTGAAGCGGGTCCAGCGGTTGGTTTTGGCTTCTGCCCGCCAAGCAAACTTCCCCAAATCCATTTGAGTGAAATTGGCTGACGAGGGGGCGGCTGGCACCCAGGACCAGTCTCCGCCCCCATTGCCGTTGGAGGTCCTTCTCCTGTCCCTCGCGGGAATCCCAGGCCGGTGGCCAGTGCTCCGTCGGGATTCGGCAAAACCATCTCGTTGGACCTGATCCGGTTTCATGTCTCGCGCTCGGGCCCAGTCCCCAAGGTCGAGCATGCCATCCCGGATCAATTTCGTGGCGGTCCCCCCGACTCCGAAAATCCTTTTTCGGACCGGGTCATCTCAACCGGCACTACACTTTAATATCCAAAGTGCTTTGGTTTGTAAAGCTAAAAAACCCACAATCGGCATTTATTTTCAGGAGCGTTTTTGAAGGTCCCGTCAGATGGTCCAAATCGGGCGACAATGCAGGATTCTATGCTGGACTTGGCTAGCGCTCTGGTTATCTTAATCGAGATTTCCCACCGCACTAAAGGCCGCCGCAGCGGCTGCAAACAATCGAAGGAGGTTGCCATGAAGGCCGAAAAGCTCATCAGCATCGAGGACCAGTTCGGAGCCAACAACTATCACCCCTTGGACATCGTCATCAAGAAGGCCGAAGGCGTCTGGGTCGAAGACGTCGCCGGCAACAAGTACATGGATTTCCTGGCGGCCTACAGCGCCGTCAACCAGGGCCATTGCCACCCCCGCCTGCTGAAGGCCCTGCGCCGCCAGGCCGCCAAGGTCACGTTGACCAGCCGCGCTTTCCGCAACGACCAACTGCCGCATTTTTGCCAGGAAATCTGCGAACTGACCGGCTACAGCCGCGTGCTGCCCATGAACTCGGGCGCCGAAGCTGTCGAGACCGCCATCAAGGCCGCCCGCAAGTGGGGCGAAAAGGTCAAGGGCATCAAGAAGGACAAGGCCGAGATCATCGTCTGCAGCGACAACTTCCACGGCCGCACCACGACCATCGTGGGCTTCTCGACCGAGGACCAATACAAGGACGGCTTCGGTCCCTTCACGCCCGGCTTCAAGGTCATCCCCTTCGGTGATGCCAAGGCCCTCGAAGCTGCGATCACCAAGAACACCGCCGCCTTCATGGTCGAGCCGGTGCAGGGTGAAGCAGGCATCAACATTCCGCCCAAGGGCTTCCTGAAAAAGGCCGACGCGCTGTGCAAGCAGAACAACGTGCTGTTCATCGCCGACGAGATCCAGAGTGGCCTCGGCCGCACCGGCAAATTGTTCGCCTTCGACCACGCGGGCATTCGTCCTGATGGCGTGATCATCGGCAAGGCCCTCAGCGGCGGCTTCTACCCCGTGTCGGCTTTCCTGGCTGATGACGAAGTGATGAACGTGTTCAACCCTGGCGATCACGGTTCGACGTTTGGCGGCAACCCGCTGGGTATGGCCGTGGCGCGCGAGGCGGTCAAGGTTCTGGTCGAAGAAAAACTCATCGAGAACAGCGCCAAGCTGGGTCCCTGGTTCATGGGCGAACTGCAGAATATGAAGTACAAGAGCATCAAAAAGGTGCGCGGACAGGGCCTGTTCATTGGTCTGGTGCTGAAGGTTCCGGCGCGTCCCTACTGCGAAGCGCTGATGGCCGAGGGCATGCTCTGCAAAGAGACCCACGAGAACGTGATCCGCTTTGCCCCGCCACTGACGATCAGCAAAAAAGAGCTGACCATGGCGCTGCGCAAGGTGAACAAGGTGTTCAAGAAGCTGGGT
>CAZLUL010000084.1:0-16099 GCA_964562635.1 uncultured Fibrobacteraceae bacterium | reverse complement strand
GCAGCTTCGGTGGCGAGGCCTACAACTCGATCTTCTTCCAGAACAGCAACAACTCCGTACGAGTGAACAACGATTTCATGCGCGCGGTGGAAACCGACGGCGAGTGGACGACCCACGCGGTGACCGACGGGCGTCCCATGGATACGTACAAGGCCCGCGACCTGATGCAGAAGATCGCCGAAGGCACGCACGTTTGCGGCGATCCGGGCATGCAGTTCGATACCACGATCAACGACTGGCACACCTGCAAGTCGACTGATCGCATCGAGGCCTCAAATCCCTGCAGCGAGTACATGTTCCTGAGCAACTCGGCCTGCAATCTGGCTTCGTTGAACCTGATGAAGTTCCGGCGCGAAGACGGCGAATTCGACACCGAGTCGTTCCGTTACGCGTCGCGGGTGATGTTGCTGGCCATGGAAATCCTGGTGGGCAACAGCAGTTACCCGCGCGAGGAAATCGAAGGCAACAGCCACAAGTACCGCCCCCTGGGACTGGGTTACGCCAACCTGGGCGCTTTGCTGATGAACCGCGGCCTGCCCTACGATAGCAATGCCGGTCGGGACTACGCGGCGGTCATCACCTCTCTGATGTGTGGCCAGGCCTATCTGACGAGTGCTGAAATCGCCAGCCAGATGGGTCCCTTCGAAGGCTACGCCAAGAATCGCGAGCCCATGCTCGAGGTCATCCGGATGCACCGCGCGGCGGTCAACAACATCACCGCCAACCGGGTGCCAACCGACCTGCTCGAAGAGTCGGAAACCGTCTGGCGTGAGGCTTATGCCCTGGGTCACGACTACGGGTACCGCAACGCCCAGGTCACGGTTTTGGCCCCGACCGGCACCATCGGTTTCATGATGGACTGCGATACGACTGGTGTGGAACCGGACATCGCCCTGGTGAAATACAAGAAGCTGGTTGATGGCGGCCTGATGAAGATCGTCAACAACTCGGTGCCCGATGCGCTCGAGAAGCTGGGCTACAGCGACGACGAAGTGGCCGAGATCATCGACCATATCAGCGTCGAAGAGACCATCGAAGGTGCGCCGCACCTGAAGGAAGAGCATCTGCCTGTCTTTGATTGTGCTTTCCGTCCGGCCAATGGCGTGCGTTCGATCGACTACATGGGTCACCTGCGGATGATGAGTGCGGTGCAGCCGTTCCTGTCCGGTGCGATTTCCAAGACGGTTAACCTGCCGGAAGAGGCCACAGTGGCCGAGATTTCCAAGACCTACCTCGAAGCCTGGAAAATGGGCCTCAAGGCGGTCGCCATCTACCGGGACAATTCGAAACGCCTGCAGCCGCTCAATACGAGCAACAAGAAGGCTGAACCGGCGGTCGAGGTCGAAGACCACACGGCACCGCCCAAGCCCAAGCGCGTGCGGCTGCCGGATGAGCGCACCGCCCTGACCCACAAGTTCTCCATCGGGGGACACGAGGGTTACCTGACGGTGGGCCAGTATCCCAACGGCAAGCCTGGCGAGATGTTCATCTCCATGGCCAAGGAAGGCTCGGTGGTCAGCGGGTTGATGGACAGCTTCGCCACCAGCGTTTCGATCATGCTGCAGTACGGTGTGCCACTGAAGGTTCTGATCAATAAGTTCAGCCATGCCCGCTTCGAGCCCAGTGGGTTCACCAGCAACGCCCAGATCCCCATCGCGAAGTCTGTCATGGACTACATCTTCCGCTGGATGGATCTGAAGTACGGTGAGCACGCCGGCGAAGCCGATGGCACGTTGCCTGATGGCCAGGCTGATGTGCAGGAAGCCGAAGTGGCGAAGAAGGCCATGCAGGCCAATGGCGAGCCGGTCAGCCGGATCACCATGGAGAGCAATGCGGAACCCACGACCGTGAAGGTGCAGCTGGACAGCCCGCCGTGCCCCGAATGTGGGTCGTCGACCGTGCGCAGTGGCTCGTGCTACAAGTGCCACAACTGCGGTGGCACGACCGGTTGTTCGTGAAAAAAAAAGGATTACCAGGACCGAGCCAAAGACCCAGCTGAAGATCGCTGGCTGACGCAAATCAGCTGATCGACTTCGACGGAGCGAAGGCAAGGGCAACGGAATGCCATGTGACCCGGTGGAAAAGGATTTCCACCGGGTCATTTTTTTGCCCGGCGGTGCCGATTTTGCGGAATGGGTGTGAGGTTGTTGTCTCAGTGGTGTGCGCTGGTGGTGACAGATACCGGGTTTGGGGCTGGGCCAGTTGCCTTCCAGAGCTAGCCGGGCGGAACTTTATCTCCTTGGGGCAGATGGTCTTGCCAGGAACGGGCGCCTTACGCGATCTGGCGGCGCGGGAATTGATATAGGTGAATTGTGTCCGTTTTGGGCACATGACACGATTCAGCCGCAACGTGATACCACGGCAGCGGCGGTTCCCGGGGGTAGTGACAATGAAGAAACTGATGTATCTGACCATGATTCTGATTCTCGTCGGTCTGGCAGGTTGCTCGGAGGAAGACGTGCTCGCGCCCGTCGCCGGCGATGATCTCACTGTGGTTGCCGAGAAGGGCAACGACATCGAATTTCAGGATGGTAAGACGCCGCCCGCCGGCCTGGTGCCCGTGCCGGTTGGCGACGGCAACCTCGTCTGCTGGCCATTCACCGGCAGTTCATTCAACGGCATGGGCGTCGACCCGGTGAACCTGATTTTCACCGGCAACGCCGATCCCATGCAGATCCGCGAAGCCTTGCTGAGCCTGGACGGCGATCGCGCCGTTCTGGGCCTGCCGTCCGTTTATCCTTTCGACCAGCAGTGGCATGACGCCCTCGGCGGGGGCGTGCAAACCAGCTACGACGACCAGGGCGACTGGCTGGGCGGAGTTATCCAACTGACTTTGGGCAATTACGAACCGATTCGCTTCCACCTGCGCCTGTTCCGCACCGGCGCGACCACCGCCGCGGGCGAGCCCATCACCATGGGCGCTGCCCACTTTGAAATGATGATCCCGGGCACCAGCGAACATCAGGTGCTGAGTTGGGAAGTGGCCGAGCAGATCGTGGCCGGCGACATGATGCGTTCGGGCCTGTTGGACCCGTCCCAGCACATCGGGCAGACCGCCCAGATCAACGATGCGCCCAGCTGGCGGACCATTGATTCTTCGATCTACAACTTGCTGCCGGCCGAGCTGATCGCCTTGATCGATGGTCCGGCGCAACCGCAGACAGACCCCGTGCCCATCGCCACCGATGGCCATGCGACGACCATTCACCTGGCCGGTGCCCTGCCCATCACTCCGATGGAATACTCGGCGACTGCTGTGGTGGATTTTGGCCAGTACATTCCGCGTCCGTTCTGCAGCACCGGCCCCTACGACTGGCTGCACATCACCGGCGGCGTGGAGTTTGAAACCCGCGTGGTCGTTGATCAAAACGGTCGCTACTCCTACCAGGGCGGCTACACCGGCACGATCTTCGCCACGCCGATTGACATCAGCACCGGCCAAGCCGTGGGCGAAGACTTCTACGCCGACGTGCGCGGGTCCCAGCAGGGCTGGATGACCTCGCGGACGGCGCGGGTCAGGGGCAAGGATCGCAAGCTGAGTCACGAAGACGGCACCCAGCTCAACAACATCACCCTGCGGGTGGGCGAGAATGGGGCCTACAAGTACAGCGAGCAGAACAGGTGTTTGACTGACTAGTGCGTGAGGGGGAGGAGAGGGGCCGGCAGGGAAACTTGCCGGCCCTTTCGCGTGTTTTGTGGCGTGGCATCAACAGTACAAAATGCCAAAACAGGATAAAAGAAGTATGATATATGCATGATTGCCTCGCCCACCCACTGCGGGCCGTTCGCCCGGAATGAGAGGTGTCCCACAATGCTGAGCAACCACCGTCTGCCCACTTCCCGCTGTGTCCTTCTGCTCCTGGCTTCTGTCTTTTTCATACTGAATGCGCCCGCCGTTGAGGCGTCGCTGAAGACCTGCCAACTGCCGTTGCGCTTCGAACCCAACGAGGGCCAAACCGCAGACAAATACGATTTCCTGGTCGTCGGCCGTGGCCTGACCGCCTATTTGAATGGCGAAGGATTTGCGGTCGGCCTGCTCGACGGCACCTACTTGCGCACCCGTTTGCAAGGGGCGAACTCGGCGGCGGAAGCGGTGGGTCTCGATCCGATCTCCGGGCACACCAACTACCTGCGCGGCAGTGACCCGGCCGATTGGATACGCCACGTGCCGGCTTTCAGCCGCGTGCGGTATGCAGAAACTTTCCCCGGCATTGATGTGGAATACTATGAGAGCGGCGGCGCCCTGGAATACGATTTTATCGTGGGGCCCGGTGCCGATCCTGCGCTGATCGGATTCCAGTTGCTGTCTGCGTCAGGGAAAGCTCTGGCTCCCTCTGTCTCACCGGATGGCAGCCTGGATCTCGCGACCAATGGGGGCCAGATGAGCATTCACAAGCCCGTCGCCTACCAGATGGTCGCCGGCCAGCGGTCTCCGGTGATGGTGGCCTTCGACCAACGGCCTGATGGCACTATCGGCTTCAGCCTGGGCCCCTATGATGCCGAATTGGCCCTGACGATCGATCCGGTCCTGTCATTCAGCACTTTCCTGGGCGGCAACGGCACCGACACCGGTTGGGACATCGCGGTGGATTTTGAGGGCAATGCCTATGTCACCGGCGCCACCGACGCGACCACCTTCCCGACAACCATCGGCGCCTTTGACGAGGTGGGACGTGTGGGCGGCTTTTTTGATCCGGGCGACGTCTTTGTGGCCAAGCTCGATTCCACGGGCTCCAACCTCATCTATGGCACCTATCTCAGCGGTGGCGGCAACGACGTGGGATATGGCATCGCCGTTGATCGCCAGGGATGCGCCTACATCGTCGGCACGACCGACAGCGTGGATGATCCGGGCACCGCCGGGAATGAGGATTTCCCCGTGGTCAATGCCTTCCAACCGGCTTATGGGGGCGATACGGATCTATTCGTGGCCAAGCTTAATCCCATGGGCACTGACCTGGTGTATAGCACCTATCTCGGTGGCGACATGATGGACCGGGCGGACAGCGAACAGGAAAAACCGGGTATTGCCGTGGATGATCTCGACCGCGTCTACATTGCGGGCACGACCCAGTCGGCCAACTTTCCCACGACCGCCGGGGCGTTCCTGACCACGGGACCCGGCCCATTTGCCCTGCGCTTCACTTCCGATGGTTCGGCTCTGGAATACAGCACATTTCTGGGCGGTGATACTTTTGTATTCGTGTGGGGCGTGGCGGTTGACAGCCAGTACCAGGCGGTCGTGGCGGGGTTCACCGGCAATCCCAACCTGCCGACCACCGCGGGGGCCATCCAGCCGGTGAAGGCGGATGTCGAGGACGGCTTTGTGCTGAAATTGCAGGCTGATGGCAGCGATCTTGTGTTCGGCACCTACCTGGGCGGCAACGATGACGATTTCTTCTTCGATTTGGCCTTGGATCACCACGGCAACATCTATCTGACCGGATCGTGTTCGGGCACACAGTATCCCGTTACGGGTGGGTCGGTGCCGGTGGGCGGCAGTCCGATCGTCACTAAACTGGATGCCGCCGCCACGAGCCTGGACTATTCCTTTTACATTTCCGATGGCGTGGCCAACGGGATCGCCGTTGATCGCCTGGGCAGGGCCACGGTGGTCGGCGCCGCGCCGGCTTCACTGCCGGATTGGGACATGTGGGTCAGTCAATTGGGCGTCAACGGTTTTGGTGAACACGAGACCTTCCTGGGCGGACTGTTCCGCGATTTTGGCTACGCCGTGGCTCTCGACCGGTCCGGGGCAGCCTACATGACAGGCCAGACCAGCAGCGCATCTTTCCCCGGCGAAACTGTTGTGCAGCCCAGTCCTTTCCAGGCCGGACTCAGTTCGCCGCCGGATGCCTTTGTGGCCAAATTACCCCGGGACGAACCGGTTGGCGTGCCGGATGTGGCCCGCCTACCAAGGCCGACTCTGCACCAGAATCAGCCCAACCCCTTCAACCCGTCGACCACGATCCGTTATGAACTCACCGGGAAAACCAAGGTCAGGCTGCAGGTCTTTGACTTGTCCGGACGGCTGGTCAGGACTCTGGTGGCCGGCGATTTCAAGAATGAAGGTCTCTACGAAGCAACGTGGAATGGCAAGGACGACACCGGTCGGATGGTCGCGGCGGGGGCCTACTCCCTGCGCCTGGAGGCCGAAGGAGTTGTCGCAAGCAAACGCATGATGTTGGTCAAGTGAGTGGCGGGCCGGCTGCCAACGGCCTCCTCAAATGCCCAGGCTGCTGGCGATGGCCTTGCGCAACTCCGGGTCATCCGGTGTGGTGCGCGGCGCAAACCGCGCCATCACCTTGCCATCTCGACCCACCAAATACTTGGTGAAATTCCAGGTCGGTTCTTCGAGGCCGCCGGCGGTCAGGAACTGGTACAGTTCGCTCTTGCCGTCGCCCTTGACCGGCATCTTCTCAAACATCGGAAAACTGATCTGGTAGTTCGAATCGCAAAAAGTGCGAATCTCCTCGGCCGTGCCTGGTTCCTGCCCCATGAAGTCATTGCTCGGGAAGGCGAGAATGGCGAATCCTTCGTCCTTCAGTTCCTGGTACAGCGCTTCGAGCCCTGCGTACTGGGGGGTCAATCCACATTTGCTGGCCACATTGACCACCAGCACTACCTGCCCTTGCCAAGGCTCGAGGCTGGTGGCTTCGCCGGCCAGGGTGTGGGTCTGTTGGGTCCACAAAGTGCCTGTGGTGGGCTCTTCCGGGGTCTGCACACCGGTGGCCAGGGCGCCGCGCATATTGAACAACATAACGCCGCCGCCGATTAGCAAAACGCCGGCCAATATCATCAAAACCATCTTCATGGTCGCATCTCCTATCTTGCTTCTACTTCAACCAATGACCGAGCGCAGTGCCAACAAAAGTGGCCACCGCGTAGCCCAGGGTACCGCACAGGATAGCGGGCATGACCAGAGTCTGCCACCGGCGGGCCACCGCCATCGCCGCAGCTGTCGTGGGACCGCCCATGTTAGCGTTCGAGGCAATCACCAATTCGCTCAAGTCCAGCCTGCACAACCAGCCACCAAACAAAAGGAAAAGCAGGTGAATGGTCAGGATGAGGGCGGCAAAGGCGAACAATTTCGGCCCAAACTCCAGGACCACCATGACGTTGGCACTCGCACCGATCACGGCAAAAAAGAGCTGCATCAGAAAGGTTCCGATGACCTCGGCGCCGGCCAGTTTTTGGAACTGCCGGGGTAAAGAGGTGGCCAGGATCACAGTCAGGGCGGTGACCACGAGGATGCCGCTGGCTCCCCATCCGGTCAGATCGGCCAGGCCAAACCCGATGGCGCAAAGGCTCAGGGATATGGCGAGGCTCAGTGCGGTGGTGCCCAAGGGGGGAAAGGCTGCGGCTTCCTGCCGAGTGGTTTCCAACTCAGCCGAGCCTTCGGCCAGGGCATGATGCCGTTGGGGAAAGCGCGAGCGCAGAAAGGCGATGCCGGGCAGGGCAAAGAGCACCAGAAAATACAGGGCCATCACGAGGTTGTCGGCTGCCACGCCCGCAGTCAGCAGGTCGCCGGGGGGCAGATTGACCGCTTCGGCCGCCGCCGCGTAATTCATACTGCCGCCGATATATGTGGCCGAGAATATCGCTGCCAATTTCCAGCCGTCCGGGCCCAGGGGCACAATATTGAAAGCCACAATTGTGCCGATCACGGTGCCCACACCGCCGATCACAAAGGCCAGCAGGGTCGGTCCGGCCTCGCGCAAAATGCGGCGCAGGTCCGCGCGGAAAAGCAGCAGGGGAATGGCCAGAGGCACCAGATATCCCCACACCACGTCGTAGGCGGGCACTTCGGCCGCCGGCAAAATGCCCACGTTGGACAGGACAAAGGTCACGCCCATAGTCAGGATCGCGCCCGAAAGCTTGCTGCCCAGGCGGGTGTTTTCGGCCAGGAAGCCAAAAGCGGCCGCGCCGAGCAGAATGGCCCAAATGGCCCAGGATTGGTCCGGTGAGATCAAGGGAGTGGACAAGAGGGATCCTTTCGAGCGGTGAGTGGCGGCGGAAATCTGGCCCAGACTAGCACAAATCGCCTCAAAGGGCCCGGCAAACTGCTGAGAATTCTGCGTAATAAACGGCAACCGAAGGCCACTCATGAATGACAAAAATCATGGGCGACCGCCTCGTTCAGCGGGGCAGCCGAGACACCCCGAAAATCCGATAATAGCGGTCGGGGTTTCCTTCTGGTACTAATGACGTGGGTTGGTTTCTTGACGATATGCGGCCGGGCCGCAACAAATGGGGAGTCTTATTGTGCGCGTCGTAATCGTCGGCAATGGCATCACGGGCATCACCGCGGCGGTGAAGATTCGGGACCTGCAACCGGACTGGCAGATCACCATCGTCTCGGCCGAGTCGGACCACTTCTACTCGCGCACCGCCTTGATGTACATGTACATGGGCCACATGCGCCTGGTCGATACCCAGCCCTACGCGCCGGATTTTTGGCAGCGCCAACGCCTGGAATTGAAACGGGCCCTGGTGACGGGTATCAATACCAGCGAGCGCGAAGTCCAGTTGGCTGACGGGGCGCCGCTTTCTTATGACAAACTGCTGCTGGCGACCGGCTCGAAATCCAACAAGTTCGGCTGGCCGGGACAGGACCTCAAGGGTGTACAGGGATTGTACGACCTGCAGGACCTCGCCGAATTGGAAGCGCTGGCGCCAGAAATCAAAAACGGGGTCATCGTCGGGGGCGGCTTGATCGGTATCGAGTTTGCCGAGATGCTGCATTCGCGCGGCACCCACGTGACGATCCTGGCCCGCGAAGAATCCTACTGGGATAACGTCATGCCCAGGGCCGAATCAAAGATCATCAACGAAGTGATCCGGGAAAACGGCATCGACCTGCGCTTGCAGACTGAGCTGAAAGAGATCGTGGCTGACGATCGGGGGCGCGCCTGCGCTGTGGTGACCGGCGCGGGGGAACGGCTGGATTGCCAGGTTGTGGGCCTGACCGCGGGCGTGAGCCCGAACTTGAGTGCGGTGGCCGAATCGGGCCTGCCGGTGGGGCGCGGCATCCTGGTTGATTTTGGTTTCCGCACGCCGGTCGAAGGTGTCTATGCGGCGGGCGACTGCGCCGAAATCGTCACCCCGGGTGAAGAACGCAACCGGCTCGAACAACTGTGGTACACCGGCAAGATGCACGGCGAGGTGGTGGGCCACAACATGGCCGGCGGTGACGTCCTTTACGAGCGCGGCATCTGGTTCAACTCCGCCAAGTTTTTTGATCTCGAGTGGCACACCTACGGGCAGGTGCCCGGGGGCGTGGCCGAACCCGATCCGGGTCCGGACCGCGGTTTGTATTGGCAGCATGCCGACGGGCGCCACGCGTTCCGGTTGGTGCTCGACGAGGGCAAAGTGATCGGCATCAACGCCCTGGGCATCCGCTTCAGCCATCCGGTATGCGAACGCTGGATCGGCGAAGAGCGTTCGCCCGCCTATGTGCTTGAGCACTTGAAAGAGGGCGTTTTTGACCCTGAATTTTACCGTCGTTACGAAAAAGACATCTCCAATAGCCTGAAGGAGCAACAGCGATGAATACCAACCACGCTGCGCCTTCGGGCTCCGTCTTCGCTTCAGCCTCCCGCAACGATACCCACGGGCCGGGTCCGAAACGACGCTTCTTCATCGCCATGTGCGCCGCCGGAGCATTGCTCTTTTTTGCCGCCGCCGCCGGCTGGACCGTTGGATCCGGGTGGCTGGCCTTCGGCCTGACCTATGGCCTGCTGGCCGCTGGTGCGATCGGCTGGGTGGCTGACACCTACAGCGGGACATTGGCGGGCATCAAGAATCACGGCACGTATCATCTGGGCGTGCAAACGCGCAAGTGGCCGGCCTGGTTGCTGGGCCTGCTGCTGACCGTCTTCTACATCTCCTATTATTGGTGGCCGCATTACCTGCAGGGCGTGACGCGCCTGGCAGACCCCCTGAGCCAATTGCTGCGCCACGCGCCGGCCGACCACTGGTTCCTGTACGGCTACCTCTACACCGTGGCGGTGCTGGTGATGGGCGTGCGCATGATCCTGCGCTACCGCCACAACCGGTACGAAATGATCCGCACCGCAACGTTGATGTTCGTGCAATTGGTGGTGGCTTTCCTGCTGCCTTCGATCCTGCGGCAGTTGAATCAGCCGGATTTCTACTTCAGCTATTTCTGGCCCCTGCAGCCCAAGTACCTGTATCCCGGCGAGATCCAGAAACTGATCCAGCATCCTGGCGGATTGGGCACCTTCATGGTGGTCTGGGGCGCGACGGCGACTTTTATTGCCACGCCGATTCTGACCTATTTCTACGGCAAACGCTGGTACTGTTCCTGGGTTTGCGGCTGCGGTGGCTTGGCCGAGACGGCGGGCGATCCCTTTCGGCATCTGGCGGACTCGAGCCAGAAGGCCTGGAAATTCGAACGCTGGTCCATCCATTCGGTGCTGGTGATCGTGACGCTGGGTACGGCCCTGTTGTGGATCAACGACGCCACCGGTGGCGAGGCCCTCGGTCCGGCGAGCTACTGGTTCCGCAAGTCCTACGGATTTTTTGTGGCCTCGATTCTGGCCGGGCTGGTGGGCGTGGCGGCGTATCCGGTGTGGGGCAGCCGCATCTGGTGCCGCTTTGCCTGTCCGATGGCGGCGATCCTGGGCATTTTCCAACGCTACTTCTCGCGTTTCCGGATCACCACCAATGGCAGCCAGTGCATCTCCTGTGGCAACTGCACGACCTACTGTGAGATGGGCATCGACGTGCGGGCCTATGCCCAGCAGGGCGCCAATATCGTGCGCGCCTCGTGCGTGGGCTGTGGGGTGTGCGCGGCGGTGTGCCCGCGGGGTGTTTTAAAACTGGAAAACGGGGCGACTTTTGCCGACCGGTTCCCGGGCGCAGAGCAGCCTTTTGCCGAGTTGAAAAGATCTTTGGGAGTGATTGAACGTTGAACCTGAATGGGGTGTCGGATGTCCGAAATGAAAAATATCAAGGCCAGTGACCTCTTCGTGAAGGCTTTGGAAAACGAAGGTGTGGAATACATTTTTGGGGTGCCAGGGGAAGAAAATCTCGACCTTTTGGAATCCCTGCGCGAGTCGTCCATCAAGCTGGTCCTCACGCGGCACGAGCAGGGCGCCGGTTTCATGGCCGCCACCTATGGCCGCCTGACCGGAAAACCCGGCGTCTGTCTGGCCACCCTGGGGCCGGGCGCGACCAACTTTGTGACGCCGGCGGCCTATGCCCAGCTCGGGGCGATGCCCATGGTGATGATCACGGGCCAGAAGCCCATCAAGCAGAGCAAACAGGGCAAATTCCAAATTATCGACGTGGTGGGGCTGATGAAACCGATCACGAAGTTCTCGCGCCAGATCGTGGGCGCCAATGTCATCCCCGGGTTGGTGCGCGAAGCGTTCCGTCTTGCGTCCGAAGAGCGTCCGGGTGCGGTTCTGCTGGAATTGCCCGAAGACATCGCCGCCGAGACGGCCGAGACAGCTCACCTGTTCCCCATCAATCCGCCCTGCCGACCGGTGGTGAAAGACAGTTCGCTGGACACTGTCGTGGAACGCATTCGGGCGGCAACAAGTCCCCTGATCCTGGTGGGCGCAGGGGCCAATCGCAAACGCACCATCGAACCGGTCCAGTATCTGGTCGAAAAAACCGGCATCCCGTTTTTCAATACCCAGATGGGCAAGGGTGTGGTCAGCGGATTTCATGAGCACTACCTGGGCACAGCCGCGCTTTCCAATGGCGACTACCTGCATTGCGCCATCGAGCGGGCCGACCTGGTGATCAATGTGGGGCACGATGACGTGGAAAAACCGCCCTTCATCATGGAAAATGGCGGCAAGGAAGTCATCCACATCAACTTCTTGTCGGCCGCGGTTGACGAAGTGTATTTTCCCCAGTACGAACTGGTGGGTGACGTGGCCGATACGGTGCAGCGCCTGGCCGACAAGCTCGAGCCGGTGGCGACCCACAATTTCGACTATTTCCGGCGCGTGCGTGAAATGGTGCTGGAGCACATGGAAGAAAACAACGATGACCCGGCCTACCCGATGGTGCCGCAGCGTATTGTGGCTGATGTGCGCCGGGTCATGCCCGCCGAGGGCATCATCGCGCTGGACAACGGGATTTACAAAATCTGGTTTGCGCGCAACTATCGGGCCCAGGAGCCCAATACCGTGTTGCTGGACAACGCGCTGGCCACCATGGGCGCAGGCCTGCCTTCGGCCATGATGGCGGCGGTCCTGAATCCTGAAAAACGGGTGATGGCGATCTGCGGCGACGGCGGTTTCATGATGAACAGCCAGGAGATGGAAACAGCGGTGCGGCTGGGCCTGAATCTGGTGGTGATGGTTCTGCGGGACAATTCGTACGGGATGATCCGCTGGAAACAGGCCGTGTCCGAATTTCCCGATTGGGGCTTGGAATTCGGCAACCCCGACTTTGTGGCCTACGCGAAGAGCTATGGGGCCCAGGGGCATCTGGTGGAAGCCACGGATGATTTGGTGCCGATCCTGGAACGTTGCTTCCAGGAGGGCGGCGTGCACCTGGTCGAGGTGCCGGTGGACTATTCGGAAAACAAACGTGTTCTGATCGATGAACTGGCGGCCCGGGTCTGTTTGATCTGAGCTGGCCTGATCCGAGGAGATTGACCATGTCGAATGACAAAACTCTCGCGGTGCACCAGGCCTACGACGGCGCGTTCATGGCGGAATTGGCATTGCAGGATTGGGACACCGTGGACGCGATGTTGGCCACCGCGGCGCGGTTGCACCGGGATCAGGCGCAGTGGTTGCCACCGTTTCAGCGGCGTGAAATTTTGCAGAAGCTGATCGGGTTGATGAAGGCCGAGGTCGAAGACTTTGCGGTGCTGATCGCCCGCGAAGGTGGCAAGCCGCTGACCGATGCCCGCATTGAAGTGTTGCGCGCCATCAATGGTGTCGAGTTGGCCATCGAAGAATTGGGGCACCTGGATGGCAAGCAGATTCCCATGAACTTGACGGCTGCCGGAGCGGGGCGCACGGCGTTTACGATCCGCAAACCGATCGGGGTAGTGGTGGCGGTCAGCGCCTTCAACCATCCGCTTAATTTGATCGTGCACCAGGTGGTGCCCGCCATTGCGACCGGCTGTCCGGTGATCGTCAAACCGGCTGAACCGACCCCGCTGAGCTGCATGCGGTTTGTGGAATTGGTGCATCAGGCGGGCTTGCCGGCCGAGTGGTGCCAAACCTGCAACTGCGAAATTCCCGTGGCCGAAAAACTGGTCACCGACCCACGGGTGGGCTTTTTCACCTTCATCGGTTCGGCCCGTGTGGGCTGGAGCCTGCGCGGCAAGCTGGCTGCGGGCACGCGCTGCGCCCTGGAACACGGTGGCGTCGCGCCGGTGATCGTGGCGGCTGATGCCGACCTGGATACCATGGTGCCGCTGTTGGTCAAGGGTGGGTACTATCACGCCGGGCAGGTGTGCGTATCGGTGCAGAGAATATTTGTGCACAATAGCCTGAAGGCCGATCTGGTTGCCGCCTTGAAAACGCAGGTTGCCGCCCTGGTGGTGGGCGACCCCACCGAGGCCAAAACCGAAGTGGGGCCCTTGATCCGCACCGGCGAAGTGGACCGGGTCGAAGAATGGGTGCAAGAGGCAATCGCCGCCGGCGCCGAATGTGTGGTGGGGGGCAAGCGGGTGAGCGACTACGTGTATGCGCCGACCCTGCTGGTCGACCCGCCGCACACTTGCCGCGTCTCGACCGAAGAAGTCTTTGGTCCCGTGGTCAACGTCTACGGTTACGATGATGAGGCCGAGGCGGTGGCCCAGGCCAATTCCCTGAACGTTTCGTTCCAGGCGGCGGTCTTCACCCGCGATACCAGCCGGGCCATGCGCCTGACCCGCGAATTGGACGCCGCAGCGGTGATGGTCAACGACCACACCGCCTTCCGGGTCGATTGGATGCCCTTTGCCGGGCACCGCACTTCGGGCCTGGGTATCGGCGGCATTCCCTACACCATGGCCGACATGGCGCCCGAGAAATTGGTGGTCATCAAGGAGTAGATCCGGCCGATGTGTACAGATGATGATTGCGCACCGGGCGGGCCTGGTCGCAGCCTGCCATCGGCGCATTCGTTGAAAATGGATTTTTGAATTCTGACCCAGGTAGCCTATCTTTAAGCTCATGAACGGCAAGAACAGCATTTTTGTGATCGCGTTGTGGACCCTGCTCCTGGGCCCGACTCTCTGTGGCCTGGGCCTGATGGTGCACGGCTGCCTGGGCGATGCGGCCACCGAATGCCACGACGAAGTGCAATGTTCGACCGATCCCTGCCAGATCCTGGTGGTACCCGCCTCAGCTGAGGGTTTCAAGCCCGAGTTGGGACTGGAACACGGCGACCACGCGACCCCGCCGGCGGTGGTGGTGGCTGCAGATCAGGACCTGCCGGCGCTGTGTTCCCAACTGGAGTCCGAATTGACTGCCGCCCGTCCGGTCATGACCGGCGCCCACCAGACCCTGCCTCTGCTCTGCTGATTCCCCCCTTTTCTTTTGATCGCTGATTCCGCCAAGACGTGGCCGCCATTGAGCCGCTGCGACCAGGCGGTGCCGACTTTTCTCTCATTTTTGAGGTGAACAGATGAATATCAAAGGGATAAATCCCGGTCGTGGGCAGCGCGCGGGCTTCCTGCTTGTCCTGTTGCTGGCCGCGACCGGCGCCGGGTCAGCCGAACTGCCGGCGGTACCTGACCTGGGTGGTGAAGCGCTGGACCTGGCCCAGGCCATGGATCTGGCCCTGCAGCACAATCCCCGGTTGCACGGTTTCCGGGCGGCCACCGCCGAGGCGATGGCCCATGCGGAGCAGGTTTCGCGGGGCCTGAACCCCGAACTGGATTTCGAACTCGAGAATTTCGCCGGTTCCGGTGAGGCGCAGGGGTTTTCGGCCGCCGAGTACACGTTGATGCTGTCGCAGACTTTCGAACTGGGGGGCAAACGCACCCGGGAAAGGGCGGTCGCTGACCGTGAGGTGGATCTGGTCAAGCTGGACGCTGCGCTGCAGACCCGGGAAATCAGGACCCGGGTCAGCCAGGCCTTCCTGGCCACTTTGGTGCGGCAGAACGAGGTGGCGCTGGCCGAGCAACTGGTGGTCCTGGCCCAACAGGATCTGCAATACGTCAAACGCCGGATCGAGCAGGGCGCAGTCTCGCCGGTTGAGGAAAATCGCGCCCGCTTGGCTGTCTCGACCGCAAAACTGACGGCCCAGGCCGCGCGCGGGGCCCTGAGGGCCCGCAAGCTGCAGTTGTCAGTGCTGTGGAACAGCGAAACCCCCAGTTTTGGTCTGGTGCTCGGGGACCTGGAACGGTTGGATGCCAAACCGGAGTGGTCCGAATTGAGTGCCCTGCTGGCCGGCAGCCCCCAACTGCTGCGGTGGGATGCCGAAGCCAGGCGGCGGCAGGCTGAAGTGAATGCGGCGATGGCCCGGGGCAAGCTGGACCTGACGGCCGGTGCGGGGCTGCGCCACTATGCCGACAGTGGCGACAACGCCCTGGTGGCGGCGGTTTCGCTGCCGTTACAATTCCGAGACAAGAACAACGATGGCATCCGCGCGGCCCAGTTTGGATTGGATCGCCTGGGCGCCGAGCGACAGGCCCAATACGTGGCGATGCTCGGGCAACTGGCCCGCCACTACGAACAGTTGGCCACCTCTTACGATCAGGTGGTCGCCATGCGCAACGAGATTTTGCCTTTGGCTGAGCAGTCCATGGCTGAAGTGGAGGCTGCCCACCGCAAAGGATTGTTCAGCCTGACTGATGTGATGGCCACCCGACGGACCTGGTTCGAAGCTCAGGGCGACTATTTTGGCGCCCTGGCCCGCTATCAGGAGGCGACCTTCGCGGTCGCCCTGCTGCTGGGCGACGACAGCCTCAACACCCTGCTGACCCAGGAGAAGAACTGACATGAAGCGAATTTCCCTGTCGAATATATATGCCCGCGCCGCGGTGCTGATGCTGGCCGCAGGTCTTCTGTCCTGGCCGGTGCCTCTGGCCTGGGCCGAACAACCTGATGAGGACGGGCATGACCATGAGCAGGCAGAAAATCAGGATGAAGGCCATCAGGATGAAGGCCAT
>CAZLUL010000083.1:0-16213 GCA_964562635.1 uncultured Fibrobacteraceae bacterium | reverse complement strand
ACGTCTGTGTGCCCTGGACCACTTTCGAAAAAGACGGGCTGCAGGGTGGTCTCCAGGACCGCAACGTGGCGCTGACGGTCAGCGCGGGCTACGACTCCGAAGATGTCATGTCCAATCTGACGGGGACCTTGCGCCGGGAGCGCAGGTTACGGCCCGGGCAAGGCAACGATTTCGACATCATCAGTTCCGAAACCTACGGCGAACTGATCGACAAGGTGACCGGCGGTATCGCCCTGGTGCTGGTGGTGCTCTCGTCCATCGGCTTGCTGGTCGGCGGCATCGGGGTGATGAACATCATGCTGATCTCGGTGGCTGAGCGCACCCGGGAAATCGGCGTGCGCATGGCAGTCGGCGCCCGGCGCCAGGATGTCTTGCTGCAGGTGCTGGTGGAAGCCGGCATTTTGACGGGCATCGGTGGCCTGTTGGGCATCGGCCTGGGGTATTTTGCTTCCTGGGGCATGACCCACGTGTTGCGCTTCCCGTTTGTGGTCTCGCCGGTGGTGACCGTGGGTGCGGCCTTGTTTTCGGTGGCCATTGGCCTATTCTTCGGTTTGTACCCCGCCAACAAGGCGGCCCGGATGGACCCGATCGTCGCCCTGGGGCGCGAATAGCGGTAAAATTGGCTCCAATAGGGCCGACATTCCAGATATGACCAGAACTGTGACGGTGATTGTGCCTTGGGAGGCAAATTGTGGCGGACTATGAACTGTGTGTGATCGGCAGCGGTCCTGGGGGGGCAGAAGGCGGCCATCCAGGCGGCCAAACTGGGCAAGAAGGTCTGCATCGTCGAACGCATGGAACAGGTGGGCGGGGTGGCGATCCACACTGGAACCATTCCTTCGAAAGCCCTGCGCGAAGCGATCATCCAGGCCACTGGCGGGCAGGATCACCTGACGATCCGGGGCGACGTGAAAGCCGGACGCCTGACCATTGACCAGCTGCTGAGTTCCTGCCAGCGCATCATCGCCACCGAGATGGAAATCGTGCGGGTGCAGTTGCGAGGTAATGGTGTGACAATGATCCCGGGCGAGGCTTCGTTCGCCGGCCCCAATGAGGTCCGGGTCAAGGGCGCCCACGAGGAGACCACCGTCACCGCCGAAAAATTCGTCGTGGCCGTGGGCACCGAACCGGCCCTACCCGAAAATATTCCCTTCGACAAACAGTGCATCCTGACCTCGGATGATCTGCTGCACCTGGACCGTTTGCCGACATGATCGGTTTCTCGGCCCTGGCCTCAACTTCGATGAATCAGGGACCCATGGCGGCCTGCCACATCTTTGGCAAGAAATTCCAGGACCGGCGCAAACTGTTTCCCTTCGGGATCTATTCCATCCCCGAGATCAGCATGGTGGGGGACAACGAAGAACAATTGACCTAAAAAGGCATTCCCTATGAAACCGGCGTGGCCGGCTACAAGGAAATCGCGTGGCGGCGTTGAACGGGATCAACAAACTGAAGTAAATCTGAATATTTTTAAAAGGGTGCCCCAATCGGGGCACCCTTTTTTTCGGTCCACAGAGTTGGCTAGTTGCCCTGCCAGATCGGAATCCGGCCCGGTGTGTGCGGCGCGCCGGCCGCTTCGAGACGATCTTCCAGACTCTTCAGATCCGTCACCACCAGAGCCGTCAGTTCCTGCAGCAAGGGACCGAACTGTCCGGCGGCAATGTCCAGGTTTTTGCGCATCGTCGCGGTCGGCGGCGAGGTGATGTCGCGGCTGGTCCACATGATCATGCCCGCTCGTCCGGAAATCGACGGGGTGGTGGGCTCGCTGCGGCCGCTGATGGCGCCGTCGCCCTGCAGGGTGATCAGCATGTCTTTCAATTGCGTTTCCAGTTCGTCCACCTCGTCGAGCAGGGACCGGTCCAGCGCCGGTGTGTCATTGATCGCCTGCCGGATGTGGTTCAGGCGCGACTGGGCGTCGCGGGCGGTATTGACCGCGCCACGCACCGAACGCTGCAGCTCACCGGCTTCCTTCTGGAAGGCCAGCAGTTCGCCAAAATCACCGGTCACGGTGGTATTGTTGGCCAACAGGCGGGTTTGGAATTCCACCGGGCCCGCGATGTTGTTTTCAACGCCACGCACCCGCTGACTCAAGGTCATCGAATAGGTGCCGGGCATGGCCAGGGGGCCGGCGGGAACATCGTCCCAGGGGGTGCTCGGGCCGCTGCGGTTCAAATTCACCGGACTGATGTCCGGCCAGCGCAGATCCCAGGCCACCCGATGCAATCCCTTGCCGCCCGGCGCATTGAATCGCCGCACGACCTCGCCCTGGGCATCGCGCACCGTGGCGATCAGCTCCGGATCATGTTCCCGGTCTTCTTCCCGCAGGTCATCCCAGCTGGGGTAAAAGACGGGCTTTTCCGCCTCGATCAGTTCCTTCTCCGTCGCCTTGCGCTGGGCCTTGAGGCTTTTGGGGCCTTCGCCCAGCCAGTAGGTGAACACCGCACCGAAGGGAGGGTTGTCCGTGCGGTAGAAGTTGTCGCCCTGGCTGCCCTTTTTGCCGCCACCGATCGGAGTGCCGGGCACGTAGATCAACGCCTCCTTGACCGGGAAGATCGCCGCCTCTTTTTCCAGGTCTGCCGGCGTCAGATTGCGCAGCGGCGTGTAGTCGTCCAGGATGTAGAAACCGCGGCCGAAGGTGGCCACCACCAGATCGTTTTCGCGGCGCTGGATGTCCAGGTCGCGGCAGGCGATGGTGGGCATGCCAGCGGACAGCTCGGTCCAGAATTTGCCGCCGTCGCGGGTGAACCAGACGCCGAACTCGGTGCCGGCAAAGATCAGGTCAGCATCGACATGGTCCTGGGCCAACGAGTGCACGGTGCCGTTTTCGGGCAGGTTGCCGGCGATGGACTGCCAGCTCTTGCCGCCGTTTGTGCTTTTCAGCACATAGGGGGCAAAGTCGTCCCGCTTGTGATTGTCGAATGAGGCGAAGATCACCTTGGCGTCAAATTGGGAACACTCCACGTCACTGACGTAGCTGTTGTCCGGCACGCCCTTGAAGGTGTCGGTCTTGCGCCAGTCGGCGCCATCATTGTCGGTCCACTGGATGATGCCGTCGTCGGTGCCGATGACCAACAGGCCTTCCTGCAGCGGCGACTCGCTCATGGCAATGATGCTGCCCCAGAACGAGGTCGAGTTGTTCTTGGCCACGGTGTCCACGCCCCACACCCGGTCCATCACCTCGAGCTTGTTGCGGTCGATGCCGCTGGTGAGGTCTTCACTGATTTTGGTCCAGCTGTGGCCCATGTCGTCGCTGCGGAACACCTTTTGACAGGCGTAATACAGCCGCTTGTGGTTGTGCGGGCTGATGATCAGGGCCGAGTTCCAGTTCCATTTCAGCACTTCGCCTTCTTCGGCGGCCGGCTGGATGTAGAGGTTCTCGCCACTGGCCTTGTCGTAGCGGTTCAGGTTGCCGTACTGCCACTGGCAATAGACGATGTTGGGATTGGTGGGATCAATCGCCGGTTCGAAGCCGTCGCCGCCCAGGGTGAGGAACCACTCCCGGTTGCTGATGCCGTGGCCAAACGTGGTGCGCGAAGGACCACCGATGGTATTGTTGTCCTGGGTACCGCCGTACACGTTGTAGAACGGCTCGTCGTAGTCGACGGCCACGCGGTAGAACTGGGTGATGGGCAGGTTGGCGGCAAAACGCCAGTTGTCCCCGCGGTCGAAAGTTTCATACACGCCGCCATCACATCCGGCCAGCAGGTGGTCGGTATTGGCCGGGTCGATCCACAGCGCGTGGTCATCGACATGCTTGCTGCGCACGCTCAACCGGTTCCAGGTCTTGCCGCCGTCTTCGGTCACCTGCAGGAAGGTGTCCTGGCTGTAGATGCGGTCGGCGTTGAAAGGGTCGGCCACCAGCTCGTTGTAGTACTGGGGGCTGCCGGCGACGTGGTCGCTCATCTTGTTCCAGGTCTCGCCAGCGTCGGTGGAGCGGAAAAAGCCGCCCTTGTCGTCGGCCGCTTCAATGATGGCGTAGACGGTGCGCGGGGCGGCGGGGCTGATCGCCAGGCCGATGCGGCCCATGTCCACGTCGGGCAGGCCGCTGCTCAGTTCGGTCCAGTTGCGGCCACCGTCGGTGGTCTTGTGGATGCCCGAGCCGGGTCCACCGTTGATCAGGGTCCAGATGTGGCGCCGGCGCTGGTAGCTGGCCGCGTACAACACATCGGGATCGGTCGGGTCCATGACCAGGTCCACGACGCCGGTGTTTTCGTCGATCTCGAAGACCAATTCCCAGTTCTCGCCGCCATCAACGCTCTTGTACACGCCACGGTCGCCGCCCGGGCCCCACAACGGGCCCATGGCCGCCACAAAGACCACGTTCTCGTCAGCGGGGTGCACAATGACCCGGCCGATGTGCAGGGAACGTTTCAGGCCCATGTTGCGCCAGTTCTGGCCGCCGTCGACAGACTTGTAGACACCGTCGCCGTAGGCCACGCTGCGCTGGCTGTTGTTCTCGCCCGAGCCCACCCAGACCACGTCCGGATTGGTTGGCGCCAGGGTCATGCACCCGATGGAATAGCTGCCCTCGCCGTCAAAGATCGGCTCGTAGGTCACGCCGGCATTGTGGGTTTCCCACACGCCGCCCGCCGAAACGCTCACGTAATAGTGGAACGCATTGCGGGGGTCGACGGCAAAGTCAGCAATGCGGCCCGAAGCAATGGCGGGCCCGATGTTGCGGAAACCGAGGCCGGAGAAATCTCCGCTGCTCCAGGGCCCTTCGTCATCGGCGGCCAATACGGCACCGGACAAAAGGACGAACATCAAAATGGCGGACAGGGAAAGGCGACGCATGAATATTCCTTCTTTCCTCGAGAACAAGCGGGAAAACCCGGACATTTTCGGATCGTTGCAAGGTTTTGCAGTTCCTTTATAACAAAAACGCACGCCGGATCCAAGCCCGACGTGCGTTTGGTGGAAATCGCCTAAAAACGACCGTTTTAACCGATTAGTTCCTCAACCGGCGCGGCTGTCAGAGGCAAAATGATCCGGAATGTGGTGCCTTCGCCGACTACGCTGTCGACCTCGATGCGCCCGCCATGCTCCTGGATGATGCCGTGGCTGATGGACAGCCCGAGTCCGGTGCCGCTGCCAACTTCCTTGGTGGTGAAGAAGGGGTCGAAGATTTTCGACAGGACATCCGGGGGGATGCCGGCGCCGGTGTCGGCGATGGTGATGACGACTTCTTCGTTCTCAACGCCCGTGCGCACGACAATCTTGCCGCCCTCTTCGGGCATGGCCTGACCGGCGTTGACCAACATGTTCATGATCACCTGGTTGACCCGTCCGGTGTGGCAGGAAATGGTGGGCACTTCGCCAAATTCCCGTTCGACTTCGCAGCGGTATTTCAATTCGTTCCAGGACATCTTGATCATGGAATCCACGCCGTCGTTCACTTCATAGGCGCTCAACTGCTGGGAGTCTTCCCGGGCAAAACCCTTCAGGTTGGTCACAATTTCGGCCACGCGGCCGACGCCATCGAGGGATTCGGTGACCACGTTGCCGATGTCCGAATAGATGAATTCGATGTCCTCTTCTTCACGGGCCGCGGCGATTTTTGCCGTGAGCGAGGCGACTTCTTCAGCCTGGTCGTCGGCCACCTCATCGCGTTCTTCATACAGCTTCAGGACCGTCGTCAGGCTTTCCATGTACTCCTGCACGGTGCCGAGATTGCTGGTCACAAAACCGATGGGGTTGTTGATTTCGTGCGCCACTCCGGCGGCTAATTGACCAATTGAGGCCAATTTTTCCGACTGCACGATCTGGTCCTTGTGCCGTTTCAGTTCTTCGTTGGCCTGTTCCAGCTTTTCGTGCGACTCGCGAATTTCGGCTTCGGCCTGCTTGCGCCGACTGATATCCAGGAAGCTGACCACCGCCAGTTTGGTCTGGTCGCCATCGATCAGCCGGATCGACCGCAGGACAGGAACTTCCCGCCCGCTCGCCGTGGCCATGTTCATTTCGTGATTGATGGTTTCTGCGGCCGGAATATCCAGCAGGTTGCAGTTCGCGTTGGGCACAAAAGTGGTGGCCAATTCGCCAAACAGGTCGTCCGCGTCCACGTCGAGAATTTCCCCGGCCGCCTGGTTGGCATCCATGATCTGACAGGTGCGTGGGTCAATGACCATCATGCCGGTCTGGGAGGCCTCAAAAACCGCGCGGGAGAAGACCTCGCTCTCCTTCAAATCCTGCTGCATGCGCTGCAGGCGCTGGATCTCGACGACCTGGCTTTTCGCGGCCTCGACGTGTTCGTCGACTTTCAGCCCCAAAGCGGTCATGCGGCGGCGCATGGTCAGGCCCCAGGCAGCCAGAGCGGCAGCGGATAGGACGGCCAAGGTGAGCAGGATTGTCATCATTTTCTCCCTATTAATTCTTCATTTACTATCGGTTGTGTGTAAAGAAAGTTGAGGAAATGACGAAACAAATATTGAGGGAATGCTGAAGGTGAACTGACCAGCGAAGAGGAACATCCATGACCGACAAACCCCGCATCCTGTTTGTGGACGACGAGGAAAATATCCTCAAGGCCATCCAACGCAGTCTGCGCAAAGAGTTTGAAATCCATACGGCCATGCGGGGCAAGGAGGGTCTGGAGATCCTCAAAAACGAGGGGCCCTTCCAGGTCGTGGTCTCGGACATGAAAATGCCCGAAATGAATGGTGCCGTTTTTCTGGGCCATGCCCACAAGCAAAGCCCCGAAACAGTGCGCCTGTTGCTGACCGGTTTTGCCGAACTTGACGTCGTGGTGGCCGCCATCAACGAAGGTCACATCTTCCGTTTCATGACCAAGCCCTGTTCGGCCGGTGATCTGCTCAATGCCATTAAAGCCGCTTTGGTACAATACGACCTGCAAATGGCCGAAAAGGTTCTGCTCGAGCAAACCCTCAAGGGCAGTATTCAGGCTCTGACCGAAGTCCTGTCCCTGGCCAGCCCCGAAGCCTTCGGCCGCGCCACCCGGATCCGCAATCTGGTCGTCGCGCTGTGCGAAAAACTGGGCGTGCCGAATATGTGGCAGGCCGAGATGGCCGCCATGTTGTCCCAGATCGGCTCGGTCATCCTGCCTCAGGAAACGGTGGGTCGCGTCTACCGGGGTGAAAAACTGACCGAGCAGGAACAGGGCATGGTGGCTCGCATTCCCCAGGTCAATCAGGATGTGTTGGGTAATATTCCCCGCCTGGAGCCCATCCTGGATATTTTCAGCTATCTGACCAAGAATTATGACGGCACGGGTGAGCCCAGGAACAAGGTTGCCGGGCCGGATATTCCCGCCGGGGCCCGCATCCTGCGGGTGGCCATGCGGGTTGAAGAATTGCAGAATCTGGGTTACGCGCCTTCGCGGATCATGGACGACCTGCGGGTTCAGGCCGGCGTTTACGACCCCTCAGTGATCAAGGTCGTCGACCAAGTGGTGGATTTGTCCGGCGACGACACTTCGGTGCGCGGCGTGACCCTGTTGGAGCTGCGGACCGGGATGGTCCTCAACGAAGAGGTCAAGGCCACGAGCGGGTTGTTGCTGGTGGCGGCGGGCCAGGAAGTGACCGTCAGCCTGCTGGAGCGGATTCAGAACTACAACGACACCGTCGGATTGCAGTTGCCCATGTGGGTTGTTGTGCCGGAAGGCGTAGCGCCCGAAGATGATGAAGATGCAGAGGCGGCTGAAGCGCCCTGCGCTGCCGACCACGATTTCAACTTCTCGTAGCAATACCGACAGATAGAAAAAGGGCTCGTTCTAGTGGCAGAACGAGCCTTTTTTTACGCCCGGTTATTCCCAGGCGAAATCGGCCTTGGTGAAGGTCAGGGGGATGGTGGGCAGATCCAGGCCCAGGGTTTGGCTGACGATTCCCGTGGGGTCGCCGCCGAGCAGCATGATCGGCACCGTCGTATCGATCAGGCGCTGTTTCATCTTCTGCAATTGTTCGGCGCTGACGCTGGCGGCATCAAGCACCACGAAGTCCAGTTCGTTGTCCACATCGGGATTGCTGAAGAAGGCCTTGGTGGCCACTGAGGTGACTCCGTAATAGTCGAAAATCTGGCGGGCCCAGGTCATCTTGGCGGCGTCCGTGCAGATCATGGCGACTCCAGCGCCACCGGCGTCGTCGTGCTCGGCCGGTTCGACTTCCTCGTCGGTGGCGATCTGCAAAAAGACGCGGGTTTCGTCGACTCGGGTTTCCAGTTCCGCGAGCATTTCACCCACGGTCTCCAAGTCCAGGCCCGTGGTCTTGACTACCGCCAGCAGATCATCGTCGTTCATGGTGCGTTCGTAGACCGCGCCGTAGACACAGGCAAAGGCGTCGGCCAGGGCGACCAGGGAAACCAGGGGGTCTTCCTGGCTCGTGTAGACCTTGGCGTTGTGGTGAAAGCGCACGGCGCTGGACAGCGAGCGGGGCAGCTTCCAGTGATTGAGCAGCATCTGGCCCGCTTCGGCGTGACCCAGACCGATATACTTCTGTTCGTTGGCCAGAATGTGTTCGGGCCCGTCGGCAATGACCTCGAGGTATTCTGTGGGCAGGGCCGCGTTCAGGACCATGTGGCCGATGTTGTGCAGCAAGCCGGCGATGAAGGCTTCTTCGGGGTCGCTGTAACCGGTTCGTTTGGCGAGCATCTGGCAGGCGGCCGCTGTGGCGATCGACTGGTCCCAGAAGCGTTGCATGTGGTTGTTGTCGTCGGAAACGGACATGAATTTGGCCACGCTCAGGCCCACGGCCAGGTTGCGGATGACCGCAAAGCCCAGAATGACAACTGCCCGCGAAGGAGTCGCCACCTCGCCGGACATGCCATAGAAAGACGAGTTGACCAGCTTGAGCACTTTGCTCGCCAAGGCCTGGTCTGCGGTCAGCACTTTCATCACGTCATCAGCCGAACTGTTTTCATCGTCCAGGGTCTTGACGAGTTTCTGCACCACCAGGGGCAACGGCGGCAGATCTTTGATCTTTTTCTCGACGATTTCGGTGAGTTCGGCTGTGGTGGTCATCAGACTTTCTCCTCGACCAGAAGCACCAGTCCACGCGGTTCAGCAGACGACCCCAGTTTGCGGGGGCGAACCCGTAACGATTTGTCCTCCCAGGCAAAGTCAAAAACTTCGCACTCGGAGGTCGTGATGCAGCTGCGGATGGCAGCGACGGCCTCTTCCGGTAGGATGTCGGCCATGTCGGTGCCGGGGATCAGGTTGCGCAAAGCTTCAAATTCGCCGCGCGCGGTTTCGTTGGTCAGGATGATTTCTTCTTCCTGACTGATGCCCACCACGCTCAAGGGCAGATTCTCGAAGACATCCTGCGAAAATTGCAGGGATCGCGTGCGTTCGTCGACCGAACATTGCAGCAGGCCGTTCAGCTTTTCGAGTTCTTCGACATGTTGCACCGCCTCGGCACTGAGCCTGCGGTTTTCCTGCACGATGTCGTAGTGCTCCAAACACTGCCGGACTGTCACTTTCAAGTCGGCGTCGCACCAGGGTTTGGCCAAAAACCGGAAAACTTCGCCCTGGTTGATGGAGGCCAGGATGGCTTCGGGTTCGGCATATCCGGAGAGCATGATGCGGATCGTATCGGGGCAGAGTTCTTTGGCTTTGAGCAAAAACTCGGCCCCGGTCATGTTGGGCATGCGCTGGTCCGAAACGATCGCCTGGATCGAGTTTTCCTGCAGAATTTCCAGGCCTTCGGCGCCGCTCTCGGCCGTGAAGATGCGGTAGGGTTCCTTGCGCAGCACCCGGCGCAAGGAGTTGAGGATCTGGGCTTCGTCATCGACGAGCAGGATGGCCTGATCTGCCATGGGCAGTGTCCGATCTCTGAATGATGTAAGGAAAACCCTTGCTGTTTCATGTTTCGACCTTTATTAGGGCAACTTGAAGGGTGATTCGTGGCTTTCACCAATACCACGGTAATCTGCTGGGATTTAGACCGAACGGGGTGCCTGCGGCTTCGGTTTTCCCTCTAAAACTCGCTTTTTTCCTTCTTTGCACTTATTCTCTGCCGAAGTTTTGCGCAGTTTGATTGCCAATTCGAAATGGTGATTTTTGAACCCAAGCTGATCACGGGAATGAAGATGAAGCTGATTCCTAATAATTGGGCGCTGTGTATTGGCGTCGTTTTGCTCCTGGCTGGTGGCCCCTTGGCCGAAACGGCCCAGGAGGAGTTCCAATCGCCACCCACGGCGGGCAACCTGCGCGCGCGCGATGCCGTGGCCGCACCCCAAATGAGGGCTGGTGATCTGCAACCGGGACAAATCCAGGGCATGATGGCCCGCACACAGTCAGAGCGGCCCAGCGCCAGCCTGCCGGATTTCCGGGTCTTCAGGGACGTGTCGACCAAGAAATCGCGCTTTTTTGACTATCTGCTGCCGTTGGTGCAGGCCGAGAACGTGCGTCTGACGGCGATCCGCAAACGCTTGAGTTACATTTACGACCACGTTCGCTGGCACCGGCAGATCGATGAGGCCGATCAGCAGTGGTTGGCCCTGGTCAGCCAGGAATTCCGGTTGCCCACCACCGATTCGTCCCGGACCGAATTCTGGGTGTCCATTTTTCAGCGAGTCGACGCCGTGCCCGAAGAACTGGCCCTGGCCCAGGCGGCCAATGAGTCGGCCTGGGGCACCTCCCGCTTTGCCCGCGAGGGGAACAACCTGTTCGGGCAGTGGTGCTTCCGGCAGGGATGCGGCATGGTTCCTGCTGGCCGTCCGGCTGGGGCAACCTACGAAGTGGCGCGCTACGAGTCGGTGAGTGAGTCGATTGGCAGTTACATGCACAATTTGAACACGGGCCGCACCTACCAATTGTTGCGGGAAATCCGCTCCCGCATGCGGATCGAGGGCCAAGCGCCGGACGCGACCGAACTGGCCGCCGGCCTGAGGGATTACTCCGAGCGCGGCATCGAATACGTGAACGAATTGCGGGCCATGATCCGCCACAACTCCGGGGTTATCGACGAGGTCCGCCAGCGCGGAGAAAGCGAAGGAAACGGCTGACATGCTCAGACTGACGCGTGATGAACTGAACCGCATGGCCCGGGAGCGCATCCTGGTCCTGGACGGCGCCATGGGCACGATGATCCAGACTCACAGTCTGGACGAGGCTGCCTTCCGCGGTGACCAGTTGCGGGACCACGCGGTGGATCTCAAGGGCAACAACGACATCCTGAACCTGACCCAGCCCGACGTGATCGGCGGCATCTACCGCGGTTATCTTGCCGCCGGTGCCGATATCATCACCACCAATACGTTCAACGGCACTTCGGTGGCCCAGTCGGACTACAAGACCGACCACCTGGTGCGCGACATCAACGTGGCGGCGGCCCGCCTGGCCCGCGAGGCCTGCGACGAATTCACCCGCGCCAATCCGGATCGCCCCCGCTTTGTCGCCGGTTCCCTGGCTCCGACCAACCGCACCTGCTCCATCTCGCCGGATGTGAACAACCCGGGCATGCGCAACATCACCTTCAATCAGTTGGTGCAGGCGTACGGCGACGAGGCCGAGGCGCTGCTCGATGGCGGCGCCGACCTGCTCATGATTGAGACCGTCTTTGATCCGTTGAACGCCAAGGCGGCGGTCTATGCGGTGGGCGAAATCCTGCGCCAGCGCGGGTTGCACGACATGCCGGTCTGGATCTCTGGCACCATCACCGACGCCAGTGGCCGCACTCTGACGGGCCAGACACCCGAGGCTTTCTGGATCTCGTTGCGCCACGCGAACCCCACGGTTTTTGGCCTGAATTGCGCCCTGGGCGCCACGGCCATGCGGCCTTTTGTGGAAGACATCAGCCGGACGGCCGACACCCTGGTTTCGGCCCATCCCAACGCGGGCTTGCCCAACGAGCTGGGCGGCTACGACGAAACGCCGGACCAGATGGCGATCATTCTCTCGGACTTCGCCCAAGCCGGCCTGGTGAATATCGTGGGCGGCTGCTGCGGCACGACACCGGCTTACATCGAGGCCATCGCCAAGTCCGTCGAGGGAATCAAGCCCCGTCAGGTGCCGGCCAAGCGCAAGGGCACCTACCTGGCGGGTCTCGAGCCCCTGCGCATCGACGAAGATTCGCTCTTCGTCAACGTGGGCGAGCGCACCAATGTGGCCGGCAGTGCCCGCTTTGCCCGCCTGATCCGTGAGGGCAAGACTGAAGCGGCCCTGGAAGTGGGGCGGCAGCAGGTGCGGGGCGGGGCCCAGATCGTCGACGTGAACATGGACGACGCCATGCTCGAATCGGTCAGCGCCATGGGCGAATTTCTGAATGTTCTGGCCAGCGACCCCGAGGTGTCGCGGGTGCCGGTGATGATCGACTCATCGCGGTGGGATGTGCTTGAGGCCGGCTTGCAACGCATCCAGGGCAAGGGCGTGGTCAACTCGATCAGTCTGAAGGATGGCGAGGACGAATTCCGCCGTCGGGCCCGCCTGGTGATGCGTTACGGCGCCGCCGCGGTGGTCATGGCTTTTGATGAAGACGGCCAGGCCGACACCTACGAACGTCGGGTGGCCGTATGCCAGCGCGCCTGGCACATTCTGGTGAACGAAGAAGGCTTCCCGCCCGAAGACGTGATCTTCGACCCCAACGTTTTTGCCGTGGCCACGGGGCTGGAAGAACACAACAACTATGCCGTGGATTTCATCAAAACCTGCCGCACGATCAAGGAAACCATGCCCGGCGCGCTGATCAGCGGCGGCATCAGCAACCTGAGCTTCAGCTTTCGCGGCAATGATACCGTGCGCGAGGCCATGCATTCGGTCTTCCTCTACCACGCCATTCAGGCGGGCCTGGATATGGGCATCGTCAATGCGGGCCAGTTGGCGGTCTACCAGGAAATCGCACCGGACCTGCTGGCCGTGGTCGAAGATGTGGTCCTGAACAAGGATCCCGAGGGCACCGAACGCCTGCTGGAACTGGCGGAGTCCTCCAAGGGCAAGAAACTGACCCGCAAGGAAGACCTGAGCTGGCGCGAAGGCACGGTCAACGAGCGCCTGGGCCACGCCCTGCTCACCGGCGAAGCCGACTATGTCGAAGCCGATACCATGGAGGCCTACGAGGCCGAGGGCTCACCCCTGAAGGTGATCGAAGGACCGCTCATGGCCGGTATGGATGTCGTGGGGGAACTGTTTGGTGCGGGGAAGATGTTCCTGCCCCAGGTCATCCGCTCGGCGCGGGTGATGAAGAAGGCTGTCTCGGTGCTGGACCCGTTTTTGCAGGCCGAAAAGGGCGGTGCCGCCAGGGCCAACGGGCGCATCCTGATGGCCACGGTGAAGGGTGATGTGCATGACATCGGCAAGAATATTGTGGCGGTGGTCCTGGGTTGCAACAACTACGAAATCATCGACCTGGGCGTGATGGTCCCGGTCGACCGCATCATCGAAACCGCGGTCAAAGAAAAGGTGGATATCATTGGCCTGAGCGGCCTGATCACCCCTTCGTTGTCCGAGATGACGCATGTGGCCCAGGAAATGGAACGTGCCGGCCTGAAGATTCCCCTGTTGATCGGCGGCGCCACCACCAGTCGCTTGCATACGGCGGTCAAGATCGCACCGTCCTACGAGTCGGGCGTAATCTATGTGCCGGATGCCAGCAAAGCCGTGGGTGTGGTCGGGACCCTGATCAACAAAGAGACCAGTGCGGCGACTATCGCCAGGATTCGCGCCGAATACGAGCAGGTGCGGATTGACCGCGAAGCCACCGACATGGCGCGCAATCTCATGACCCTGGCCGAGGCCCGGGCCAACGCCCCGCAAATCGACTGGACCGGTTATAAACCGCCGGTGCCCGCCAAGCCGGGCGTGCATGTGCTGGAAAACGTCGACCTGAATCTGTTACGCCAATACATCGATTGGACCCCGTTCCTGCAAACCTGGCAATTGCCGGGCCGCTATCCGCAGGTGCTGGATGATCCCAAAGTGGGCGCCGAAGCCCGACGGGTGCTGGATGATGCCAACGCCATCCTGGACGAACTGATTGCCGGTGACGAATTGAAGGCCGCGGGAGTCTACGGCTTGTTTCCCGCCGCACGTGAAGGCGATGATCTGGTGTTGTACAGCGACGAATCGCGTTCGGACGTCTTGCAGCGCGTGCCTTTCCTGCGCCAGCAACGCCGCAGCGCGGGCAGCCGCCCCAACCACAGTCTGGTCGACTTTGTGGCTGATCGCGAAGCGGGCATTCCGGACTACGTGGGGGCTTTTGTGGTCACCGCCGGTCTGGGTGCTGAAGCCGCTGCCGCCGCCCGACAGGCTGCCGATGACGACTACCGTTCGATCATGGTCAAGGCCGTTGCCGACCGCCTGGCCGAGGCCTTTGCCGAATACCTGCACCTGAAAGTGCGGCGCGAGGACTGGGGTTACGCCCCGGAGGAATCCCTCGACAATACGGCCCTCATCAGCGAAGAATACCGCGGCATCCGGCCGGCTCCGGGTTATCCGGCCTGTCCGGATCATGTCTCGAAGCGGGCGCTGTTCGGGGTGTTGGCAGCTGCGAAAAAGACCGGGGTTCAACTGACCGAAAGTTGCGCCATGGATCCGGCCGCCTCGGTCTCCGGTTGGTATTTCAGCCATCCGGACGCCCGCTATTTTGGCCTGGGCAAGATCAACCGGGAACAGGTGGCGGACTACGCCGAGCGGGTCGGTATCCCGGTCGACGAAGCGGCCCGCTGGCTGGACGCGAATCTGGTTTAAATTGGACTACCACGTTTTGAAAGATGGAGACCATGCACGTCACTGAGCATCTTGATAAATCGCAAAAGACGCTATTCAGCTTCGAGATCATTCCGCCGCCACGGGGCAAAACCGTGCGCGACATCATCAATATCGTCGAGCAGATCGCGCCGGTCAAACCACCCTTTATCGATGTGACCAGCCACATGGCCGAGGCGACCTACGATGAGCAGAAGGACGGCACGGTCAAGCGCCGCATCCGCAAGAAACGGCCCGGCACGATCTCGATCTGCGGCATCATCCAGAACCGGTACGGCATTGATACAGTGCCGCATCTGTTGTGCACCGGGTTCACGCGCGAAGAGACCGAAGATGCGATCATCGAGCTGAATTATCTGGGCATCCAGAACGTATTGGCCATCCGCGGCGACGAATCCAACTACAACAAGGCTCTCTCCAAGGGGCGCACCCGAAACATTTATGCGAAGAATCTGGTCGGCCAGCTGGTGGACCTGCGCGAGGCCCGCTATCTCGATGACATCGCCAACAGCGAGCCCATCAACTTCTGCGTGGGCGTGGGTGGTTACCCCGAGAAGCATGTCGAGGCGCCCAACTTCAAGACCGACGTCAAGTATTTGAAAGAGAAGGTCGACGCGGGGGCCGACTACATCGTCAGCCAGATGTTCTACAACAACGACGATTTTTTCGCCTACACAAAAATGTGCCGCGAGGCAGGCATTGACGTGCCCATCATCCCGGGTCTGAAGTTGATCGAGAACGTGCGCCAGCTGCGCACGCTGCCCAAACATTTTCACGTGTCGTTGCCGGATGATTTGGTGGACGAGATTACCGAATCTCCCAAGCACGTGAAGGAAATTGGCCGCCGCTGGGGCCGCGGTCAGGTCGAAGGCCTGATGAATCAGGGCGCCGAGTGCATTCATTTCTACGTGATGAACGATGCGTCGCCGGTGGTGGAGATGATCAGCGACCTTGTTTGAAGATCCGGGTTTGAGGTTGCGCACCGCCCGCCCGGCGTGTAGGGTTTCTCACATCTCAGCTTGCGCACCGCCACAAGGACGTGGCCTTTTGCCTCACTGAAGGGATTCAGGACGCGCTCATGAGCCCTGATCAACCGGCCTGCCGCCTCCTTTTTGTGCACCGTGACCCGGCCCTCGCTACCCGCATCCGCGGCATGCTCGGGCCCCTTCGTGATCCCCTCTACAAGATTGCCCACTTCACTCACCTGAGTGACGCGATGACCTATTTGCGGGTCAGCCCGGTCGATGTGGTCCTGGTGGGCCCCGAACCGGCGGACGAAGATCTGCTCGGGGCGGTGCGCCAATTGAGTGCCGACCATCCCGAAGTGCCGGTCATGGCCCTGCAGATCAGCCCCACCCGGGACGAAATGGATGATCTGCGCCAGGCCGGCGCCCGCGAGTGCCTGCCGGTCGACGAATTCAGCGCGGACATCTGGACCCGCACTTTCGCCTTCTGCCGCCGCGAGGCCGCCATCAGCCACGAATTGGCGGCCGTCACCGCCCGCCTGGACAGGCTGGTGCACATGGATTCGCTGACCGGCCTGTTGAACCGCAAGGGCAT
>CAZLUL010000082.1:0-16255 GCA_964562635.1 uncultured Fibrobacteraceae bacterium | reverse complement strand
TCCAGGCGCACCGCGCCCAGAGCCTCGACCACCATGCTCCATTTCCCCGCCACAAAGAGCATCAAGTCGCCATCCTGCCCACCGGCACGGGCGATCAATGCCTTCTGGAAATCTTCGCTCAGGAATTTGGCAATGCCGGTGTCCAAGCCTTCGCCGACAACCTTGGCCCGCGCCAGTCCGAAAGCCCCTTTGGTCTTGGCCAGCTCTTCCAGCGCATCGACCTGCTTACGGCTCCAACTCGACAGACCCTTGGCATTCAGGCACCGCACGGTGCCGCCCTCGGCCAGGGCCTTTTCAAAGACGCCAAAGCCACAACCGTCAACCATCTCGTCCAGAGTATGGATCGGGCACTCAAAGCGCAGGTCGGGCTTGTCCGAACCGTACAGGTTCATCGCATCGTCATAGGAGATGCGCGGGAATGGCGTGGGAATGTCAATGCCCGCCGCCTCGGCAAAAATGCGGGTCACCATCTCTTCGACAACACTGTAGATCTCGTTCTCGGTGACAAAGCTCATTTCCAGATCAATCTGGGTGTGCTCCGGTTGCCGGTCGCTGCGCAGGTCTTCGTCGCGCAGGCAACGGGCCAACTGGAAATAGCGGTCCACGCCACTGGCCATCAGGATCTGCTTGTACAACTGCGGCGACTGCGGCAGCGCGTAAAACTGTCCGTGATGAATCCGGCTGGGCACCACGTAGTCCCGCGCGCCTTCGGGTGTGGTCTTGATCAGCAGGGGCGTTTCGACTTCCAGGAAATCCTGGCTCGACAGGAAATCCCGCGCCGCCATGCCCGCCCGGTGCCGCACCTGCAGGTTTTTGGCCATTATCGGATGCCGCAAGTGAATATACCGGTGCTTCAGCCGCAACTCTTCACTGGCTTCCCACGCCTGGTCCACCTGGAACGGCAGCGGGGCGCAGGTATTGAGAATCTCCACCTCGCGCGCCACGATTTCCACCGAACCTGTGGCCATTTCGGGGTTCACCATATCGTCCGGACGACGCCGCACGGTGCCGCTCACTCCCAGCACGCTTTCGAGCTTGAAGCTCTTGGACAATTCCAGCGGCGTGCCATCTTCACACACCACCTGCACCAGGCCATAACGGTCCCGCAGGCCCACAAAGACGACGCCACCGAGATCCCGGATCCGGGCCGCCCAGCCGGCCACCTTCACGTCCTGGCCAACCATGCTTTCGCTGACTTCGCCGCAACGGTGAGTGCGCATTGCACCCGCATTGTTATTCGCGTTCACCCTTCAAAACCTCCTGAACCGCTGCCGGGATTTCCGCCCGCACCATCGGTTCCTGCATGCCAGTGTCCATATCGCGCATCATCATGGTTCCAGCGGCCAATTCGCTCTCCCCGACGGTGAGCAATATTCTTGCTCGCCGCAGGTTGGCCGACTTGGCCTGGGCTTTCACCGAGCGGCCGGTCGTATCGACCTCCACCCGGCAAAACTGCCGCAAACTCTCGGCCGCCAGGAAGCCCACCTGTTGGGCATCCACCCCCAGACAGGCCACATAAACATCAACCGCCGACTGGGGACTGCGCTGCAGATCCACCGGCGTATCATCCAGGTGCAGCAACGTGCGCTCCACCCCGATGGAAAATCCGACCGCCGGCGTCGGCGGCCCACCACACTGCTCGATCAGATAGTCGTACCGCCCGCCACCACACAGGCTGCTCTGCTTGCGCCCACTATTGGCGGTGATCTCAAAGGTCGTGCGGCTATAATAGTCCAGACCCCTGACCAGGGCCGGGTCCTGCTCGATATTCACATCCAAAGCCGTCAGTGCCTCGATCACCACCCGGTGGTGCTCCCGACAGGATTCGCACAGGGCGTCGGTGATCGGCTTGAAGCTGCGCAACAAATTCTGCACACCGTCGTCCTTGGCGTCGTACAACCGCAACGGGTTGACATCAATACGGGCCTGCATCTGTGGCGGAATAGCCTCTAAATTTACCTTCAGGTAAACTTTCAGGTCTTCAATGTAAGCTGGCCTGCATTCAGGACATCCGATACTGTTGAGTTTGACAGTCAGGCCCGTTGCGCCCACCGCTTCGAACAGGGCCATGGCCGTGCGGATCACCTCGGCATCCAGCACCGGGCTGTCCGAACCGATGGCCTCGACCCCCACCTGGTGGAACTGACGATAACGCCCGGCCTGGGGCTTTTCGCGCCGGAACATGGGCCCCATGTAGGAGAACTTCATGGTCCCCGGCTGCCGCGTCAGGCCGTTTTCGAGATAGGCCCGAACCACCGAAGCGGTCATTTCCGGACGCAGGGTCAGGCTATCGCCACCCTTGGTCTCAAAGGTGTACATCTCTTTGTCCACGATATCGGTGCCTTCACCAACCGAGCGCAAAAACAGATTTGTCGGCTCGATCACCGGCGTGCGGATCTCGCCATACCCAAACCGGGTCAGCACTTCACTCCAGCGCGCCTCGGCCCAGCGCCAGCGTTCCACCTCGGCCAACATGATATCCCGCGTGCCTTGAATGCGTTGATACTTGATCGCCATGAAGCCCTTTCGGGAAATCAGGGTACACACACGCGACCGGAACCTGGGCCCCGGTCGGGGAATCAGTCAATATGGGTCAATCAGCCCCCGAGAGCCAATCTCCGGCAAAATTCCTTCGCACCAGTTCGAAATCCGGTTCCACCAGCACATTGAAGCCCGCCAGATGCAGATCCGCCAGGCCGGCCCGCAGGTCCCGGGCCACCGGGGCTTCCGCGTCCGAAGATTGACGCCCCAGGCCGCTCAACCCTTCACCACAACGCAACCGCTGGTGACGGGGAACCTGGCGCGAAACCAGCAACACCGCGTCGGGTGCCGGCCCCACCAGGTTGCGGACCGCAAACACCGAATCGTCCAGCAGGCCTTCGTTGAAGAACCGCTCGGCATCCCACTGCCGCACCACCGCAAAATCAAAGCCCCCCAGACGCAGGGCATGCAGAACCGGACCATGATCGTAGGGATCAGGCCCAGCCGCACATTGGCGCCGCTGGTCAGCACCAGTCTCGCTCCGTAAAGCGCCGTTCGCCACCAGGGAAAGCGAATCCCCCAGGACTGTGCGCTCGGCATGGCTCAACCACGGGGCGACTACCTCACCGGCGGCGATCCGATAGACCAGCACGCCGCGAGGCCGCAAATTTTGCGGGGCCGAACGGCGCCCGACCACCAGCGGCAGGTACTGGGCAACCGGCGCGGTGAGGGCCAATCCGTCCGGTGCAAAAACAAAATCGGGCCGCGTCTCCAATTGGGTTTCGAAGGCTGAAACCGTCCGCACCACTGACAACTCCAGGGCCGCGCCACTGGTTTTGGTCAGATAGGCACACAGGGGCTCGTAAACCGTGGCGACTCGTCCCAAGTCTCCGCTCGAGTCGAAGACCAACAACGCATGGGCCGTATCCTGCTGGCTCGATCGCGGCCAAAGCAGGGAGCCGGCCGCCAGCAAAACCACCAGGGCAGCGGCAGCCAAAGTCAGAAAACCCAGGCCGCGGCGATCACTCGCCTCCGCCGGGCCACCCGGACGCTGGGAGTCCTCCGAATTTTGGGAAGGGGTTGCGTCACTCAAAAGGGTTCTCCGTCTCATTGCGCAAACTGTCGGCCTTGACCGGCTCCAAGTCGCCCACGACAACCCGGAATTCTGCCGGATCCAGGCCGATCAGAGTCAGCCAGGGCGGCAAATCGGCCTGCCCAGCCACGACGTGAACGCCACGGGGCAGATTCCCCACCGGCACCGTCACCATGATGCGGTCCCCCCGCAGGGCGCGCACCGAGTCCGCCACTCCGCGCACCATCACATCAACCACCGGCGGCGATACACCCACTTCGGGCTGCCCCACATCCACCAGCGGAATAACCGGAATATTGGCCAGCGTGCGCTCCGCCATGGCCGCCACCTGGAAACTGACCTGGACATCCTTCGAAGCCATCTTCAGGTGTTCGTGGGGCAGAATCAACGCAACGGTCTCTTGCCCCGAGTCATTCATGCGCTTCAGATCAACCGCCTTGGTATTGACCATCCCGCTGGGTGGGAAAAAGCGTTCGGGCCCGGTCACCATGACCGAATCCGGGGCCACCGTCGCCGGCGCCAAAAAACCAACGTTGCTGGCCAAGGCGCCACTGGTGCGTATGTGGACTGGCAACATCCGCTGCACCTCGCTATCGAGCTTCAACCGCAAGCGCACCGGCGGCTGAATGCCAATGACCACCAGATCGGAAAAGACGTCGTTCTGATCCAGTTCGTAACTGAACGTCGGCCCGGCCGGTCGATCTGAGACTGTCACCCGAACCTCGCCGATATACCGGTTGAAGTAGTTGTGGGTCAGCAGGCTCAACTTGCTGCCCTGCACCCGCACCTTCACCGTCCTGGGAATCTCACTCCCGGCGGCGGTCAGGCCTGCACTCACGCCGGTCAAACGCAGGGGCAGGCTCGTTGTCTGCTCAACCGTTGACGTCGACGCCACCTGCACCCAGATGATCACCGAGACCACAAAACAACTGAGTTTCAATCCTATCCGGTTCATGGTTGATGCACCACCTCGGGCAGACGCAATTCCTGCCCCACGTTGATGGCGCCGGATTGCAAATTATTATTGCGACTAATCTCTGTCACCGTTGTGCCGTGCCGCCGGGCCAAGCCCCACAGGCTATCGCCGCGACGCACCTTGTAACTGCCCGTCCATGTGCCGGATTCGCCCCCGGCCAACTGTTGCATGGCCGGACGGTCCTGACGCCAGGCGACGACCCCCTGCACCACTGCCGCCGCCAGATCCTGGCGGCCGTTGCGATCCCGCAGGACCTTCATGTCATCACGGTTCGACATGTACGCCACCTCGACCAGGGCCGAAGGCATCGCCAGGCTGTTCAGGACATGGAACCCGGCCTGCTTGACCCGCCGGCCATCGACCACGCCACTGGCCCGCCCAGCGTCCAATATATGATGAGACAACCGCGCCGACTCCTTCAAAACCTGGGTCATTTTCAAATCCATCAGGATATCCATCACCAGTTCATCGTGGTTGGCCTTGGGATCCAGGCCCACCAGTTGGGCCGCATTTTCCTTGTCGGCCAGTTCCTTCGCTTCGCGGTCCGTCGCCCCTTGCAGGGACAGGAAGTAGACTTCCATCCCATCGATATCGTCATCCGCGTGGGTATTGCAGTGAACCGAAAGAAAAAGATCCCCCTGCTTGCGCCGGGCAAAATCCACTCGCTGCCACAACTCCAGGCCATAGTCCCCCGACCGGGTCAGATGAGCCCGATAGCCCGGCAAGGCATTGATCAGCCGCACCATCTCACGCGCGATATCCAGCACCACGTCTTTTTCCCGCACGCCCTGCCGGATCGCCCCCGGATCCATGCCGCCGTGTCCGGCGTCGACGATGACCACAAAAGGCCGCGCCACCGGTTTCAGCTCCGGGGTGGGCACCAGAAGCTCGGGAGCCCCCGGCCGCAGGATATCGACCACAATGCGGTCGTAACGGCCACCGGTGGCCGGCAAACTGAAGCTGCGGAACTCCGCCCCCTCGACCAGGTCGATGACAATCTGGGCCCGGTGCTGTCCGGCATTCAGCCGAATACCCTTGACCAGACCGTCGTCCACAATTTTTGGCGTTGCCGAGCCCACACTCGCGCCGCCAACATTGATGGCGAGCCGGTCGGGATTGCGCACCCTTCTGACTTCGAAGGATCCCCCGGCGCTCATGTCCAGCACCACCCGCGTATGGCCGGGCGCGGTGAAATGGCGGACCGCCAGCACCTCACGCGGCCCACTGGCCGCCTGGGCCCGGGCCGCACCGGGAAGCGCCGCCAAAGACGCCACCAGCACCCACAAAAAAACCGCGGCGGAACCCGTCGTTCCTCCCCGGAAATGCCAATTTTCAGACCAAGGGATTGATGCCATGGAATCTGCGCTCCTTCTTGCAACCGGGGCACGATTCGCTCAGTCAGCCTCCCGACTCCTTTCGGGATCCCGAATCTGCCCATCCGGCTTCAAAATACCACAGCATTCAAGGAATAGCCAAACAAGAAAACCGCCCACGGGAGGCGGTTTTACGAGACAGCAGCGGCCCGGCTCATTGGCGGGCTGCGTACGAATCCAAAATGTAGGTCAGGGGATTCACCGGACGGCCGCCGATGCGGATCTCATAGTGCAGGTGGGGAGCCGAACTGCGGCCGGTATTGCCCGACTTTGCGATCACCGTTCCACGCTTCACTGTGTCCCCCTTTTTGACCAGGGGCTCGCTCAAATGCGCGTAGACCGTCATCACACCGTTGCCGTGATCAATCTTGACCACCCGGCCAAAGCCCCGCTGTTGCTGAACCGCCGCCACCACGCCATCGCCGGTCACCCTCACGTCCGTGCCCAGGGGAACCGAAAAATCCAGGCCGCGGTGAAAAGTCTGCTTGGCGGTGAAGGGGTCCTTGCGGAATCCGAAGCGGGAACTCATCCAGCCAATATCCGTCGGCCGGATCGAAGGAATGTGGGCCCGCACAACCTCGCGGGAAGACAGCGTATCGATCATCGCCAGATATCCCTGCCGCTGAATCTTGGCCTGCCGCAGCATCTGATCCAGCTGCTCACCCATATCACCGGCCGGAGTGCCCCCGGCGAAACCTGAAATTTCCACGTCTGTGTAGTCCAGATGCTGGCGGCCACCAACGCCGGCGGCAAAAGTCTCTTCGTCCATGGTCGGCAGATTGATCGCCGAGGCCATGACATTCTGCACCTCGTAGACCTCATCGATCTCCTGGCGCAGGTTGTCAACCTGCCCTTCGAGTCCACTGATGGAGCTCTGCAGGGCCAAATTTTCCTGCTGAAAACGCGAACCGCCAGGCAGCCAACTGTTGCCCGTCTTGACCCCCACGCCATACAGCGCCGCCACACCACCCAAAAGCACCACACACATCACGCTGCTGACAACGAGCCAGCGCGGCAACCGGAACTGGCGACTGGCGCCATGATCCTCGGGCATGTACAGGAAGGTGTAGTTTTTCTTCAGCTTCATGGTCCGCATTTCCGCTTCGATACTGGGCTGTTCCGGCGACAAAACGGCCCCCGTCCCGGGTCGGTTTTCGCCGACAGAAGAGGGCAAAATCTCGCGCTCGCTGGCCGAAAACATGCCCCTTTGCCCGATGATTGTCAATCCGGAACCGCAAATGGCCGATTCGAGCCTATTTGCGGCATTATGGGGAACAATAAGCAAGGACCAGGCCATTTTGGAAACAATTCCACCCACCCACCAATAGGCAAACGACAGCGCCCACGACAACTGTCGTGGGCGCTGCCTCATCATCTGGCGATTCGACGACTCCCAGTCCTAGTCGAACTCCTACTAGTAGTAGTCAAACAGCAGCACACGTCCCTTGGAGGACCGCAGCTTCGCCAACGCCTTTTCCTTGATCTGCCGGATGCGCTCGCGGGTCAATCCCATGCGCTGTCCGATCACCTGCAGGGTGTGGGCTTCTTCGAAACTCAAACCAAAATACAGGACGATGATCTCGGCCTCACGGTCCGAAAGCACTTCCAGGCATTTGCGCACATCTTCACGCAGACCACGCTGCAAGACCGTGAAGTCCGGCGCTTCCTGGCTCTCGTCGGCCAACACCTCAGTCAACGGTCGGTCGCTGCCGGCGGCGCCGGCATCTTCCAACGCCAATTCGGTGCGGTCGCTGCGCAGGGCGTGGGTCACATCGGCCCGGTCGAGGTCCAAACGCTCGGCAATTTGCCCCGGACTCGGGTTGGGATTGCCCTCGTTCTGTAGGATCGAACGCGTGCGGTTGATCTTGATCAACAGCGCGGTCTGATTCTGCGGCAACCGGATGGTGCGCGACTTGTCCAGCAACGCCTGCATGATCGATTGGCGAATCCACCAAACCGCATAGGAGATGAAGCGGAAGCCCCGCTCCTCGTCGAAGCGGTGGGCCGCCTTCAACAGTCCCAGGTTGCCCTCATTGATCAGGTCCGACAGCATCAGGCCCTGATTGATGTAGCGCTTGGCGACCGAAACGACAAACCGCAGGTTGGCTCGCACCAGACACTGCAGCGCTTCGTCGTCGCCTTCTTTTATTCGTCTGGCCAGGGCGACTTCTTCGTCCCGGTCAATCAGATTGTATCGGTTAATGTCACGGAAATAGACCTCAAGGCCTTTCTCGTGCATCGCCGGAAGAATATTCCTTTTACCAGCCATGAGATTCCTCCATGCCAGCGTGAGGGGACATCAATTCTCGACCCCGCGTGAACGGGGTTGGATCATAACGGAATTTTCCAAACCGCCGGTCCGCAAACGGACCAACAGGGGCTCACGACTGGACGCCAATTGCGTCCTGACCTGGGTGTAGGAATCCAGGTCCATGATCTCCTGATCGGCTAGGGAAAAAATCACATCTCCCGGGCGAATACCGGCATCCGCTGCGGGTTGATCCTCTTGCACTGCCACGACCATCACTCCGGTCGTTGCAGTAACACCTAATGCGTCCTTCAAACGGGCAACCCGCGGGTCACCACCATCAAGGGACGCCACCTCCATGCCGAGCCAAAGCGCCGCTACAGGTGCAGCGCCAGCTGGCCCATCCTCTATCCATTCAACAGGACGCACGCGCAGCTCACTGCGTTTACCGTCCCTGACAAAAGTCATCTGAACATCCTGGCCGGGCTCGGCCGCGGCAATCAGGAACAGCAACTGGCGGCGCGAGTCCACCGGCCGTCCGTCAAACTCCACCACCACATCGCCAGCCAGCAGGCCAGCTGCCGCCGCCGGCGTATCGGGCACCACGCGCACCACTCGGGCACCCGAGGGCGGCTCGCCGTCCACTTCTTCGCCGACAATCTGGACCACATCTTCGGTCACCGCGCCGAGGTAACCCCGGATCACGCGCCCGTTGGTCTTCAATTGTTCGTACACGACCTGCACCAAGCGGCTCGGCACCGCAAAACCAATGCCCTGCCCCCGCTGACTAATGGCCGTATTGACGCCAATCACGTGCCCCTCGATGTCCACCAAGGGGCCACCGCTGTTGCCGAAGTTGATCGAAGCGTCTGTCTGGATAAAATCCTGGTAGCGCGGAGTCAGTCCCCCGATCTCCAAATCGCCCCGCCCCTTGGCGCTGACCACGCCAACAGTCAGGGTGCTTTCCAGGTTGCCAAACGGGTTGCCGATGGCAATGGCCCAGGCCCCCACTTTCAACTTCTCGGAGTCGCCGAATTCCACGGTCGGCAACTGCCGTCCCGCCGGATCGATCCGCAATAGAGCCAAATCGGTATTGGGATCGCTGCCGACCAACTCGGCGCGGTATTCCCTCTTTTCCCCACTAAAGCGCACAAAAATCGCGTCGGCATCGGCTATCACGTGATGATTCGTCAGGATGTCGCCATCGGCGGTCACCACAAAACCCGAACCGGTCGAAGGCGATTCGAAGCGTCCGCCCTTGCCCTCTTCATCCGGAAAGAACTGGCGATACATTTCCTGCAGCGGACTGGTGCCCACGCCCTCGGCGTTGACCGATTTGGTGATGCGGATGTTCACTACGGCAGGACGCACAGCATGGCTGACAGAAATGAAGGGGGAAGTGCCGGACTTGAATTCGTACGGCTGCTCGGCCCGGGCCTGAAAAGCGACAAGCCCCAGGAGCAGCACCAGAACCAAAGCAAAAGCGCAGTGCATACCACGGTTCCGCTCCCCGGCAATACCGGAGGTCAGAACTGTGGCAGGCCTGCGCCTGGACCCATTTTGCCCAAGGGCAAAGCGGGTTGAATTTGCAATGTTCGATTCGTGCAGCTTCACGTTTCACCGTCCACTAAGGGTTCAGGTCCGGTGAAGGAGCAAGCTACTGCTCAAGGCTCCCGGGTGGGAATTGGTGAACCTCTCCACCAATTTTTTCGATCAGAACGTTGCCGATCGAAAGGCCCGTTTGGATTGGAGCTCCCAAGCGTTACAGGGAACCGCAGACATCATATCCGCAAAAGAGTCCCAATGTCAACCATCTTTCTCCGGATCCACTGATTCTGCGTTTTCAGCATCGCCGGTCTCAGCCGGGCTCTCTGCCATATTCGGCTCCACCAGAATGGCGCTTTCTTCGCGGCCCTCATCCAGGATCGGATTGGTGATCACCGTCGAGGACATGCCACCGGCCGCGGCGGCCTCTGCCTTGCGCCCGGCATATTCCTGGCGAATGGAGTCGATTTCCTCATCCTTGCCCCGCAATTCGGTTTCCAGCACCGCAATGCGCTCAAACAGGGCCAAAACGCCCTCGTCCTCCAGCAGATCGGTGCGTTCATCCTGCAGTCCGGTGTAGATCAGGCTGCCCAGCTCGCTGAACTGCCGCTCAATATCCCGGCTGATGCCAAATTTGTCGTATTTGCGGGTCGCCACGCGGGTCACCTCGGTGGTCTTCTCCGAAGTCACCGTGTACCATTCAACCAGGTTTCCTTTGACGTCATCGAACAGGGACATCACGCCCTCCTTTGTTTCGCGAACCGGTTTCGCGCATTTTCAGTTGTCAGGAGCCTGCTTATCCTGCAGATTATGCTCCATGAATGAAGTGCAAAAACACCCAGATAGCCAGCCCGGATCTGCAACAGGCCCTGTGGCCGACTCCGCCGGCGAGCCCACCGTCATCTTTGTTTCCGACTCCCACTTCCATCTGGAGCCGGATGCCGACGAAATCATCCGCCTGGAGCAAATTTACCAACTGCTCGACCTGGCCTGCGAGGTCGACCAACTGGTTCTGCTGGGCGACATCTTCGATTTCTGGTTCGACTACCCCCACTTTCGGCTCAAGGGGTTTGAGGCCCTGCTGCAGGCTCTGGACAAAGTCCGCGACGCCGGCACCAAAATCCACTTCATCGGCGGCAACCACGACATCTGGGCGGCCAGCTATTTCCACGAGCGCTACGGTACCAGCAGCGACGGCGAGGCCGAAACCCTCCAGTTGGGCAGTCGCCGCGTACGGCTCAGTCACGGTGACGGCCTGCTCAAGTTCGACTGGGCCTACAACAGCTTTCGGGCGATGGTACGCACCCGCCTGGGAATTGTTCTGGCCAAAAGCCTGCATCCCGAATTGTTGTATTCTCTCAGCACCTGGCTCAGCGGCCACAGCCGGGGCGCCAACCGCGACGAAGCCTCCGAAATCGAAAAAAACGCCCAGCTCTGGTTTGCCAAACAGGCCGAGCCCACGGCCGGCCATGAACAGGATTGGGACCTGATAATCACTGGCCATGTCCACCATGGCGTTGTCATCGATGGGCCGAGCCGCCAATTCGTGGCCCTCGCCGGTTGGTTTGAGCCCCTCAGCTACGGCCTGCTGCAAAACGGCCAATTCCAACTGTTGGACTTCCGGCGCGATCCCCGTCCCTCATTTGACAAATAGGTTGTGCCTCTGAAATTGTGTTTTTGCCGATTTATTTCAATACGAACCGGTTTTTTAATGTTACCCCACCGCCAATTCGAACCGCAAAGGTGTTTTTCTGTCATTTTTGGGCCAGACACATTTTCAGAGGCACAACCTGACAAATTAAAGCCCCGCGAGCAATTCGCGGGGCCATTAGTCGCAGGCTGGCCGACATCCGGCAATGATCCGACTTACCAGACCAGGTTCAACGAGAACTTGTGCCCGTCGTCAAAACCATCAATCGTCGATTCGCCAAACGCGTAGTCCACGCCCAGAATACCGGTGCGGAAGCCCGCGCCGGCGGTCAGCCCCTGATTGTCATAGTTGATCCGCGTTCCGACTCGCAACGAGAACTCGGGCAGCAAGCGGTATTCCGCCCCGACATGGGCCTTCTCATTGGTATCGTTGGGAAAGACGACATCGCCGGCAATGGTCAGATTCCGGTTGTCGCCACCGAGGGCCGGCGACCAGGCCGCCCCCACCCGATAGGCCGTCGGCAGATCAAAGGGTTGGTCCTTCAGATTCATTTGGCCCCCGAGATTGGTGGCGCTGGCGGCGAACATCAAACCATCAATCAACGCCTTGTGGGTCACGAACAGGTCAAAGGCCAAACCGGAATCCGAGTAGATGTCGATTTTTTCGTAGACCATTTTGGCGTTGACAGCCACCCCGAAGCTTTCGCCCAAGGGGTGGGCATAAGACACACCAAACGCCACGTCGTAGGGTTTGAATGAGCCCTCGACAATGCCCGTGCTGTCTTCGCTGCGCCGTTCGATTGTCTCGGAATAAAATCCCGTGAAGAGGAAACCGAGCACTCCCTTGCCCACCCTGTGGGCCACGACTGCCGCCTCCTGATTGAACAGGCCGAGGTAGCTGTTGTGCTGCAGCACCAATTCGGTTTCCAGATCGGCAAATATGTTGTTGGCCGGATTCCAGTACACAGCCGCAGCCCCCGTACTGCTGGCCACTCCGGTTTCGCCCATGCCGGCTTCGCGTCCACCGACTCCGACGCGCAGGGACAACATCCCCGCCTCGCCAGGATTGGCCGCCTCCGCCACAGGCGCCGCCAGGATCAGAAGTGCCGCCGCAAATTGCGCCAACAGCAACGCTCCACCAGATTTTTTGTTCATGCGAACCATGGAATCCCTTTCCGTGTTGTCAGGGTCAGGCCACCCGGGCACCGACCGTCTTGCTACCTAATAATAACCAACCGTGCGGTCCCCGTCAGCGCACAATTGCAAACTGGGTCACGCTTTGTTCCGTATCTGCTCCAGGGGTATCGACCACCAACCGGCACAGGTAAAGCCCTGTCACCGCCTGGGCCAGTTCCACCTCGACCACGAAGGGGTCAACCGCCCCCACATCACGCCAACCGGTCTCCCGGACCATTTCGCCTTCCAGGTTGTAGACCGAAACCCGCACCCGGGCCGGACTACGCACCTGACCGCTCACTTTCAGCGGGCCCGAGCTCAAAGGACTCGGGAAGCAGAAATGGCTGCCCGAAACCAGTCCCGTACCCGACGCGGCCGCCGAACCCGACTGCCACGCATCGGTATCAAAAGTGCCGTTGCGCCAGATCGAACCGCCATACATGGGCCAGACCGGACCCGCTGCCGCCACATCCCGCCAAACCATCAGCGTGGACACAGCTTCGGTATCCAGACTGCCATCGGCCTCGGTGCCCACAATGCGATCAAAGGTGCCCAGGGCCACCAGGTCGGCCTCCGTGCCACCGGTCAATTGGCCGAGGGCCGGCGTGCCCGCCGAGGTGGCCGGTCCCGCCAGGGGCCAGTCCGCCACCCATTCGCCCTGATTGCCCGTGGCAAACAGGCGGCCGTCCCGACCGCTGAACAGGAATTGGTCCAAATTGTAAGGCGCATTGATCAAACGCGCGACCAGCGGCATCCCCTGCACCGCCGTCTCGCCGGCCAGACCGCCCTGAGCCGGACGCCGCGGCCAACCGGTCAGCCAGTCGCCGCCGTGCCCCACCCGTCCCAGGAAATCGTCGCCAACAAAGGTCCCGCCCAGGCCCAACGGCGTGCGCACAACCAGATCTTTGGGCCACGACAACGCCGTCCGCGGCGAAGTCAGGTTGCTGTCGAAGAAGAAGGTCTCGCCATGCCCTGCGGTGTCGACCACCGATACGTAATAGACCGGGTTGTTCGCCGCACTGCCCGGAGCGATCGCCAGCACCAACGGCAACGCACTGGGCACTCCAGCCAGCGGGAACTGCAGCGAGAGCGGCGGCAAGACCGGCAACGGGCTCACCGTGTGTTCAAAGACATGGAGAAAATGATTGTCCCCGACGGTATCGGCCACGGCGGTGACGACAAATCTGTCGATCATCGCCGGCGGGGTCGGAACCTTACCGAGCCCCAACTGCAGCGAGCCCCTGTCTTCAGCATTGTCGCCGGCACGGAAAACCAGCCGAATGCCCCCTAGGTCTTGCTCAACCACCAGAACTTCCACGGCAACGGCAGGGTCGGGCTCACCTGCGAGGGAGCTGAGCGGCACCAGTACCGGCGGCAGGTCACAGCCCGGCGCATCGGCATACAGCCCCAGGGATCCCACTCCCATGTCACGGACGGAGGTGCCGTCTGCGTTGAAGGCAAATATACCCTCGGAGCCGGTCAGGATGATCTCCGGTTGCCCATCGCCATCCAGATCGCCCAGGGCCGGCGGCAGATTCCAGATGACAGGCGCCCCGCCACGCAACCCGACCACAAAGGGCTCGAGAGTCGAAGGGTCAGTGTCGTGGTCCAGGAATTCGTCCAACTCGCCATCCAGGACAAAGATTTCTCCCGCCTGGCCAGCCAGGATGATTTCTTCGCGGCCACCGAGCAGGTCCAGATCCCCGACCAGCAAGTGCGAACCCCGGGCGTCCACCCCACCGGGAAGTTCGCGCCGGGCATGGACGGCCGGCACGCCACCGCCGCCGTTGTCCTGACCCAATTCAAAAGTCATGACATCGGCGTAATCGAAGGCCCAGAAAGTGTCGTTGTCCTGGTTAATAAAAAGCGGGTACAGGAACGAATCAGCGACCACGTCGCTGAAATTCCGAAATTCCACGCCGGTAAAGGCCCCACCGGTGGTGTCTGTTCTGGGGCGAGTAGTCGGCAGAAATTCGTGGGCAAATTCGCCCCGGAAGCTGTCGTCATCACCACCGAGCATGTACGCCGAAGGCTCATTCGAATCGAGGTCCTGAATTCCGTCGGCTTCTTCCAGATCCACGGACTTCCGGCTCGGGTCGGCGTTGAACAGATTGCTCGGCGCGTCGTAGACTTCCTGGATCACGCCCTCATTGATATGCCACACATAGACCCCGCTGCCCCAACCCAATTCGCCAAAGTCGCGCTCGCTGTTCTCGCTCATGGCAAAATCCCACTCGGCGTCGATGACCCTTTCGAGTGAATCGGTGGCCGCATCAAATTTGCCCGTCGGCGTGCCGTCGCCATTGGCCGAATCCATGTCCCAGAAATCAGGCAATCCGTTGCCGTTCTTGTCGTCCCCAAAAGTGTAGCGACGGTCCCCGTTGGGATCCTGCAGCCGATACTCCAGCAACCAGAACTCCTGTCCCGAGATGTTCACCCGCGCGCAGGCTTGCGCATCATCGCTGCCGGCAGGCAGCAGGGTGTGCGGCGCGCCAGCACCAAACTCGGCATCATAGGGATCAATCCAGCCCATGAGCAGCTTGTTGTAGGCACAGGGCTGGGGTGGGATAAAGCCCAGCCCCACAAAAAGTCCAAAGCCCATCAGGCCATACTGCCCGATGCCCTGGCTGTCGGGCCGCCCCGACGGCGTGAAGTCCGTCAGCGAGAGCATGCCCAGATGCAGGCCGAACTCGAAGCAATAAACGCCCAGGCTGCCAAAGCCGCCGCCGAAGCCCCCGATGGGGTCCTGCTGTTCGGTTTCCGGCAGGATCATCACCCGGTCGATGCCCGTACCCGGGGCAAATCCCGGCGCCGGCAGATAGGGCTGGTCCAGCAGGCTGTCCTCAAAGGCGGTCTGAAAATCGGCAGGATCCAGGTAGGTGCTGAAAATTTGTTCGGGGCTGTTGCCCAGAATGTCGGTTTCTTCACCCGCGCCGGCGTGCATGAGCACCACCGTATCGAAGGCCGAAAAATCAATCTCCGCCGCCAGGCTGTCCACCATCTGGGCCGCCATCAACAGCGACTGCTCACCTTCGTCGGGATGGTTGCCGTAATAGCCCATGGACTCGGGCAGGTTGATGGTGCGCGGATGGACGGTGTAGTTGATCACCAGTCGGTCGCCACTGACCGAGGTGAAATAGTCGGCCACCTTGCTCAGCATGTGGTCAAAAAAGACGGAATCGTGGGCAGCGTAGTGGCGGTCGGTCTGCAATGGCGGGGGAAAGTCACCCGGAACCTGGCCGAACCGTCCGAGCATCAGGCTGTCCGCAAAATCGCACATCATCACGATGGCGTTCAGGGTCTCGGGGGCTTTTTCCCCGGCCAGACGCCGGCTCTGCAAACCCCGGGCGGAATCACTGCGCATCGGCGCCGAACTCTTGTGCAACAGATTGCTGACGGCCGCATCGGTCTGCGCCTTGGCCAGCTCGGTGGCCGTTTGTGGGGCCTGACCGGCTCGGGCGGCTGACGCCAAAACGGAGTTGGAGACCAGGAAGGTCAGGAGCAAGACTGCAGCAGGATTAACGCGCATGAATCATCGGCCTTTCAGAGACGATTTCCGGGCCCAGCCTGAATCTCCGGAATTCCAGTTGGACTTCCAGCCAAGCGAGCCGGGTAAGATAAGGGATATCCGCCGCGCATTATAGGCAGGTCCTGATCAACGGTCAATCGCGCGCTGTCGTTCAAAAAATTTGGAGAGCCCAACGTGGTACCTG
>CAZLUL010000081.1:0-16516 GCA_964562635.1 uncultured Fibrobacteraceae bacterium | reverse complement strand
TCAGGACAAAACCGATGAGCACCAGCAGGCCCACCCACATCACGCCTTGGACGGCGCCCAGCATCTTGACGGCCTGCCACAGGTAGCCCAGGACAACCAGCGGATTGGCCGCTGCGCCGCTGCTCTTGGCACTGGCGGTGCCGGGCAGGATGCGTCCAAAGGCAAACCAGGCGTAGATCAGCCAGGGGCCCACGACCATCAACCAACCACTGGCCGCCGCAATTATCGGCTTGTGGGGGCGAGCCCGGAAGCAGGCCTCGTGGCCGCCCATGGCGCCAGCCCGGAAGTACTCGAACCACAGCAGCAGAGGCAGGGCCAATGGGCCGATGAGCATGAATTCGGGTCGCACGAGGCCCGCCAGGCCAGCGGCGCCACCCCAAGCCAGATAGCGGTGCCAGAGCGGCCCGCGGGTCAACCCCCACGCCACATCCCGGCCCGAGAACAGGGGCCACAGAAGCACCAGCAGCATGGCGGTGGCCAAGGGGGTTTCCATGCCGGACCAGGACCAGCGCACAAACCAGGTATCGGTGACAACGGCCACCAGGAAAAGCGCTTTCCAGCCCTCGTGAAACGTGAGGCGACTGAGGATTTTATCGACCAATATCAAGACAAAGAGGCCGCTCAGCCCGCCCAAAACGGCGGCGGCTGCAAACGGAGACAGGCCCAGCTTGAGCAGCAACGCCAGTCCAAAAATCCACAGGGGGCTGGTGGCGCCGTAGCTGTGCTGCCCGGGATTGAAACTGAACTCCCCGTACTCCAGCAGATTTTCGGCGTAGCGCAAGTGAATGAAGGTGTCGTCGGTGATGTAGCCCCGCATGGCGTACCCGGCCACCGCAAAGACTGCGATGACCAGACAGAGGCGCAATATGCGAGCAAGGCTCATGGAAAAACCTATTTGAGGAACATGGGCAAATCTTCAACCTGGCGAATCAAGGGCTGATATTCGTCAACATCATAGAAGCGGTCGACCTCCACCCTTTTGAGGCCATCGCAGATCGTATCGAGGCCGACGGTCGTGTAACATCCACCCTGCAGGGCCGTCATCACCCCACTGCGGCCAGCCAACAGGATGTCCATGGCCAGGTTGCCGAAGTTCATGGCCACCATGCGGTCCAGGGAATCCGGGGGACCGCAGCGCATCATGTAACCCAGCTGCTGGTAAGTGACATCTTGGCCGGTGAGTTCCTTGACCCGCTGGGCCGTCCACTGCCCCACGCCGCCGAGTTTGCGGTGGCCGTAGGCATCTTTTTCACCGGTTTGCATCACATCGCCCCCCGTGGGGATCGAGCCTTCGCTGATCGTCACGATGGCATAGTCGCTGGGGTTGTCGACTTTGTCCTGCAAAATCTTCTCGGCCAGGATTTCCACATCAAAAGGCACTTCGGAAATGATAGCACGATTCACGTTGGCCAGGTAACTGGCAATCAGGCTGGTCTCGCCGCTGTTGCGCCCGAACAATTCGATCAGGCCGATGCGTTCGTGGCTGCCGATGGGCGTGCGCAGATCGTTGATCGCCTGCACCGCACGGGTGATGGCGGTGCCAAAGCCGATGCAATAGTCGGTGCCATAAACGTCGTTGTCCATGGTCTTGGGAATGGCCACCTGGGGGTATCCCGCCTCGTTCAGGCGCGAAGCATAGCTGAGAGTATCGTCACCACCGATGGGCACCAGGGCGTCGATTTCCAGCGCTTCCAGATTTGCCACCACCGTATCGGTGATGTCGGCGGGGTAAGTCGTGTCCGGCTTCCGCAAATGCACGGGCATGTCGGCCTCGCGCACCGAAGCGGGATTGGTGCGGCTGGTGTGCAGGAAAGTGCCGCCGGTGCGATCGATGGTGCGCACATCTTCGTAGGCCAGAGGAATCAGCCACTGGCTGTTCCATTCCGGATCGCCACCGGGTCGGTAGTTGGCGATGCCACCCCAACCGCGGCGAAAGCCGACCACTTCGATGCCGGCCGAGTTGGCCCGGGCCACGACCTGCTTCATGGCCGAGTTCAGGCCAGGCACATCGCCGCCACCGGTCAAGAGGGCAATTTTTTTGATTTTGCGCATCGCTATAATACTCCTGGCAAAGAAGCCCCCTCGGGGCGGAATCACTTATTGAGACTGCAAACTACACTGACAGGGGGGGCCGATCAAGGCCCCGCCACCAATGGCGATCAAAACTCCCATATAAACGCTTTCCTCGTCCTCAATCGAATTTGCAGTGGCACCCCGCCGCCAGGAAAGTGCCCTCGCAGGACATTTTCACCAGGGTGCGCACATCGCTTTCGCTCAGGCCGAAGGTCTGCATGGCCAATTCATATTCCCGCGACAGGGTCGTGCTGCTGACGGTGGGGTTGTCGGTGCAAAGGGCCACTTTCACCCCGGCGTCCAGGAATTTCGGCAAGGGATGATTCTCCAACTTGTCAATGGCCCCGGTCTGCAGGTTCGACGACAGGCACACTTCCAGGTAAACACCATCCCGGGCCAGGCGCTTGATCAGTTCAGGATCATCACCAGCGCTGGTGCCGTGCCCGATTCGATCGGGACCCAAACAGTCCAAGGCCTCCCAGATCCTTTCGGGACCTTCACTTTCGCCGGCGTGGGCGGTTTTTTTCAGTCCCATTTTTGTCGCCAGGTCATAGGCATCCCGGAACAATACCGGCGGGAAGGGCTCCTCGTGGCCGGCGATGTCGAAACCGATCACTCCCACCCCATCGTGGAACTCTTCCTTTTCACCCAGCACCTCGCGCAGCAGCAGGCGCGCCATATTGCCACCGTGGTTGCGCATGGCGATGACGATGATGCCGACCCGGAAATCCGGGTGTTCCTTGCCAAAGTTCGAAAAGCCCTTGCGGGTGGCGGCCAGGACCTGCCGGGTGGTCAACCCCGCCCGGCGGTGAATCAGGGGGTTGATACGCAGTTCGAGCAGTCGTATCCCGTCGTTGTAGGCGTCCTCGGCCAATTCGTAGGAAATGCGGCGGATATTGTCGTAAAACTGGGTGTATTGCAGGGGCACATGAAACTTGTCGAGATAGTCCAGGAGGGTATTGTCGAGGTTGTCGTCCCACTGCAGGTAGTGCCGAAATTGCTCAAAATCCAGGCCCGGGACCGCGCTGTAGTACTTCTCGGACAACTCCCAGAGGGTTGCTGGCCGAATGGATCCATCAAAATGACGGTGAATATCGGCCAATGGCAACGATTTGATGAATTCCCGGCGCTGATGCACTACATTATCGGCAGATGGGTTGTGTGGGGAAATTTCTTGCGATGACATAAGTTCAGCATCCAATCTATGGGCTTGTTTGCGATTCGTGTAAATTCGGAACAGGATAGGACCATCCGGACAGAATTGCCAGTGTTTGTCGCGAGATAGACAACCAATTAGCGTTCTCATTTGGACACCATCAGGGGTGGTGTGCATATTACGATAGTTGGACGATGATTCGGGTTTGGCATCCGGCGGCACCCCCAGTGTCGGGGAGACCGGTGCCCCTACAGGAGCGTTTGATTAATTATGAAAGTCAACACCAAGGTCCGTTATGGCCTGCGCGCCATCCTTCAGATCGCCGAAAGCTATGGCGGTGATCCGGTGCCGATCAGTGTCATCAGTGGCACCCAGGAAATCAGCGGCAAGTACCTCGAGCAGGTGGTCGGCACGTTGCGCCGGGCCGAGCTGATCAACAGTCGCAAAGGCGTGCGCGGTGGCTACACCCTGTGCCGCGACCCCAAGGACATCAACCTCTGGGAAATCATCACTGCCCTGGACAGTCACACCACCCTGGTGGACTGCGTCCTGGAGCCCGATGTGTGCGACCGGTCGGACGACTGCCTCACCCGTTCGATCTGGACGCTGCTGAGCGCGCGCATGAAGGAATTCTGGTCCAGCTTCACCCTGGAAGACCTGCTGACGACCATGAAAGAAACTGGTGATGTGGGCCTGCAGCAGTTGGGGCCTTTGACCGACAGCACCGCAGACTGAGCCCCGGCGCCTTTATCTGTATCGCCTAACGGTCCGGCCTGTGTGCCGGACCGTTTTTTTATCTCAACAAATATCGGCTTTTGCGCTTTTGTTGTCGTTGACTCTGGACGATCAGGGAAGCACCTTTTCGATTGTCCGTTTAACCCGTCAGACCGAGCAGGGAGAGGCCCCTATGGATTTCGTGCAGAGGGATTTCGTGCAGAGGGATTTCGTGCAGAGCCTGCGGCAAAAAGCCGCCGAGCTCAACAAGACCATCGTTTTGCCCGAGGGCGACGACGAACGCATGCTCAAAGCCGCAGGCCAGATCCGGGACGAGGGTTTTGCCCAGATCGCCCTGCTCGGCGACGCCGCCGACCTGACCAACCGCCTCTCCGGACTCGGTATCAACCCCGAGGGCATCTCCATCATCGACCCGCTGCTGAGCACTTATCGTGCAGAATTCGCGCGGGCGTATTTTGAATTGCGCAAGCACAAGGGCATGACCGAAGAGCAGGCCGGCGTGGCCATGCAGGATCCCCTCTTTTTTGGCGCCATGCTTGTGCGCCAGGGAATGGCCGATGGCATGGTGGCCGGCGCGGTCAACGCCACCGGCAACGTGCTGCGGGCAGGCTTCCAGATCGTGGGCACCGCCCCCGGCGCGGCCATTGTCTCGAGCTGTTTCGTGATGGTCAAACCCGACTGGACTTTTGGCGACAAGGGCCGCCTCGTATTTGGCGACTGCGCCGTCAACCCCCAGCCCAACGCCGAACAACTGGCCGACATCGCCGTGGCCACCGCCGCGACGGCCAAGGCCCTCTGCGGCTTCGAGCCCCGCGTGGCCATGCTCAGCTACAGCACCCTCGGCAGCGGCGCCGGGCCGGATGTTGAGAAAGTCATCGCCGCGGTGGATCTGGCGCGGGCCAAAGCCCCCGAACTGCAGATCGACGGGCCCCTGCAACTGGACGCCGCCCTGGTGCCGGCCATCGGCAGCAAGAAGGCGCCCGACAGCACGGTCGCCGGCGGCGCCAACGTGCTCATCTTTCCAGACCTGGACGCGGGCAACATCGGCTACAAGCTGGTGCAGCGCTTGGCGGACGCCGAAGCCGTGGGCCCCGTGCTGCAAGGCATGGCCAAAGGCGTGAACGACCTCTCGCGCGGCTGCAGCGTCGAAGACATCGTCAACGTGGCGGCCATCACCGCCCTGCAAAGCGTGTAGCAATGAGCAACGTCCTGGTCATCAACTGTGGCAGCAGTTCGCTGAAGTATCAGCTGCTCGATATGTCCACCGAAGAGGTGCGGGCCAAAGGTCTGGTCGAACGCATTGGTCTGGACGACGGCGTGCACACCTATCAGCGGCCGGGTCAGGATGACATCAAGGCCGTATTGCCCATCGCCGACCACGCCACAGGTGTCGAACTGGTGCTAAAGGCCCTGATCGACCCGACTGATGGCGTGCTGAAATCCATGACCGAAGTCAGCGCCGTGGGCCACCGTGTCGTGCACGCCGGCGAGCGCTACAGCGGTTCGGTGATCATCACCGAAGATGTGGTCGACGCCCTGAAAGCCTGCATCCCCCTGGCGCCACTGCACAACCCGGCCAACATCACCGGCATTGAGGCCTCCCAGAAGGTGATGCCGAATGTGCCGATGGTCGGCGTTTTTGATACGGCGTTCCACCAAAGCATGCCCGATCGCGCCTACATCTACCCCATCCCCTACCGGCTCTACGAAGAGCACAAGATCCGGCGCTATGGCTTCCACGGCACCAGCCACCGCTATGTGACCCTGCGCGCCAGCGAGATCCTCGAGCGGGACACCAGGGACCTGAACCTGATCACCTGCCACCTGGGCAACGGGGCCTCGATGGCGGCCATCCGTGGCGGCAAGAGCATCGATACCAGCATGGGCCTGACTCCCCTGGAAGGCCTGATGATGGGCACGCGCAGCGGCGACATCGACCCGGCTCTGGTGGGCTTTTTGGCCCGCCTGCTGGACAAGTCGTTGGCGGACATCGAGAAGATGCTGAACAAGGAAAGCGGCCTGCTGGGCATCAGCGGCATCAGCAGTGACCTGCGGGATGTCGAACGGGAATACGCCAACGGCAACGACCGGGCGCGGCTAGCCCTTGAGGTGTACGCCTACCACATCCGCAAATATATCGGCTCCTATGCGGTCAGCCTCGGGCGGGTTGATGCGATCATTTTCACCGCTGGTGTGGGCGAGCACGCTTCACTGGTGCGCGAGTGGGCCTGCCGCGGCCTGGAGGCCGTCGGGGCCATCCTCGATCCTTTCAAGAACGCGACTCGGCACGACGAATCGATCATCAGCAAGATGAGTTCGCGGGTGAAGATCATGATCATCCCCACCAACGAGGAACTGATGATCGCCCGCGATACCAAGCAGCTGGTTTTTCCCGACGCCTAGCAGGCTGGTGAAAAACTCATTCTGGCGCGCCGCGTGCCGGGAGGAGTATTTCGCCAGCCTGCTAGTAGACCGCCGCCAGCGAAGCCCGGTTGAAGTGGAATGAACCCCTCATCACCACCGCACCGGTGGCCGTCAACTCCACGCGATCAACCCCGGAATCACTCACGAAAACCGTCATCCGCGCAGTTGTCGGCCGGCCCAGACTGTGGCCCTGCTCCATGATCAGGCTCACCCGGTCGGACGGCGGCACCAGGGAGCGGTCCACGATGTAGCTGGCCACCGCCGCGAGGCTGGTGCCACTGGCGATGTCTTCGTCCTTGCCCATCTGGGGGTGGAAAAATCGGCAGTGGAAGTCCGTATCGTGGCCATAGGTGTCAGGACAGAAGAGGGTCAACCCGCCCACGCCGCGGCGGTCGGTGAGCTCCAGGATACTGGCGTGGTCAGCAGACACCCCGCGGATGGTCTGGCAATCGGCAACCGGCACGACGATCTGATCAAAGCCACAGCTGACCCGCTGGGGGCCATGATCGCCGAGACCGAGCGCTTCGGTGGGCACGCCCAGAGCCGTGGCCACTTCACTGACCGGAACCGGTTCGCCGAAGCGTGGCGAGGGCAGGCCCATGGTGATCACCGTGCTGCCGTTGGCCCCGCTGGTCAGGGTCACCGGCAGAAGTCCGGCCCCGGTTTCCACGTGCAGTGGCACTCCTTCGGGCGTGGGCCGGTAGAAGCCCCGGTCGCACATCGAAGCGAAGGCCGCGATGACCACGTGTCCGCTGAGGCTGGCTTCACGCCGCTGGGTGAAGAAGCGCAGCCGCACATCGGCGCCGGGCACCTGAGGCGGCAGGACAAAGCCCGCCTCCATGGACAATTCGTCCGTGATCTGGAACATCTCGGCTTCGGTCAGGTTCGAAGCATTGGGAATAATAGCCGCCGGATTGCCCGTGAAAGGGCGACTCGCGAAGGCATCGACGATATGGAAGGGTATGATGGCCATGACGACCTCGTTCGCTGTGGCGGTCAAGGCGACCACCGGTCCAGAGCGGAAACCTGCGGCTTCCTGCGAAGAGATGACTGAGTCCAGGCGAGGTCATCAAGGTACCTATATAGGGCGCCGGCGACAACCGGCTGCACCGCGCCGAAACCCGAGTAAAAAGCGGGGACTTGCCTCCAGCCTCAGGTTGCGCTTTTTTGAGCAGGTGGCCCGGACTGACCAGCACCGCCGCCGCGACCTCTGAACACGCCCCAGGAATAGCGATTCCCCGGAGCGCGAAAGGACCACATGTCCCGCCGATTTGCGAATACCCCCCGCCTGCTGCTCGGAATGCTGTTGTGCCTGGCCATCTGGTCAGCCACCGCGGCTGTGGCTGCCGACAACAAACAGGACCGCCGGGCCGCCGTGGCCCGCATCAACGACCTGATGCGCCAGGACCTGCGCGCCGAGGCCCTGCCCCTGTGCCGACAGTACACCACCGATTTTCCCGACGACCCGGTGATGTGGTACAACCTGGCCTGCCTGGAAAATACGGCCGGAGATGCCGACCGGGCCGTGACAGCCTATGCGGCGGCGCTGGCGGCGGGTTTTGGCGAATGGGACCTGGCGGCCGGTGATCCGGACCTGCAGGGGGCCGTGGCCGGAGCCATCGCCAAACTGACGACTGAAGAACGCCAGCGCATCACGCGGTTGGTGGCGGACCAGAGCCTGAGCCTGGAGCTGGACAACTGGTCGGAGCCCCGAAACTTGATTCCCCACCGCACGGCCGTTCCCACCGCCGCGGTGCCCCTCAGCCAGCCCCAGCTGCGGTTGATCTGGAATGACGCCGGCCTGGGCGTCGAGTTGACGGCGGGGCAGGATTGGGAAGCGATGTTTGCCCAGGCCGCTACCCTGGCCCCCTGGAACGGCGGGCCCGGCCTGATCCTGAGCCTGGGCGTATTGGATGATCCGACCGCCACGACATCGGAAAACCACCACCTTTTTGCCTTTGGAATCGAGGCCAAGGGCGGTGCGGGTGGCTTGTACATCCCGGCCCAGCAGCATTGGCAGCAGGTGTCGGAGTTGGCACCAAAAATTCGGGTCGATGAAGCCGGCCAGCTGCGCCTGACGACCACCATTCCCTGGCAGGCCCTGATGCCCTACAACCCGGTGGTCGATACGCCGCTGGGCGTCAACGCCACTTTGGTGATGACCGGCGGCCAACAAATGCACCGGGCCTCGCTGGTCGAAACCGGCGACACCCTGGATCCCCAGGCGCGCCAAAGACGATTTGCGCGCCTGGATTTCCGCACCGACAGCATCACCGGCGATTTGTTTCTGGGCAAGCTGAGCAATTCCCTCAGCGACGACCAACCCCTGGACCTGGAACTGGTGGCCATCAGCGCCGAGGCGGGCCCAGCCACTTTGAGCCTGAATTTCATGGATCAGGCCGGCCGCTCGGTGCTGCCCGACGGGCCCATCCGCGGCAAGATCGACCTGACGGCGGGCACCAACCGCATCACCCGCCAGGCCGACTTCAGCCCCCTGAAAACCGGCGGCTATATCATGCAGGCCGAGCTGACTTTTCCGTCGGGCGCCCGGGAGAATTGGGCAGCCACGGTGCTGCAATTGCCCTCCGGCTGGCAAGAGCAATACGAAGAGCGCATCTCCATGGTCGCCTTGCCCGAGCAGGCCACCGTGCGCTACCTGTTGGACAAGGTGGCCGAGGCGGCGGCCAAGCACCTGCCGCGGCGCAGCCCCGGCGCCCTGGTCACCACCCTGATCGATGTCGACCAGATGCTCGCCGACGCCGACGAATTCGGCAGTGTCCTGCCCAAAAAGGGCAGTTTCGCTTTTGTCTACCCGGGCCCCGGTGGGCAGGACCGGGTGTGCCATCTGTACTTGCCGGCGGGGCGCAATGTCGCCGACGGGCTCAACCCCATCGTGGTGCTCAATCAGGGCAACGGGCAGGAATCGCACCTGGCCGCGCGCATCGGCCGCAACTACGAGCACGGCGACCAGAAACCCACCCTGAAAACGGGCCAGGACGACCTGTTCCCGGTCTACCTTGTGCCGGAACTGGGTCCCGATGCGCTCCGCTTGCCGAACCAACTGATGGCCGAAGCGGAGGCCTGCCGGCGCTGGGCCCAGGACTATTTCCTGGCCCCTGGGACATCCCTGGTGGGCATCGACGGCCTCGGTGGTACGGCGTTGCAGATGATGGGCCAGCAGCCCGCCAGCCTGCACGGAGTGCTCATTTTTGCTGGCCAAAATCTCGATCCCTGGCCGCAGGCCCAGCCCGATTTCATCCGGCAGAAGTTGAGCCCGGCGCCGGCCGAATTGCCCGTTACGTGGCTGAATTTCCGCCATGAGACCCGCCGGGCGGGCCAGGCCCCGGCCATCCTGCAGGCGATGAAGGATCTGGGCTATCAGATCAGCGACGAGCAGGAGGTGCGTGGCGGGCTGAACCTGACCCAGGTAGCCGACCGGGTGGTGCTCTGGGCCGAAGGCCTGCGTTAGGCCCCGGTTTTGTTACTTTCTGGCGATACTTACGCCAACCCGCTAGGATGAATGCTCCAGATGAATGGTCCAGCGGCCAGATTTGCGAGCCTGGCAGGGACCGTTTCCCATCACGTCGCATTGCCGACCAGCTAAAGGTGTCCGTGACCTCATGATGCGCATCACATCCCGTCTTGTCTTTTTCTGGGCCCTGCTGGCCCTGCCGATGGCCGCCCTGGCCGCCATACCTGAAGTGAACAACGGCGCCGAGCCCAGCCAACCCGTGCAGATCATGCCCATGGAAGAACTGTGGCGCATCGGTGGCCTGGATGACGACGAGAACCTGCTCGGAGTCGTCAACAAGGTCTTTTCCGACGACGAAGGGCAGCTCTACCTGCTGGACATCCAATTGACCGAGGTGCAGGTGTTTGATACCGAAGGCCAGTACGTGCACTCGCTGGGCAAGCGGGGCGACGGGCCGGGCGAACTGCGCTTTGTGACCGACGCTTTGATCCTGCCGGACGGCACCGTGGGCCTGGTGCAGGCTTTTCCGGGCAAGATCGTCAAGGTCGACCGCGAGGGCGTGCCGGCCGGTGAGCTGCGTCCCGGTGGCGACGACCCGACCAAGGGCGGATTTTTTGCCGTGCGCTCCGCCGCTGCCGTAGGCGACGAACTGGTGATCAGCGGGCTCAAGATTTCCCGGGGCGAAAAGTCGCGCACGGCCACGAATTTCATTGGCCAGCTCGGCCTCGACGGCAGCGAAGGCCAACACTACCTCGAGATGGTCAATACCCGCGAATTTGGCAACCGGAGTGTTGTGGAAAAAGACGAGTTCTTTCCCCATGAAAACGGCTGGGCCCTGAGCCCCGAGGGCGACGTGGTCATCGCCCCGCTGCGCAACGAATACCGCCTGGAAGTTCATGCGCCTGACGGCACCCCCCGCTTGGTGATCACCCGCCAGTACGAATCGCTGAAACGCACCGAAGCGGACCTGGAAAGGGCCAAGGCGATGATGATGCCTTGGCGCCGCCGCAACCGCAGCAGCATCGAATTTGCCATGGAGCCTACCGAACCGGACATCGTGCAGTTCCACGTGGCGGACGACGGCCGCATCTGGGTCTTGCCCAGCCGTGGCGAGCGCGACCAACCCGAGGGTGTGCACTCAACCTGGGACGTGTTCACCGCCGACGGCAATTTCGAACGCCAGGTGGCCTTCGCCTGTGACGCCGACGGCCAGCAGGATGCCTTGTTTTTCCCGGGCGGCGATCTGGTGGTCGTGGTCAAGGAGCACAAGGAAGCCTTGTGGGCCTTCCAGGCCCGGGGTGCCGACAATCCGGACGAAGAAGCCGAAGAGGCCGAGCCGAGCCCATTGGAAGTCATCTGTTACCGGATTTCGCCGACGCTCGGGCGGGCGGCGGAATAGGGCGGCTCCAAAAATGACTGGTTGAGAGGCGGAAATGTGGTCCCCGACTACGTTAAGAAATGCTAACCTGCCAATTAGCCTGCAACCGTTGGTTCGCGTTGGCGTATGATGTCTGAATGAGATCCTCCGGAAAAGGCCTGACGGGCCGTTGACCGGAGGATTGTCATTGCCAATTCGAGAGGCAGAATCCGGAGCGGAATGAAGCGCGAATGAAGGAATGTTTGTCTGGGTACGACCTCTGGGTACGACCTCTGGGTACGACCTCTGGGTACGACCATGAACCCGGACAGACTCAGCCATCCCATGTTTTTGAAAGGCCGACCATGCGTAATCCCCTGAGTGCGACTCTTTTTCTTCGCCGTACGGTGACGATCCTGACTCTGATGTTGAGCCTGTCCCTGGCCGGATGTTTGGGCATCGGCGAAGACGGGTCCGGCAGTGAGGCTGACTCGACCGCCACCGCGGCGGCCGACACTGACAGCACCAAGGCCAAGAAGCCGAAAAAAGAGAAATCCATCAAGGTGAATGTCGGACAAATTCGCCAGGGCGAATTGGTCTTGCCCGTGTACGCCGATGGCGCCATCCGCACGCCCAAATATCTCAGCATCAAAACCAAGGTCGGCGGCGAACTGCGGGCCGTACTGGTGCGCGATGGCGACCGGGTGCGCAAGGGGCAGGTCATTGCCCGCATTGACCCGCGCGAATACGAGATCACTCTGGAAGAGAGCCGCTACAAGCATCTGCAGGCCCTGAGCCAGATGGCCGCCGAAGACGACACCTTCAAGGTGAACAAGACAGCGATCAGGGACTTCCGCATCGGGCGCGACGATCTGGACAAACTGCTCGACCGAGGCACCATCACCCGCGAAGAATACCAGACGCGCATTCTGGAACTGGAAATGAATTCGCTGCAGGCCGGCGCCTTCCGCGACGCCGTCTTGCAGCAGCGCACCGGCCTGGCTGACGCCCGCATGGCCGAAGAACGCGCCAAGCTGAACCTGGAGTACACGGAAATCCGGGCGCCCTTTGCCGGCATCATCCAGGGCTTGTCCATGGTTGAGGGCGAGATCCTGATGGTCAACAGCCCCGTTTGCACCCTGTTCAACAATGATAAACTCGAAGCGACGGTCAATGTGCTGGAAGCCGATCTGGGCTATCTGGCCGAAGGGCGCCCCGTGTTGCTGACGGTGCCGGCCACCGGCGATACCCTGCGCGTATCGGTTGATGTGATCAGCCCCACCCTGGACGCCGCTACCCGGACCTGCGAATTGGTGATTCGTTTCGACAATCCGGAGGGACGCTTTCGGCCCGGCATGTTTGTGCGGGCCCAGATCGCGGGCATCGTCTACTACGATAAACTGCTGGCGCCCAAGTCGGCCCTGCTCATCCGCGACAACCGTCCTCTGGTCTTCAAGAAAGAAGGCGACCGCGCCCGCTGGTTGTACGTGGACATTGGACTGCAGAACGACGAATGGGTGGAGATCCTCAAGGTGCACAGCGGTGGTTCGCTGGCCCCGGGTGAAGAAGTGGTCGTCAGTGATCATCTGACCCTGGCCCATGAGGCGAAGATCAAGGTCCGCAAACGCATCGCCGCGAGCGACCGCTGGGACTTTGCCGGAGACTATCTGGCCGCACAGGCGAAAGGCGCGTCCCGATGATCATCCAGACTGCCGTCAGGCGTCCGGTGGCCATCCTGATGCTGTTTGCGGGGCTGGTCCTGATCGGATACCAGGCCAGCCAACGGTTGTCGGTAGATCTGCTGCCGGCCATCAACTATCCGAATCTGACGGTCATCACCAACTACACCGATACCCCGGCCGACGACCTGACCCGCCTGGTGACCCAGCCGCTGGAAGAAGTGATCACCGGGCTGGCCGGCGTGCGCCGGGTTGTTTCCAAGACACGCGAAGGCGTCTCGACCATCACCGTGCAGTACGAGTGGGGCACGGAAATGGACTTCGCCAACCTGCATCTGCGCGAGTCCATCGACCGGGTGGCCTACCGGGACGATTTCCCGGAAGCCGCGGACCGCCCCCTGATCCTGCGCTGGGATCCCAGCGCCCGCCCCATTGCCATCATGGTCCTGCACGGCGACAACCCCATGGCGCGCATGACCGAGTTTGCCCGCGAAGTCGTCAAACCCGCTCTCGAACAGATCAACGGCGTGAGTCAGGCCGAGGTCATCGGCGGGGCCGAACGGGAAATCCTGGTGCGGCCCGACTTTGACCGCCTGCGGCTCTATGGCTTGACCATCGAAGACCTAAGCCAGGCCTTGCGCGTGGCCAATATCAGCTTTCCCGGCGGACGTATCCGCAAAGGCCCCTTGCACTTGCCCTTGCGCATCCTGGGCGAATTTGAAAACCTGGACGAGATCCGGCAGACGGAAATTCCCGCTGCCGGCCCCGGCATCACCATCGGTGATCTGGCCGAAGTGCTCGATACGGTCAAAGAGCCCGAGGGCGTCACGATGATGGCCAACGAAGAAGTGGTTTCGCTGCATCTGTACAAGGAGGTCGGCGAAAACACCATCACGACAACCGAAGAAATCGACAAAGTTCTGGGTATCCTGAAAGACCAGTACAGTGACCTGGATTTCAGCTTCATCTACCGCGACGCCGAATTTGTCACCGAAAGCTTCGACGGCATGAAGCATTCGCTGTACTACGGTTCGATCCTGGCCTTTATCGTGCTGTTCTTCTTTCTGCTGGACTGGCGCAGTCCTCTCGTCGTGGGCCTGGCCATTCCGGTGTCCATAATGGCCACCTTGGCCTTCCTCTACTTTGCCGATGTGGGCCTAAACCTGATGTCACTCGGCGGGCTTTCTCTGGCGGCCGGTATGCTGGTCGACAACTCCATTGTGGTGCTCGAGAATATCAACCGGCACCTGCGCCTGGCTCGGGGTACCGGCAAGGCCATTGGCGACATTTGCGCCTCGGCGGCAGCCGAAGTGGCCTCGCCGGTGATCGCCGCCACACTAACGACCGTGGCCGTCTTTTTCCCGGTCATCTACGTGCCCGGCATTGCGGGCGAATTTTTCCGCGACCAGGCCCTGACGGTGACCATTTCGTTGCTGGTTTCGGTATTTGCCGCCCTGCTGCTGCAACCGATGCTGTCGGCCTACATCCTCAAAACGCCCAAAGACCGGCCCAGCGCCATCTTTGTGCCTTTCGAAAACATGTTCCAGGGCCTGATGAAACGCTACCACGGCCTGCTCGTGCGGGTCATGGACCACAAGATCGCCTTCCTGGTGGTGCTCCTGACCGCCATGGGCGTGGCCGGTTTCTTCAGCAGCCAGATGCGCCTGAGCTTCATGCCGGACCGCACCCGGGGCGACTTCACCCTGGCTTTGGAATTGCCCGCCGGCACGCCTTTGGAAGTCACCCACGAATTGGCCGGGAACCTGGCCGCTGCAGTGGCCCCCATGGCAGAGGTCGAGACGGTTTACACCCAGGTGGGCATCACCGAAAAGACCCTGGCCAGTCTGAAAGAATACAGCGCCGCCAATACGGCTCGCATCCGGGTCATGCTGCGCCCCTCGCGCGAGGGCCGGGCCGACCTGCAACAGGTCAAGGCCCGGCTGCAGCCCCTGCTGGATGACATCCAGGGCGGGATCTTTGTCTACAGTGAAGAAGGCGTGGGCCTGCGCGAGATCCTCGCCAGTGGCGAGTCGGCTTTCACCCTGGGTATCGTTGCTGAAAAGAGCGATGAGGCGCGGGTCACGGCCGAAGACCTGGTTCCGCGCCTGCGTGAGATTTCCGGGCTCGAAGATGTGGAAATGGATCGGGTCCTGGGCAACCCCACGGTCGAAATCACCGTGGACCGGGAGACCGCTCTGCGCTTCGGCCTGGAGCCGGACGCCCTGGCCCGGGAGCTGCGCAACCGCATTCAGGGCACCGTGGCGACCACCTACAATGAAATCGAGCAGCGCATTGACATTGCGGTAAGATTGCCGCTGGACCAGCGCTATGACCTGCCGACGGTTCTGGCTTCCCCGGTGGCTGTGGGTGATGGCAAGACCGTGCCCCTCGGTTCGTTCGTGATGCAGACCACAGGCACGCCCGTGCGCGAAATTGTCCGGCGTGACCAGAGGCGTCAGATCACCATCGGCGGCGATGTGAACAACCGTGGCATGGCTGAGGTGTGGCACGACGTGGACCAGTTGCTGGCCAGCCTGAACGTGAGCGAGGGCATCGCGTTTGTTACCGGCGGCGAACAGGAAGAAATCAACAGCAGTTTCCGGGACCTGGGCTTTGCCCTGCTGCTCAGCGCGTTGCTGGTCTACATGATCCTGGCCGCGCAATTCGAAAGCTTCCTGGATCCGCTGATCATCTCGGCGGTGTTGCCCGTCGGCATCACCGGCGGCCTGATCACGCTGTTCATCACGGGGCAGACCCTGAACATCATCTCGTTGATCGGCATGATCGCCCTATTGGGCATTGCGGTGAACGACGCCATCGTGAAGGTGGCCACCATCCGGCGGCTGCGCGAAGACGGCATGGGCGGCCGCGAGGCCATCATGGCGGCCAGTGCGATGCGCTTCCGCCCCATCCTGATGACGACGGTCACCACGGTGCTGGCGATGCTTCCGATGGGTCTGGGCCTGGGCACCGGCGAGCAGATGCAACGACCACTGGCCATCACGATCATCGGTGGCTTGTCCATCGCTACCCTGTTGACGCTGTTCCTGACACCGGTTGTGTATGAAATGCTGCACCGGTCCACGGACAAGGAGTACTAGAGATGATTCGTTTCGCCGTTGACCACCCCGTCGCCACCTGGATGCTCTTTGCGGCCCTGATGGTCACCGGCGTGTACGCCCTGCCCAAGCTGAATATTGAAGCGATGCCCGAGACCGAGCTGCCCGAACTGTCCATCGTCACCAGTTGGAACGGGGCCTCCCCCAGCGCGATCCAGCGTTCGGTGACCTTGCCCATCGAAGAGGCCGTCGCGGGTTGCCACGGGGTCGAGGATCTGGACAGCCAGTCGCGCCATGGTCAGTCCACGGTCACGGCCAAATTCAAGCGTGGCACGGACATGGAATTTGCGCGGCTGGAGCTTTCGGAACGCCTGGGTTCGGTGCGGCGCAACCTGCCGGATCAGGCCAGCCAACCTTTCATCCGGCCCTATGTGCCGGAAGAATTGCGGACTGAGGAATTCTTTTCCGTCAGCCTGATTTCCTCCCTTTCGATGAACGATCTGCGCGACCGGGCCGAGACCTGGATCGTGCCGCGCTTCCTGTCCATACCCGGTGTGGCCG